>SXOO01000163.1 GCA_005776725.1 Pseudomonadota bacterium | reverse complement strand
TCTTCATCGACGAGATCCACCGGCTGAACCCCGCTGTGGAGGAGAACCTCTACCCCGCGATGGAGGACTTCGAGTTCGACATCATCGTGGGCGAGGGCGCGCACGCGCGAAACCTGAAGCTCCCACTGCAGCCCTTCACGCTCATCGGGGCCACTACACGGGCCGGCCTACTCACCTCCCCGCTCCGCGACCGCTTCGGCTTCCACGCGCAGCTCCAGTACTACTCGCGCGAAGAGCTCACGCGGATCGTCGACCGGTCGGCGCGCATCTTGGCGGTTGAGTGCGCCGCCGACGGGGCTCGCGAGATCGCAGCGCGCTCTCGCGGGACCCCGCGTATCGCGAATCGCCTGCTTCGCCGCGTCCGGGACTACGCCGAGGTGCAGGGAGATGGCCGCATCTCGCTGGCCATCGCCAAGTACGCGCTCGACTGCCTCGAGATCGACCCGCTGGGGCTCGATCAGATGGACCGCCGGTATCTCGGCGTGATGATTGAGAAGTTCGGCGGTGGGCCCGTGGGGATCGAGACGCTCAGCGCGGCCCTGTCCGAAGAACGCGGCACCCTCGAGGACGTCTACGAGCCGTACCTCCTGCAGGAGGGCTTCATTCAGCGCACGCCCCGTGGCCGCACCGCCACGCCACGCGCCTACACGCACCTCGGCCTCACCCCACCCAAGCGCGCTGAGCCGCCGCAGGGCGACCTCTTCTAGACTCAGGCCAACTGGAGGCGCGGGTTGGGAGTGTGCTCCCCCGTGTCGACGACGCCCGCGGGGAGCTTCCCGTCGTCGGCGAAGTCCGCGATGATCTTACGGATCTTTTCGGTGAACGCCGTGACGTCCTCGTCGGTCTCGAGCCCCGTGGTCTCGTACTGCCGGCCGATGTAGATCACGACCTCCTGGTCCGCCCAGATGCGCATTGAGCCCTTGCGGTTCACCTTGTCCATGCCGCGCACGGCGATGGGGACCACGGGGATCCCGGCGTCGCGCGCCATGAACATGGTCCCACGCTTGAACGGGCCCACCTTGCCGTCGCGGGTGCGGTGCCCCTCTGGGAAGACCAGGATCGAGATCCCCAGATCGTTCACCCGGTTCCTGGCGGCCTCGGTGATCTCGGCCGTGCGCCCTGACGCATGGGGGTAGACCGGGATGCCGCTCGCGAGCTTCATGATCCAGCCGTAGCCAGGCAGCCGGAAGTGCCAGTGGTTGTGCAGGCCGCAGAACGAGTGCGGGATGACCGCGCACGCGATGTGGCCGTCCATCACGCTGACGTGGTTTTGGGCGTAGACGCTTCGAATGGTGGGGTCGTACGCCGGGTCGTAGATGAACCGGTAGCGGCTCCCGGTGAGCGTGAGGCATCCGGCCATGCCGGCGCCGCCGAGCCAGTTGTGGGTCTTTCGGAACGGGCGCCACGGTGTCAAGGCGATCGCGAGGCTCGCCGAGACCATCATGAGCACGTAGGACGAGAGCCAAACCCAGATGGACCAGAAGGTGTTGAACAGCTTCTTCACGAGGCCCCAGCTATCACAGGTCGCCCGGCTCGGCGAGTCCCCGCGGGAGCGACCAGTCGCTGCCGAAGAAGCCGCCGAACCGAACGGGTCGGTCGATGAGGATTCGCTCGCCGTAGCGAGTGGCGACCCGGTCGTCGTAGACCATCACGTCCGGGACGAAGCGCGGTAGGTGGCGCGACAGCAGTGTGCCCCGCTCGGTGACCCCGGCGATGATCTTCAGCATCCTCGCGGGGTTCCACGGGTTCGGCACGATCATCACCACGCCCACGTCCGCACCCGCGAAGCGGCGCTTGCCCACGAACAAGGCGCCGTCCTCGAAGCGAAGCGGCACTTTGCCCGTGGCGAGCGCCCGCGCCAGCACCGCGTTCGACCGCGCGTTGCCGTACACGACGAGGTTCTTCGACGCGAGCTCGGCGTCCGTGAGCGCGGCGTCGTCGGCCACCGGGAAGGCGATGTCGTGGTCGATGTGGCGGAGGTAGGTGCGGTCTTCCCCAACGAGGCGCCGGTTCGTATCGGTCTGCGCTGGGTCGCGCGTGCCGACCACGAAGACGTGCGGCTCGTGCATGATGTCGTCCGCCGGGCCGCTGCAACCCGGTCGTTTCCACCCGGCCGGAGGTTCGGCGCTCTGCGCCAACGCCCACTCTGACTTCTCACGGCGGAGGTGGACGGGCCCACGGGTCGATGTCTCCAGCCGCACGCCCCCGGGCAGCACCAGCGCGATGGGCCCCGACTTCGGCAGCGCCGGCTTCGAGAGATCGAGCGTGAGCCCCCTGACGTTCTCCAGGGCAGAGAACACGACGCGTGCGCCGGTGACGCTCAGCTTGTACAGCGCGGGCTTCGTGTAGTCGTCGATCCACCCGAGGCGTGTCCAGTAGGCGCGGGTGTAGCGATAGCTGTGGGTCTTGAACACCACCTCGGATGGCCAGGTGGGGCGGGTGTAGCGCTTCATCCATCGGATGAGGGCGCCGTCCCCATAGCTGTATTGCCAGACGTCGTGGGGCAGGGGTGGGATGTCGAGCTCGACCTTGTACCCCAGCGCCTCGTAGCGCTTCGTCATGGCCTTCGCGTGGTTCGGCGCATCGAACTGGCCGTGCACCACCTTCATGGGGGTGTGTCGTCCGTTCTCGGCGTACGTCGTGGCGTCGCGTTGCTCCACGAGGACCGACTCCCAGGGCGTCTTCGGGTGCTTGCGGATCTGCTGGTAGATCTTGACCGACGAGAAGCCACCGAGGGGGCCCAGCGCGGCGAACTGATCGGCGAAGTGGTGTCCCACATGGTAGGTGCCCAGCCCGCCGAGGGAGAGGCCCGTGAGGTAGACCCGGTCGTCGTCGACGCGATAGGCCTTCTTCATCTCCTCCACGACGCGCATCACGTCGTCCTCGCCGTAAAACCAGAACGCGCTGTTGTGATAGCCGTACGCCGTGGCCGTGAGCACCCCGTAGTCCGGGAGCTCGGGCATGTTGCCTCGAATCATGGGCTTCCCGTCCGGCTCGCCGCCCTCCTTGTCGCGGTCCTTGCCCAGCACGCGTCGCAGCGTGTAGTGCGTCCCGCTCCCGATCCCGTGGAGCCCGATCACCAGGGGCCACCGGTCCTTGGTGGCGGCCTCGTAGCGGCGAGGGACGTGGACGCTGTAGGCCTGAAGGCGGCCGTCGTAGGGGCTCTGATAGGCCCGATAGAACGCCCCGCGCAGCGAGTCGTAGGGGTTGGCACCGCCCGCCGCAGTCTCCGCCCAAGCTGCGACGCGCCGGAGCTCCGCGTCGAGCCACCGGGTGTCGGGGATGTTGTCGGCGACGTGGCGGGTGAGCTCTTCGAGGTTCCACTTGAGGCTGTCGCGCTCCGCGACGGCGAGCTTCGCGGTGGCCAGGGACGCTCGGGTCTTTGCCAGGAGCTCGTGCCAGGCGCGTGTGAAGCCGAGCTTGCGAGTGAACCGGCGCGGGCCATAAGTGACGCCCAGCGAGTACTGGCCGTCGCGCTCGAGAGCGACCTCCAGCGGCCCCGTGTTCCATCGGCCGACTGCGCGCGAGCCCAGCGAGACCTCGCCCGCCAGCTTCTCGCCCACCACCGTGGCGCCGCGCGGAGCGACCTTGACGTCCACGGAGAAACCCCGCGACGTGGGCGTGACGTGGGCCGTGACCTCATGGCCGTCGGCGTGCAGCGCCGCGGCGTCATCGATCGCCGGGAGGTGGAAGCGCAGGCCCGGTGGGACTCCGCCGCTCCCGTCGCGAAGCCGCGCGGCCAGGCGCCAGCCGTTGCCGCCCTGCGTGGCCTTGCGGTAGGTCTCTATCGCCAGCGTGTGCTGACCCGGCGCGAGCGTTAGCCGCACGACGCGGTCGTCCCAGAGGGCCAGCTGCCGGCGCTGGAAGCGACCGACTTCGCGGCCATCCAGCCATACAGCGAAGTCACCGTCCGCACCGACTCCGAGCTCGGCGACGATCGGCTGCGTCCCTGTGATCTCGAGCTCTTGGAAGAACAAGACCGAGAGGCCCTTCTTGGGCCGTAGGGCCTTCCCGCCATCGACGTAGGGGCCTGGGGCGTTGACCCAGCCGATGCGCCCATTGAGCGGCGCGGCCAGACGCGTCGCGACCTCGCGACTCGGGATGGTGAGGGTCTGCCAGGCGGTGAGGAAGTGTCCGTCGCTCCCGGGCCGCACCTCGAGGGCGGCCACGGTCGGAGCGATGACGAGGAGCAGGGCCAGGAGGCCCCCTCGGGGTTCGCGCCTCTCAGGCACCATGGGGAACAACGCCAGCCTCCCGGCTTCCGGCCCCCTGGGTGCCCGCTCCGGAAGGCCGCGCCGTGACGCAGCCTTCCTCCGGACCACCGGTGCCCCCCCGGCTTTGAGCCGAGAGCAGCATCGGTCTCCGAGCGCGCGTCAGCATTCTCAGTACAGGACCTCGAGCGACCAGCTCTGGAGCTCGCCAGACGAGTCGCCGGCGGTCTCGCCGCCGTCCACGAGCGACAGGGTCCACTCGCCAGCCGACTCGAGGCCGTTGAAACCCTCGACGTCGTAGGTCTTCTCGAGCGTGGCGGCGTCGCCCTCTTCACGGGCCGAGAGCGTCACCTTGGCGGCGCCGTGGATAAGCGCGATCTCGAGGTCGCCGACGCGGGTGTACTTGAGCTTCACGGTGACTCGGACGCCCTTGATCTGACGGGCCTCCTCCACCTTCAGGCTGCTGGTGACACCCTCGGCCGCCTCGGTGATGGCCACCGCGTCGGCGTTGTTGGCGGAGATCGTGCCGCCCGTGGGCGCGGAGCCCTCGGCCGGGACGTGCAGCTTCAGCTTCCAGCTGACCAGCTTGCCGGAGTCCGAAGCCGCGGAGTCCACCACGGAGAGCTCCCAGGTGCCGGCGGCGTCGATGCCGTCGAGGTCCGTGACCTTGAAGGTGCGCTTCAGGTTGCGGCTGGAGCCGCCAGCGTTGTCGTGGAGCACGGAGGTCTTGGTGCCCTTCTTGAGCACGACCTTGAGGTCGCCGACGTAGGTGTGCTCGATGTTGACCTCGACGTCGAGGCCGGCCACCGCGAAGGCGTCCGTGGACTCGATGGTGCTGACGATGCCCTTCGGGTCGTTGTCCGGGATGTCGAACTTGAACGGGTTCTCATGCACGATGATGTCCGCCCCGTTGTCCTCCTCCTGTGGCTTCTGCGACTTCTCCACGAGCAGACGGATCTGGTCGATGTCGATGTTCGGGTTGCCGCCGCGCGAAGCGGTGGGGAGCCAGAGGAAGTCCGGGTGGTTCTTGTTGGACGAGCCGATCCACTCGCCGCCGTCGATCTTGCCGTCCTTGTTCACCTCGAGGATGTACTCGTAGCGATCCTCGCGCGTGTACTCGGTGATGACGTCCGTGAACGGCACCTTCGCGGGGTGCGACTCGGTGATGTAGAAGCTGGAGGCCGAGACCTCGTAGAGCTTGGCGGCGTTGTCGTTGTACGGGTACTTCGACACCACGCACTTGCCCTCGGTGCAGCTGCCGAAGCCGCACTTCTTGTCCGTGTCGTTGCACTCGTTGCCGTGGCCCAGCTGGAGCAGCTCCGAGGCGCGCTCGAGCGTGATCTCGCTCATCTCGTGCACCTTGAACTCGAGCACCGGCTGGTTCCAGACTTGGTAGTCGTAGGTGCGGTCCTCGGCGATGGCGCGCTTATGGATGCCGAGCATGTTGGCCATGATGAGGTGCCAGGTGCCCGCGTTCGTGTCGCGGCACTGCTCGTCGAGGATGCGGCCGGTCTTCTCGTCCCGCTTCACTTCCTTGTCGTTGCAGCGGCCGCCGATCATGAACGCGGAGCTGCGGTCGTACTGGGCGATGAGTAGGGCCTTGATGTCCGACACCTCGAACGTCACACCGTTGTAGGTGACCGGGTGGCGCGGCTCGGCCTCGAGCATCGCGGCCGGGACCCAAGCGTGGCACAGGCCCCACCAGGTCTCGACGCCGTCACGGTCGTCGCACTCGTCCGTCTTGCCATCGTTGTCCGAGTCGAGGCCGTCACGCGCCTCGGCGTTGCCCTTGTTCTCGGAGATCCACGTAGCGGCCGGACCGAGCTTCGCGTAGTAGTCCTTGGACCAGCTCTGGTCGGAGCAGTTGGAGGCGCTGTACGGCTTGAGGTCCATGAAGCCCTCGGGCTCCGTCCAGCCGTTGAACGCCTTGTCGTACTTCTCCGCGGGGGAGAGGTTGGTGCGGCCGTCCCAGCGGACGTTGATGCTGTCCTCGTGCGTGGGCCAGTAGGTGTCCGGCCACGGGATACGGTCGGCGCGGCCTTCGCGCGGCAGCTTGTCCAGCGAGTACTCGAGCTGGATGTTGAAGCGATCCGGGTTGTTGGCGTAGTTCCAGTGGTCGCCCTTGAGAGCGGTCCCACCCTTGCCGTCCGTCCCCGCGCCGGGGTCGATGACGGCGGCTTCCTCGGCCGCGCAGCCGACGGCGAGACCCGCCGCGAAGAGGGCGCCCGCTCCGGGTGCCAGGAACTGCTTGATTCGACCGATGAGGCTGTTGGTAGCCATGACTGGATTCTCCGCAGGTTGCGTTGCGCCGCGCCGTTTAGCACGAGCCGTGCCACCGATACAACTTGTCTTGTTCAAAGGCGAAATTTGGCACGGGGCGCGCAGGCCCCAGCGCATCGAGGGCGCTTCTCAGCTCTGCCGGCGCCCAGAGGCCCCACCTGAGGTCCGCGGCGCGCGCCCGCTTCGAAGGGCGGCGAACACCAGACCCACGAGGCCGAGTCCGAGGAGCCCGCCCGCGGGCACACCGCGCTGCTGGGCCATCCGGCAGCCGCAGCCGCCATCGTCGCTCCGCGCAGCCGCCGGCAGGGACGGCGAGAGGCCGGAGCCGCTGGTGTCCGCGCTGGTGCCGGTGTCGGTGCTGAGGCCAGCATCGGAGTCGCCGCCTGGTTGGTCGACGGCGCCCCCGGCGTCGGGGCCACCCTGGTCGTTGCCCCCGCCGGCGTCCGGGTTCGCAGGTGAGTCCTGTGCGTCGCCCGAGTTGCCCAGGTCGTCGGAGCCGCCCGGCTGGTCGGTCTCGGCGTTCACGCACACGCCCTTGAGGCAGCGGAGGCCCACGCCGCAAAGGTCTTCCGAGCTCCCCTCGTCGGCCTCGCCATCGCAGTCATCGTCTACGTCGTTGCACTCTTCCGCCTTGCCCCCGGTGGGGTCCTCGTCGCACTCCGTCGACTTGCCCGTGGCGCTGCACACGAGCTCACCGTCGGTGCACTCGTCGTCGTCGACGCTGTCGCACGGGTCGCCGACGGTCTCGAAGCCCTCGTCGATCGTACCGTCGCAGTCGTTGTCCTGGCCGTCGCACAGCTCCACCGTGCCGGCGCCGGGTGTCTCGGCGCACTCGAGCTGCGTGCCGTTTGCGGAGCACACGTACTTGCCTCCGGCGCAGGCGTCAGAGTCGCCCCCGTCGCAGGGCTGGCCCTTCGAGCTGAACCCTTCGTCGGTGCTGCCGTCGCAGTCGTTGTCGATGCCGTCGCAGAGCTCGGGAAGAGTGGCGCCCGACTCGTCGCAGACGACTCCGGCCGTGTCAGCGGCGCAGACGAGCTCGCCGGCGGCGCACGAGTCGGCGTCTGCACCGTCACACGCGTCGCCGAGTGTGGGGAAGGTCTCGTCGATCTGGCCGTCGCAGTCGTTGTCTTTGCCGTCGCAGCTCTCTTCGGTGACGAGCTTCGTAATCGCGGCCAGCGCGACCTGGAGGTCGATCCCGCCCGAGGCGTTGTAGTAGCAGTTGTTGGCCGCCGCGCCGTCGGTCTGGGACGGGTTGCAGCCCGGCTTGGCCGTGAGGCCTGCGACGGCCATCTTGTTCAGCGCCTGGACGTCGACCTTCGCGCCGAAGCCCACGACGAAGGTATGGATGCCCTGGTTCGCGAGGCCGGTCACGGCGCCGACGATGTCGACCACGTTCTCCGCGGCTTCGCCCGGCTCGAAGGACGTGGAGCCCGGGAGGCAGTCCGGCTCGTTGTCGTAGTCGCCGCTGATGCAGCAGTCTTGCGAGCCGTCGGTGATCAGCAGCGCATAGCCGCGGCGCTCGGAGGTCTGGATCGCCACGTCCTGGGCGGCGGAGATCGCCTGGAACATCGGCGTGTCGTGCGTTCCCGTCGGGCCGCCCCAGAAGGTGGCGCCCCCCGGGACCAACAGGCTCGCGAACGCGGCGTGGTTGTTCAGGCCAAACCCAATCTGGGGCGTGGGGTCCAGCGCGCATCCCCCACCTGCGGGCTCCGGGAACATGAGGAGGCCGAATCGGATATCGCCCTGCAGGCTGCTGGTGGTGCTGGTGAGCGCCGTCGTGGCCTGCGTGTACTTCGAGGTGGGGTCGGACGCTTTGCCCATCGAGCCGCTCACGTCGAAGATCACGAGCACGTTCGGCTCATTGCACTGCGGGATTGCGCTCGCGTTGGACGCGAGGGCGAGGATTGGCAGGACGATGCGTCGCATGTGGGCGGCCTCCTTCAGGGTCGCGGGCGGCCCGGGCGGGCGCCAGACAGAGCTGAATATTTATAAACGACCCCGGATGCAACGGTTTTTCTCTGCCGGGCTCCTGCCGCGCGAGCCCCCCTCCGCAGCACGTCGGCTTTCGGGTACGCTCTCGCGACTCACGGACGGGAGGTACGGCGATGGATCTGAGCGTAGGGGTCGTGATCATGGGCGGTGGACGCGGGACCCGCCTCGAGCCACTCACGCTGCGGCGGTCGAAACCGGCGGTCCCGGTGGGCGGGAAGTACCGGCTGGTCGATATCCCCATCTCCAATGCGCTTCACTCGGGCATGGGAAAGGTGCTGCTGCTCACGCAGTTCAACTCGCACTCGCTCCACCGACACGTCCTCAACACCTACAAGTTCGACCACTTCGGACAGCGCTTCATTCAGCTGCTCGCGGCGCAGCAGACGCCGGGCAACGACAGCTGGTTCCAGGGGACCGCCGACGCCGTGCGGCAGAACCTGCCCTACATCGACGAGCTTCGGACCGACCTCGTGCTGATCCTCGCGGGCGATCACATGTACCGCATGGACTACCGGGCCATGGTCCGCACGCTGGCGGAGTCGGCCGCCGACCTCGTGGTCGCGGTTCAGCCCGTCCCCGAGTCGGACACGTCGGGTTTCGGGATCCTCAAGGTCGACACCGGTGGCCGCATCACGGACTTCCGGGAGAAGCCGAGCAACGCGGAGCAGCGCGAGGGCTTCGCGCTGGGCGAAGACTGGCTCATGAACCGCGGTCTTCCGGCCAATCGCCCGTACCTGGCGTCGATGGGCATCTACCTGTTCCGCAAGAGCGTGCTCGTCTCCGCGCTCGACAATGACTACGCGGACTTCGGCCGGGACATCATCCCGCGCCTCGTGGGCACCCACCGGGTGCAGTCGCACTTCTACACCGGGTATTGGCGCGACATCGGGACCATCGGGTCGTTCTTCGACGCGCACATGGACCTCGTGAGCGAACACGCGCCGTTCCGCTTCGACGCCGCGGACTGGCCGATCTACACGCACGCCCGCAACCTCCCATGCGCCCGCGTGTCGAACTCCACGTTCCAGCGCGCGCTGCTCGGCGACGGCACCGTGATCATCAACTCCACGGTCGAGGAGTCGATCATCGGCGTCCGGTGTCACGTGCGTGGCGCCACGATCCGCCGGTCGCTCGTCATGGGGGCCGAGCCCAACCCGCTGCCGTCGGCCCCGGAGGCCCCGCCCGTGGGCATCGGCGAGGGCACCCTCATCGAGAAGGCCATCGTCGACCTCAACGCGCGCATCGGGCGCAACGTCCGGATCGCGAACGACGCCGGCGTGCTCGAGGGCGAAGGCGACGGGTGGGCGATCCACGACGGGGTCATCGTCATCCCGAAGGACGGCGTCGTGCCCGACGGGGTCCACCTCGGCCGAGGCTGAGGGCTGCACAGGCGTCGAGGCCTTGTCGGTGGCGGTGGCCGTCCTAATTTGGAAGGCGTTGCCCAAACACCCACCTGACAAGGAGCTCCAAACGTGATCCTCAACCAGCTGAAGACCATCGCCCTGCTCGGCGTCTTGTCCGCGATGCTCGTGGGCATAGGCGGTGCGCTCGGACCGAGCTTCCTCTGGCTGTTCGCCATCGTGGCCGTCGCGATGAACCTCGGCGCCTACTTCTTCTCGGACAAGCTCGTGCTGCGCATGAGCGGCGCTCGGGAGGTCTCGCCGGCCGAGGCCCCCGCGCTGCACCGCATGGTCGACGAGCTCGCCCGCGCCGCGGAGCTTCCCAAACCCCGGGTCTACGTGACCCCGGAGGCACAGCCCAACGCCTTCGCGACGGGACGCAATCCAGCGAACGGCGTCGTGGCGGTGACCCAAGGGTTGATGCAGGTGTTGACCGAGCGGGAGCTGCGCGGCGTGCTGGCGCACGAGCTGGCGCACATCAAGAACCGCGACATCCTGGTGTCGTCGGTGGCCGCCATGTTCGCTACGGCGGTGAGCTCGATCGCCAATGCGATCGGTTACGCGGCGATGTTCGGCGGCTCGTCGTCCGACGAGGACGAAGGCGGCGGATCCATGGCCGGGGGGCTGTTGCTGTCGTTCCTGGCGCCCATCGCGGCCTCGCTCGTGCAGTTCGGCATCTCGCGATCGCGCGAATACATGGCGGACGAGACCGGCGCGCGGATCTCAGGGGACCCCGAGGCGCTGGCGAGCGCACTCGAGAAGCTCCAGCTAAGCGCTCAGCGTATCCCCGCGCATCCAGCGCCTGCCACGGCGAGCATGTACATCGTCAACCCGTTCTCGGCGTTCGGCTCGAGGATGCTCTCGCTGTTCTCCACGCATCCCCCCATGGAGGAGCGTGTGCGGCGTCTGCGGCAGCTGGCCGGAGCGTCGCACGGCGAGCGGCCGGCCTATCGGGCTTTCTAAGGGGACGCGACGCGCCGACGCGCGCCGGTTGGCCGGCGGCGTCGTCGAAGATGCTCAGCAGCGTGGGGGGCTACCCCACGCCGGCGTTCAACGCCCTTCGCGGAGCTTCTTCAGGATCAAGGCCTTGCGCGCTTCGCCTTCGGGCGTCGCGGCAGGCGTGGCAACGCGCCGGGTCATGGCTTCGAGCGCTTGCGCCTCGAGCATCGCGAGCTGCGCCCGCGTCTCGGGGTGCGCCTGACCCTTGAGCTCGTGCTTGCCACCGAACGACCCTGCGCCTGAGCGCATGCGGAGGAGGCGTTCCTCCTCGTGAGTCAGCGTGCCAGCAGGGAGCGCCTGGAGAGCTGCCTTCACGTTCGTTCGAGTCTCTACGGTGGTCGTATTTCGCTTTTCCTTCACGGCAAACCTCCGGGGAACACCATCCGCTAAGCGAGTATCGGCCGCATCCGTAAGAAACGAAAGAAGAGCGGCGGTCCGATCCGCAGGGTCATATACGCCGGGGGCGGGGGGTGCCCACCAGCCGACGCAGAATACGGCCCGACCTTGGAGCCTCCAAGAAACTTATCCACTGCGCCCGATCCATCGACATGTGGTTGATTCAATGGTTGTTTTTGGCTCTATTGGGGTGTGCGTTCGTGCGGGTTTCCACGTGCGCTGATCGCCAGGAAGCTACTGACAGGCCGCGTCGTAGCGAATACGCACGGACTGACCTGGACCCGGAAAACAGGCCCCCGTCGGTTCAAAGACGACCTCATTCGAGGCCTCGATCCAGCTCCACCCGGAGCTGCAAGCGACGCCGGCCACCAGAACTTCGAGGGTCTCCGGCACTGGGAGCTCCGTCAGCGGGAACGTGTCGTTGGGCTTGAACGCGTCGGCGCCGATCTCCTGAAGCACCGGGGCGGTCTCGGGATCGCCGAACGAGCAGATGGAGAAGCTCTTGCCGTTCATCTGACTCACGGCTTCGTGGTAACGCCGCCCGGCTTCGGCGCCGTTCTTCGGCCCCCAGCCCTGTGAGGAACACTGGTCGTCGCAGGCCGCGCAAGCGTTGCCGCCGCCCCCGCACCCACCGGTGGGGACCTCCGAAGTCGGCGGATCGCCGACGATGGCGTACGCCTTCATCAGGCCCGGCGGCTTCAGAGACTGGAAGAACGCCACGAAGTCGCTCACACCCGTCTCGCAAGAGTGGTCGTCCTCGTCCGTGACCCACACGATGGCCAAGATGGCATCCGGACGCACGAAGCCGGCGTTGGCGCCGCCACACTTCCCCGACACGCACTCGAGGCCCTCGACGCAGCCCGCGCCTTGCGTGCAGGGCACGTCGCTCTCCACCAGCATCCCAGGCTGCAGCGCGAACCACGCGGTCTGAAGGCCCCGTTCGTCCCCGCTGCCGTTCGTGCCCACGCTGGCCGACAAGGCGAAGCTCCATGGCCACGCATTGTTGGCGATCGGCCGTCTGATTCGACCTCCCTCGCCCGGATCCGTAGTGGTCACCGCGATGCGGTACGACACGTTCCACACTGCCGCCGCGTCGACGAGCGCCTGGAAGCCGTCCACCAACGCGGCCTGCTCGTCGCCCATGGAGCCGCTGGAGTCCACGACGAACAAGATGTCGACCGCGAGCTCCTTGGCCTGAACGAACGCGTCCTCACGAGCCGCGGTAGTGGCGCCCACCCCCAGCACGTGGACGGTCGCGGCGCCGCCGTCGGCCGCCTCGAAGCGGAGCTGGCAGTCGAGGAGCCCGCCACCTGTCGGGGCGAAGCTCACGGGAACCTCCACGGCGGTCACGGGGTGGAGCGGCGCGGGGAGGGGCGGCGGCACGAGCGCAAGGGCGGGGCAGTCCGAGGTGTCGATGGTTGCGAGGTTCAGCGGGGCGTCGCCCGTACGAGTGAGCGACACGGTCTGGGCGGGCGCGCTGCACCCCGGGTTGGTGAGCCCGAAGGTGAGCTCTGTCGGCGTGGCCACGATGCTGGCCTCTCCGACCACCGCCCGCAGCATCGGGGGCACTCCGCCATAGGGGGAAGGTGTGGTCAGCGTGGCAGAGGCGTTGAGACCCTTCGCGAACGTGAGGAGGGGCAGGGCAGCTCGAGGTCCAGCGGGCACCGTGGCCTCGAAGCGGATCGGGATGGAGAGGCTGTCGCCGAAGAGCAGCACGGTGCCCAGCGCGGGTGGCTCGAGGCCCAGCCGGAACGACGGGGCTCGTGTGGGGTCCGGCTCGCAGAGGCCATCATTCGACAGGCAGTCGACGAAGGCGAGCGTGCGTAACTCGCAGGGGAGAGACCCAGCGTTGCTGACGTTGAGCGTTCGGTCCACCACGGCGCCGGCCACCACTGACCCGAACTCGAGCGTCGCTGGCGAGAGCTCCGGGAGGCACTCTGGAAACGGGGCGAGGCGAGCGCGAAGGCTGACCGTGGCCGGCGCGGCTTCGTCGGTGGTGATCGTGACTCCTGACCACACCACTCCCTCCGCTTCGCCTGGGTTGGTGAAGCTGACGCCGACCCGCGCCTCGCCACCGGGCGCTAGCACGACGGGGAGTGTGCTCGGCGTTATCGCGAAGCCCGGGTGTCCTTCCTGGGACGGGGCCACCTCCAGGATCGTCAACGGGGCGCCCCCGGAGTTGACCAGTCGGAGCATTCGCTCATGGCGATGGAAGGCCGCGACCACGCCGAGATCGAGGAGCTCATCCGGGACTGTCTGAAGCGCCGGCCGCGCGCTGCGCCCGGCGACAGTCACGGTGCGCGTGGGGAGCACATCGCTGCTTTTAACCTCGAGGACGCCCAGCACGGGGCCCGGCAGCTCCGTGGTGGGCGCGAAGCGCACGGTGAGGGCCTTGCCCGCGCCGGGGCTCAAGGTGAAAGGCGTGGCTGGGGGGGCCAGGAGGGCCAGGCCGGGCTCACCCTGGAGCTCGAGGGAGTGGACCGTGAGGTCGAGGTCGCCCACGTTTGCCAGCGTGACCGTGTCTACCGCGGAGTCTCCCGGCACGACCGTCCCGAGGCTCAGCTTTCCGGGAGACACCGAGAGGCCAGGAGTGATGGCCCGCCCCGCGATCTCGATCAGGGTGTTGTCTGCGGCGACGTGGTTCGCGCGAATGCGGAATCGGCCGGTGTGACGCCCGGTCCCGTGAACCGGCTCGGGCGCGTACCGCACGGACCAACTCACCGAGTCACCGGGCCCCAGCAGCAGGGGCAGGTCCGGCAGCTCGTGTGGGCCGAACGGGGCGCCGTCGTCGGTCTCGATCTGTACGGAGGCAACCTCCACCTCGTACGACCCCTCGTTCTGGAGGGTGGCCTTGGCCTCGGCGACCTCGCCCACGAGCACTGCGCCGAACGCCACATCGCCGCCGCGCAGGATCGGGTAAGGCGCGAGCGCAGTGATCGCGGCCCGCAGAGGGCCTATCGCCAGAGCGTCGTGTGCCACCTCTAGCACCGCGGCGTCGCCTAGGGCGTCGCTTGGCGCGTAGCTGACCGTGAACACCGCCGTTTCGCCGGGGCGGAGCGCCACAGCGTCGCCGGCAACGCTGAAGTCGCCTGGCGGGAGCTGCGGTCTACCGAGCTTGACGACCCCCTCGCTGCCGGCGTGCCGGACGGCGATCTCCTGGGTGGTCGAGCGTCCGAGCGGGAGCGGCTCGAACGTGAGCGACTCGGGCGACATAGCGAGCGTGATGTTGTCGCCGCGAGACAGGGTGTCTCCGCATGCAGAGAGAAGGAGGCCCAGGACCACCGCGAGACAGGGCGAGGGCTGAGCCCCGCGACGCGCCGGTCCTGGGGCGGGCCACCTCGTGAGGGCCCGTCCCACGGCCGGGTCACCCCCGGTCCGGTGGTCCGAGGGGCGCGTCATGCGGCGCTGCCCGCGACCCCGTCGGGTGCGATTCCCAGCTCGCGCGCAAGGCCCAGTACGCACGCGAGCTGTCGGCCTCTGTGGACGCGCACGTATCGAACGTGAGCCCGACGACAGGCCCGCATGAGCAGGGCGTCCATGGAGTGAGACTGGAACCCGGTGGCCCCCAGGACCAGCTGGTACTTCCCGCCGACGATCCGCGCTTCCACCTCCTGGAGCCGGCGCGGGGTCCCGTCGCTCCAGTCGAGCAGGCTGAAGCCGAACGCGGTGGTGAGCCGGTTACGTAGCGTGGGGTCCTCCCGATTCGAGACGAAGAGCGCCGCGAGCCCTTCGGTATGGGGCCGAACCGCCGACAGGAGCTCCTGGTCGCGCGTGGGGCCGCCGCTGTCGCCCTCATCCTCGTAGTCGACTACGGGGAGCCCATCCATCGTCGGGGTAACGTCCGAGGCATCCATGACGGCAGGCGGGCCGCCGAGCAGCTCCTGGAGGCGCTTCAGATGGCGACGTTGACGGCGTTCGTCGACCGTATCCACCGTGAGCCCCAAGACGAGCTCGCGATGGTCCCGCATGTGGTTCAGGATCCGCTCGGGTGGGAGGACACCGAGGGCCTCCATGACCCACGCGCGGACCGCGTCATCAGGCGCCCCAGGCTGGGGACGGTTCTTGACGAGGGTCTTGCGCACCTGCTGCTGCCGCTTGGCCTCGGGGTCTTCGCGGAGGTCGGCCGCCCAGCTCCGAACTGGGCTGTAGCGCTCGTCCACCAGCTGCAGCAGGGGCGCGCTCTGCGACGCGGCGGCGAGCCACCGGATGCGACCCATCGTGGCGCCCCAGAGCGCGAAGTCGATCGGTGACGCGCGAAGCCAGCGCCCGAGCCGCGCCCAACGCATGAGCGAGTCCCGAAGCTCCCCGGCCGGACGTCGGATGTCGTCCGTAACAGGCGGCGGGGCCTTGTCGACCGGTCCGGCGACGCGCTCGACGAATCGGCGAAGCTCGGACAGGCGATCCGCGGGCCCCAGCGGCGCCGGCTCGAGGCGGGCTGCGTCGGCCCAGCCGTACTCGTCGAGCCCGGCCGCCTCGTCGCGCTCCTCCACCTCGCGCAGCCGCTGTTCTGCCAGCTCCGCCGCGGTGGCCCAGGTGAGCAGGGCGCGATCGCGGGGCGGCACGTTCAGCTCCTTGCCCACGTCCGCCGGCGCGGCGTCTACTTGGAGCGCGTTGACGGAGCCCGGCCACCAGAGCTTCGCGAGGCCCCCGAGCCGTCGAGCCACCTCGGTGACCAGCCCCACGACGCGTGGGTAACGCCCCGAGGCGTCCTGAAGCGCCCTGGCGTGACAGATCCAGCCGAGCAGCTGGAGGCGCTGCCGTTCGCGGCTCATGAGCGCGAGCTCTTGGCGATGCGACTCGACCACTATCAGCAGGTCGTTGACCTCGCCCAGCGCCGTGTCCACATCGAGGGTTGCGCGAGGCGTGGCCTCCACGACGGGCACGGCCACATATGCCAGCGTCTCGCTGGGCGGTGGCGCTTCGTGCACAGAGGGGAGCTCAACCTGGGTGCGGGCCTCGCTGGCGGGCTGCGGCCCCTCCGCGGGCATGGTGGGTTGCGCTGCGGCTGGCGGGTCTGGCGGCGCGACCACGCGCGCGGGCTCCGCGACCTGTGAAGGGCGCGCGGCACGTGACGCCCGGGAGGGGTACATGCAGCGAAGGGCGTCGATGAGCGCGTCGTCCTCTGTGGCGCCGCGTCCAAACCACCGCTCGGGACCGCCTGATACAAGGCACTCGAAGAAGCCGCCCGCGCGGACGTGCACGACGTAGCCAAGGCTCGCGAGGTGGAGTCGCGCCACGGCGAGGTCTGGGGTGTCTTCAGTCCACACAGCTGTCCTCGCAGGTCGTGTCGGGCCCGGCCCAGGTGCCTGTGACGAAAGAGCACTGCGTCACCGACAGCGAAGGATAGCAGTTTACGCCGACACAACACGCGCCTAGGGGGTCTTCGCACGCTGAGGGGCAGGTGCTGCCGATCCCCTGCCACTCCGCGGTAGCGGCGGCGCAGCTCGCGACCGGGCGCATGCTGCACCCGTTGAACACGTCGCAACACGCGCCGAACTCCGGGGATTGGCACTGACCTGAGCACGCTTCGCCCGCGAGGAACTGGCCCGGCGTGGCTTTGCACGCGGCTTCCGAGACCACCGCGCAGCCTGCGTCGGCGGTGCAGCACGCGCCGGAGCCCGACGGGATGGGACAAGCCAGGCCGTCGCACAGGGTGCCGGCGTCGAAGGTGCCGCCCTGCGTGACGCAGGCCTGATGCTCGAGGTTCACGCAGTCGGCCTCCGCAGGGCCCGCGGTCAGACCGGAGAAACAGCACGCGCCAAGGGCGACGCAGAGCCCAGCGGCGCACGTTGACGCGTGCCCGGCATAGGTGCCGTTCACAGCGAAACACGCGCTCACCGTCGACTCATGGCAGGCGCCGTCTGGAGCGCAACACGCGCCGGTCGGCGCCGGGGAGCCGCACGCATCGCAGGTGGTGCCGTCACCGCGGTAGTTCGCGGGACACGCGGCGGCGGCGAGAACGTCACATCCCGTCGGGCCGCAGCACGCGCCCGGGGACGTCCCACACGGCGCTTCGGCGCAGCTTACGCCGGTCCCGGCCGGGCTGCCTCCCGAAGACAGGCAGCTCTGATGAGGGAGCGAGGAGCAGCTGCCGGCAGCGCTGCAACACGCCCCCGAGGGCCCGCAGGTGCCCTCCGGCAGCTCGTCTGTCTCGCCGTCGCAGTCGTCGTCCAGGGCGTTGCAGCGCTCGGCGGTGGGCTCCTTTGCGTCGCAGCTGGTCAGGGTGGCCTGCACGCAGCGGCGCCGCCCCGAGCACGTGCCGTGTTCGTTGCCGCGAAGACAGGGCGTGCCGTAGTTCAGCGACGACCAGGCCGGATCGCAGGCGCAGGTGCTCGTGTCCGGGAGGCAATACCCGTCGGTGCAGCTGGCGCCCGCGGGGCAGCCCGCGGCGCAGTCCGTGCTGCAGAAGGTCCCGCCGGCCCCCGTCGCGTCCAACGGACGACAGCGGTTCACGCGCATCGGGTGCCCGGGATCGGCGCACTGCGCGTCGTCCTCGCACGGTCGGCAGTAGGTGGGGTGCGAGGGAAGGCACTGCAGCACGCCGTCGCGTGCTTCGCAGGCATGTCCAACGGGACACGCCAGGAGATATCGAGCGAGGTCGCAGGCGCCGGTGTCGGGGTTGCAGTCGATTCTGCCGACGCAGGGGTCGGTCGGGGCATCGCACACCACCGGGTCGGAGGCGCTACCTACGCAGAGACCGTCGATGCAGGTCCCGGCGTGATAGCAGGGCACGGTGCAGCTGGCGCCGTCGGGCCGCGCGCTGGGGCGGCACCCGGCCAGAGGGTCGCAGAGGATCGGGGTACAGGCGGTCCCCCCGTCGCACGCGATAGGGGTCCCGACACACGAACCCTGGCGGCACTCATCTGCTTCGGTGCACCGGGATCCGTCATCGCAGGGCGAGCGATCGGTGAGGCCCCCGCACGGGCCGGTGACGACGATGTCGAGGGTGAGCGTGGGGATGGCGACATCTATCGAGGGGACCGGCGGCGCCTGTGGCTCGGACTCGGACGCACATCCGAGGACCGCGGCGACTGCGAGCCCACTCAGCCGAGCGGCGGCCCTGCCCGCCGATTCCGTGCGGGACCCCTGTGCGAGACAGGGAGGCGCGCCGCGCCAGCGGCTCATGGACGCGACTTTATGAGCTCCCGGACGTACTTCTCGTTGGGGGCTGTGCGCTTGTAGAGGCGCTTGTACGTGTCGAGGTACTTCATGTAGGCGTCATCGGCGAGGCGGTAGACGCCGAGCTCGCGCTGGATGTTGCCGATGTAGAAGTACACGTCCGGGAACTCGTTGTGCCCGCCCACGGCTACGACCTGGTTGAAGTAGTCCAGCGCCTCCTTGTGGAGCGGATCGCCGGGCTTGCGGAACGCCTGCTTGCCCCACTCGTGCAGCGACACGCGGCCGAGGTAGTAGTTGGAGCGGACGTGCGTCTTCGAGTAGTGCTCGCGGACCAGGAGGAAGTACGCCTTGGCCTCCAGGACGAGCGCGCCGTCCTGAGTCTCTTTCGTCTGCAGCTTGTAGAGCTCTTCGCCGTAGCGCGCGATGTAGTCCGAGCGCGCCGAGTCCAGAAGCAGCGCGTCTTGGAAGTTCTTCAGGATCTCTTCTCGGGGGCGGCCCAGCTTCGACGCCAGGACACCCCGATTGAAGTAGACCTCTGCGTTCGGGATGATTCGAACACCCGACTGAACGCGCTCGTACTTCCTGTAGGCGGTGAGGACAGCGTCGTACTGTTCGAGCGCAGCGAGCAGGTCGCGCTTCTTACCCATCTCCATCAACGACTTCGCGAGGAACTCCCGATATTGGACGTTCTCCGGGTCCTTGTCGCGTGCGTTCGAGAAGGCCAGGACCGCCTTCGAGAAGTCCGGTCGTTGCTCCAGCGGGACGGTCTCGCCTTCCTTCTGACGGCGCTCCGCCTCGTCAGCGAGCCGTCTCTGCCGACCGTACTCGGCGAGCCCTGCGAAGTAATAAGCCGGCGCATAGTTGCGGTTGATCGCCACGGCGTGCTCGAGCACAGCCATGGCTTCCTCGTAGCGCCCCTTCTGGACGTACGCGTGGCCCAGCTTGACCAGCGCGTCGAGGTCCTTCGGGTTGGCCTCCAGGTGTCGCTTCAACACTTCGATCGCGCGGTCCGGGCGGCCCGACATAATCAGCGCTTCGGCGAAGGCCAAGCTGATGTTGGCGTTGGTCTTGCCCTGATCGAACAGCTTGTCGAAGTGGGTAATAGCCAGCGCCGGCTGACCCAGCGCGACCAAGAGCGTCGCGAGGCTCTCTCGCGCCTGAGCGTTGGCCGGTTGCACCTTGACGACCTGCGTCAACACTTCCCGCGCCTCGTCGAAGCGACCCTGTTTGGCGAGCAGCTCACCGCGCTCGACGGCGATGCTCATCGCGGCCTCCGACTCGGCCCCTCCGCCCTCGAACGCCTTTGCGGCGGCGTCGAGGATCACGACCGCCTTGTCGAACGCCTTCTCCCGCTTCTGGATGTCGGCGAGGCGCAGGTAGGCCTCGAGGTGCTTGGCGTCGAACTCGATGACCTTCTCGTACTTCTTCGCCGCAAGGCTGAGCTTGCCACGCAGCTCGAGGATGTCCCCCGACATGAACAGCACTTCGGGGTTCTTGGAGAAGCTGAGCTCGGCCCTGACTGTGAGGTTCTCGGCCTCCTGCAGGTTCTCCGTGGCCTTGAGCATCTTCAGGTAGGTGCGGATGAAGGCGAGTGACTTGCAGACGTCCGCCGGGCAGGCGCCGAGACGCTCGGCCGCTCGAGTGGCGTTGCCCGTGCGGAGGTCAGCCTCGGCCAGCTCGATCATGAGGGTCTCGTCCTTCGGCGCGAAGGCGAGCGCCGCTTCGAGGGCAGCCCTTCGGTCGTCGTTCCTGTTCTGAAGCAGCGCCACCTGAGCGCGGAGGAGGTTCGCCTCGAACTCCCCGAACACGTCGTTGCCCTCTTTGGCTTTGGCCAGCGCTTCGTCCGCAATGGTGCGGGCTCGCTCGTAGCCGGCCTCGTCCTGCTTCGCGACTAGCGCGCGCGCGAGCAGCAGCCGCGCGTCGTGGTTGCTGCTGTCGCGGCTCAGCACCGACTCTGCGCTGGCGACGGCGTCGTCGAACCGCTTCTGCTCGAGCAACACGCCTCCGCGCTCCAACTGCGCCCATCCGTACTCGGGGTGCTCTTGAACGGCCAGATCGAGGAGCTGCAGCGCCTGCTCGTTTCGCTCGCGATCGCGGAACAGCAGCGCCTTGAACAAGAGATCGCGGCCGCCCGTGAGCTCGGCTGGCGTCTCCTGGGCCAGTACGATCTCGGCCTTGTCGAGCACGGCAGTCCGGTCGGTCTTTTCGTCTACCGGCTGACCCAGGAGGTCGAAGAACTCGGACGTGTAGCTGCGTCGCTTGGCTTCTTGACCCGCCTTCTCCAGAGCGGCCTTTCGTGTCTCGTCTCTGTGGAAGCGGCCCGGCCAACGGAACCGGGATTGGAGATGCAGCAGCAGGATCTGGTCCTGCAGGGCTGCCTTCTTTGTGGGGTCGGCCTCGGCCTCGGCCGCGCGACTCACCGCCTCGATCCGGGCGTCGTAGGATGTCTGGCTATCGCCAGCCGGCGGTAGCTTGTCGTCCGGCTTCTCCGCGGTCGGTCCGGCGGCCTGCCCGGGAACCGCGGCCCCCGTGAGGCGCTCCGGTGCGGGCTTCGGGTCGATCCCCTCGGGGAGGGGAGCAGCGGGATCATCGTACAGGCCGACGAAGAAGTATCCGTAGCCCAGGAGCTCGCCGGCAACGCCACCGCCCGCCACCAGGACCAAGACGGCCAGGGCCACCAACGGACCCTTGCTGGACCGCTGGCCCGCCGGCACAGCCTTGGGATCCCCCTTTCGGTTTGGGCGGGGCTTGGAGGACCCGGAGCCATCGACGATCGGCAAGGCCGCATCGCCCGGCACGTCGAGGTCGAAGCTGGCGCTGGACTGCGACTGGTTGTTGGACGGCCCGACCTCGAACTCGATGCTGCTGGTCGCGCTGGGAGCGTCGACGAAGAACGAGTTGGTGTCCGGCGCGGGCTGCGAGGCGCGGCTCGAGCGGACTGACTCCGGCTCGGGGCGGGATGAGCCTCGGCCCATCGGTGCGCTGTCCTCGCCAATCCCGACGTCGGCGAACGGGTTCTGCTCTTTTCCGAACGCGCTGCGGTTCGACAGGCTCTCGTCGAGGAGGCCCGAAAAGTCCATCTCCTCGAGCGCGCCGGCGTTGCTCTTCCCAACCACTGACCCACCACCGGTCCCAGCGGTCGCGCTGCGATCGCTGAAGCCGAAGGATCCCGCGGAAGGCCGCACACCTTGCCTGGCGGACGAGCTCACGTTGCTCTTCACGGGCCCAACGGACACCGAGTCCTCGAAGCCGAAGTCGAGCGGCGCGCTGCTGCCAGGGGTGGAGCCCTCGAACGGAGGGAAGTCGTCGAAGCCGACGGACGACTCCGAGCGACCCGGCGCCGAGCCTTCGAAGCCCATCGTCGGCGCGGTCGGGGAGACCGCCGAGGGGGGGGGGCTCGGTGGCGTGGGCGGCGGTGAGCTCCTCGTAATCGGGGGAGGGACCCCCGGATCCGAACGCCGGACGATGGGGGGCAGGTCAGGTGGGCGAGTGGCTGTGGCCTCTCTTCCGCGGCCAGTCCACACCACGTCCGTGGCGTGGTGGAGCTTGCGCCCCGTGCGGTGGTACGTGCCCGCGAGCGTGAGGTCGACGTCCTTGAGGTGTGACACCTCGTTTCTGCTGGACTTGTCGCCCGCGTTGTCGAAGCCGAGCGCGCTCTCTTCGGCGGCGACCACGCCCGGAAGGCTGATCCGCGACGGATCCGCCGCAGAGCGGTGACCGGTGACCTCGCCAACCTGAGACAGGCCCGCCCGGGACAGACCGTCGAGCTCGAAGCCGAAGTCGAGGCCATCGTCGGGCGCCGCTGCGGCGCCCTGGCGGCGCGCGTCACCCGTGGGGAACACCTCGAGGCACTCCGGGCAGGTACAGGACTTGGTCGGGTCGGACGCGCGCTCGTCGGCGACGTCAAACCACGCTCCACAGTGAGGGCAACCAAGTCTCATGTAACGTCATCCCCTCGAAGACAGAGCAGCGAGAATAGCCCTGGTCGTCTGAATTAACAAAATCGCGGCCGATACGTTGCTGCGTACCCTTTGCATTCCGGCGCTTTCCACGTGGATCATCCAGCGCCCCGTGTTACCCACACCCTGCCGGGAGCTCGAAGCCCGGCCACTAGGAGAGCGACGTGGCACCGATCGGCAACAATGGCATTCGCCTGCAGAAGTTCTTGAGCGGCGCCGGCCTGACCAGTCGGCGGAAGGGCGAGGAGATGATCGCTGCGGGGCGGGTCACGGTAAACGGCCAGGTCGTCACCGAGCTCGGCACTCGCGTGAACCCTCTCAAGGACAACGTGGCTGTCGACGGTGCCCGGGTGCGCATGGGAGCGCCTGTCTACGTCCTCATGCACAAGCCCAAGGGCACCGTCTGCTCGGAGCGCGACCCGGAGGGTCGGGCGCGGGTTCACGATCTTCTCCCGAAGGGCCTACCGCGCGTCTTCACAGTGGGCCGCCTCGACTGGGACACCGAGGGGTTGCTGCTGTTCACGAACGACGGCGATCTTGCCAAGGCCCTCATGGATCCTGTCCAGCACGTGCCGCGGGTCTACCGGGTGAAGATCCAGGGTCAGCCCGACCCGCACCTTGTCCGGCGGTTCAACGAGGGCGTTCGGCTCCCCAGTGGCTACCGGACCCGCTCCGCGCCCATCGAGCTCGTCCAGCGGACCGACACCAACGCTTGGTACGAGGTCGTCCTGTCCGAGGGCAAGAACCGCCAGATCCACCGAATGGTCGAGGCCTGCGGGCGGCGCGTCTTGAAGCTGGTCCGCGTGGCGTACGGCACGGTGCGTATCGGAACGCTTCCGCCCGGAAAGTGCCGCATGCTCACGCCGGAGGAGGTTGCCGGGCTCGAGGAGGCCGTGGGCCTCCAGCGTGGGCGCTTCGCTGGCGCCCCAGAGGCCCCCCGGGTCGGCGCGCCCCGTCCTGGCGCCCGGGCGGCCTACACACGCTCGCACTTCAAGACGGACGAAGTCCCGAAGGAATCGCGTGGGGCCGGCCGCCCCCGAGCGCCGGCGAAGCCCGCGGAGTCCCGCCCGTCGCCTCGAGCTCCGGCCAAGCCCGCCGGGTCGCGCCCGTCGCCTCGAGCTCCGGCGAAGCCCGCCGGGTCGCGCCCGTCGCCTCGAGCTCCGGCGAAGCCCGCCGGGTCGCGCCCGTCGCCTCGAGCTCCGGCGAAGCCGCCGGGGTCGCGCCCGCCGCGCAAGGGCTGATGCCCGATGGCGCCTCGAGCGCCGCCGAGCCCCGTCGCCGCCCTGCTGCCCTTGTACTTCGTCCAGGGCATGCCCTATGGCTTCCAGGGCAAAGCACTCAAGCTCCACCTCACCGATCAGGGCGTTAGCCTCACCGCGATCTCGCTCGCGGGCCTGCTCGCCCTGCCCTGGCTGTTGAAGCCCCTGATCGCGCCCTGGGTGGACCGGTTCGGCACCCGCCACCAGTGGATCCTGCCGCTGACGTTTGGCCTGGTGGTGCTGCAGCTGGCCGCGGCGTGGCTCGATCCTGTGACTCAGCTCGTGCCGCTGCTCGGCCTGCTGCTCGCGATGAACGCGCTGACAGCGGCGCAAGACGTCGCGGTGGACGGCCTCGCCGTCGATCTGCTCTCCGGGGCGGCGCTAGGCACCGGCAACGGCGCTCAGGTCGCGGGTTACAAAGTGGGCATGCTGGTGGGCGGGTCCGCGCTCATCGTGGTGTTCGCCGACTGGGGGCATGTTTTCCTCACCATGGCGGCGTGCACCGCCACGGGCGTGCTCCTGCACCTCTACTGGGTGCGCGACCTCGCTGCGCCGACCCTGTTTCCACCGCGCCCCGATGTCGCCGTAGATCGTGGACTTGCCGCCGTTCCCGCTCCGCGTGGGGCCACCTTTGCCCACATCGGGCGCACCCTCGCCGCCGCGGTGCGGGCTCCGGGCGGCCTCCTCCTCATCGGCTTCATCGCCTCCTACAAGGTGGGCGAGTCGATCTCGGACGACCTCTGGAAACCCTATCTGCAACGAGGACTTGGGACGTCCAAGGAGACCTTGGCGCTATGGGATGCCACCTGGGGAATGGGCTTCTCGATCGCGGGCTCGACCATTGGGGGCCTCCTCGCCGCGCGTTACAGCCCTCTCCGCGCGGTGACCTGGGCCATGGCTTCGCGCCTCATCCCCGCGGTAGCCTGCCTCGCCTGCGTGGTGTGGCCCCCTGACCCGCCTGCGCTCATCGCCGTGACCTGCGTCGAGGAGCTCACGGGCGGAGCCCTCACACCGGCCATGTTCGCGCTCATGATGGGCTCCGTCGACCGACGTATCGGCGCTACTCACTTCACCGTGCTCGCGGCCGTGGAGGTGGCCGGCAAGGCGCCGGGCGGCCTGCTCGCCGGAGCGCTGGCCGAGGGGGTTGGATGGCAGGGGGCCTTCTCGCTGGCGCTCGGCCTCACGGCGGTTGCGCTGTGCTGGCTCCCCGTCGTCCGCTCGCTACAAACGGAGCGTCTCCGATAACACCATCGCGGCGCGGAGGGGGCGTCGAGGGGCCGTCGCCGCCACCGGCAGAACCTCAGCGACCGGCAGCGGCGGTGCTGCAGCGGTGGGGCGCTCGGCCTCCGCGGGTGGTGCCGCGCGTCTCTTGCGTCGACGCTTGCGTGGCTCCTGCGCGGGCCCGCTCTCCCGTGCCTCGTTCGCCTCCTCGCCTGCCTTCTTGGCCCGCTGGTAGGCCCACGCCCCGGCGTACGAGAGCGCGGCCAGGCCAACCTGGAGCAGGAGCTCCCACCCCTTGTCAGCCACGAGGTTCGCTCGGTCCGGTCAGGTCCGGGCGCCCGTTCGTGCGCGGTCGAAGCCCACCGATGGGAACAGCGACTCGCTCCCGACCCCGCACGTTCTGCTGCGGCCAACGTGCTGTGGGTGGGTGCCTCAGGGCGATCGCCAGCGCCAGCTCTTCGCGGCGAGGCGTCACGCGGGGCCCTTCGCGAGGTTCTCACGCATCTGGGTGTCAGCCATGAGGTTCTTGTATTGGTAGAAGTCCATCACGCCCAGCTGGCCCTTCTCGAAGGCCGCCGCGATCGAAACGGGGATCCGTGACTCCGCCTCGATGAGGAGCGCACGCATCTCTTCGAGCTTGGCGCGGTTCTCCTGTTCCAGCGCCACGGCTTGGGCGCGGCGCCCTTCAGCGCGGGCCTGCGCGATGTTCTTGTCCGCCTCTGCCTGCTCCATCTGGAGCTTGGCCCCGATGTTGGCGCCCACGTCGATGTCGGCGATGTCGATCGACAGGATCTCGAACGCGGTGCCGGCGTCGAGCCCGCGGGAGAGCACGTTGCGCGAGATGCTGTCGGGGTTCTCGAGGACCTGCTTGTGATCGGTGGCCGAGCCGATCGTGGTGACGATCCCCTCGCCCACGCGAGCCAGGATGGTCTCTTCTCCGGCGCCGCCCACGAGCTTCTCGATGTCGGCGCGGACCGTCACGAGGCTCACCACGGCGAGCTGGATGCCGTCCTTTGCGACCGCGGTGACCCTTTGTGTGGTGATCACCTTCGGGTTGACGCTCATCTGGATCGCCTGTTGGACGTCGCGGCCCGCGAGATCGATGGCCGCCGCGCGGTTGAAGTTGAGCGGGATGTTGGCCTTCGAGGCGGAGATCAGCGCGTTGACCACGGCGACCACGTTCCCGCCCGCCAGCGCGTGGCTCTCCAGGGCGTCCGTGGAGACGTCGATGCCGGCTTTCATTGCGCTGATACGCGCGTGCACGATGAGCGCGGGGTTGACTCGCCGGAGACGCATCGCGATCAGCGTCGGAATCCCGACCTTGCACCCCGAGAACCAGGCGGCGATCCACACTCGGAGCGGTACGAAATAGAAGAACACCATTACTGCGGCCACGATGGCGCCTAGCGCCGCCACGGGTCCGAATTCCCTGAAGCTCATACCGACTCTCCTCTGGCCGCGACCTCGATCCGGCCTGGTCTTGCATCGATCACAAAAACCGTCGCGCCGGCGGCAATGTGGGCGCCCGAGCTCACGACGTCGTGGACCCCGCTCGCGAAACGGGCCTTGCCCGAGCCGAGCACTGGCGTCACGGCCGTCCCGACCTCGCCCCGTGTCACGGGGACCTCCGCCGCGTGAGCGCCTCCGCGGATCGCGTCCGCCAGCACGAGTCGCTCCACCACGCGGTTACGGGGCAGCCAGCGCAGCAACAACAGGAAGGCAGCGAAGGTGGCGCCGAGCGCGGCCGCGGTGCGCCAGAGCGCGGCCTGCAAGGCCCCGACCTCCCACGCCAGCTCCACGTCGCCCCCCACCAGCGCCATCCCGAGGGCAACGAGCACGGCGCTTACGCCGAGGACACCGGGCACGACGTGGCCCGGCACGAACAGCTCCACCCCGATCAGGATCAGCCCCAGGAGCAACAGCAGCAGCTCTTCGAGGCCCGCGAGCTGCGCGAACAGGTGACCGCCAAAGAAGAGACCGAAGGAGACCAGCGCGAGAGCGCCGCCGACCCCGAAGCCAGGGGCTTTGAACTCGACCATGATCCCCAGCACGCCGAGCGACATCAGGAGCCCCGCAACGGTGGGGTCCGTGAGCCACCGCGTCAGCGACTCCGCCCACGCGATCTCGCGGCTCTCGATTCGCGCCCCCTCGGCGCCCACACGCGCCAGCGCCGTGGGGATGTCGGCGGCAGCGAAGTCCGCCACGCACCACGCCAGGAGCTCGGCCTGGGTCAGCGTGGTCAGCTTCCCCTTGGGCTTCAGCCCCGGGACGTCCACGTCCGCGTCCACCATGGACTCCGCGAGCACGGGGTCTCGGCCTCGGGCCTCGGCGGCGGCGCGGAACATCCCGCGCACCGCGGAGACGAACTTCTCACCGGTCTCCTCGGGGACGCCGCCCTCACCGACCAGGATTGGCGTGGCTGCCCCCATGGTGGCGCCCGGCGTTACGACGATGACGTCGCTGGCGTACGCGACTAGCGCGCCCGCGCTCAAGGCGTGGGTGTCGATGAAGGTGATGATCGGGACCCGCGAGCGCAGCAGCGCGTCCTTGATCAGCTGCGCTGAGTCCACCCGCCCGCCCGGCGTGTTCATGTGGATCAGGATCGCCGAGACGTCCGAGCGCGCGTTTGCCTCGTCCACGGCGCGGACGATGTACGCGGCAAGGCCCGGGTCAATTGCGTCGTGGAGGTCCACACGGAGCACGCTGCCTCCGGTCGCCACGGACCGCCAAACCCGGGTGCAGGCTGCTCTCTCGCCGGGACTCGAGGTCTCGAGTCCGCGCCGCGCCTCGGGCTCGGCTTCCCGTGGCTGGGCGAACGCCGCCGCGGTCGCTAGTACCCCCAGCCAGACGATGCAGCTGCGCGAGTTCATCCGGCGCTCAGCACGAACGGATAGACCAGAACGCATGGCTCCTTGTCGGGGATCGGAAAGGGGAGGGGGCGCAGGACGGCGAAGACGCACCGCGTGAACTCCTCGTCGCGGAAGGTGTCGCCCTGGACGCCGAGGAACTTCGCCGTGCCGGTCTTGTCGATGTGCATCTCGACCTCCAGCCGTCCGCCCGCGTTGGCGTTGCGGCCCAGCGCCGCGCGATAGCAACGTGTGATGTCGTCGCGCCGCGG
Source organism: Pseudomonadota bacterium (assembly GCA_005776725.1). Classification (GTDB taxonomy): domain Bacteria; phylum Myxococcota_A; class UBA9042; genus SXOO01. Next base: position 68,494 of record SXOO01000163.1, on the reverse strand, counting down.
CTTCACCACGGACTGGACCGACTCGACGGTGCAGCCGAAGACCCTCTCTCCCTCGGCGACGTCCGCGAGCACTTTCGGGGCCTCGGGTGGTGCCGCGCGCTTCGAACATCCTCCGCAAGCGAGCGCGCCTGCCACGAGTGTGAAAGCGACGCGGAATGGACTACAGTGGCGCCCCATGCCTCAACCCTCCCGACTCCACGACACCCCTCCGGGTTTCGGCGTTCTGTCGCGTGTGCTAGCAGCTGCCGTGGTCTGGCCCGCGCTCGCGATGCTCCTTGTCGCCCTTGGGGTGGCAGGCTGCAAGAAGTTGGACGCCACGCCGGCCCCGGCCGCAGCACCGCCCCCGGTCCCCGCCACCGCGCCACCGGCGGCGCCACCTCCGACCGCGCCACCTCCGACCGCGCCACCGCCGCCCTCCACGGAGCCAAGCGCCCCTGACGCCAGCGCAGACGTCAGTGCGCCGCCGGCGCCCCAGGTCCCCCCGGTCCCCCAGGGGGTGGCCGGCGCGCCCGCTGAGCTCTCGGATGTTGCCGCGACGCGAACCTTCCGCGAGACGCGCCAGCTCTGCCTTCGCGCATGCAACAAGCTCCAGCAATGCGGGACGGGCGGAGACGGCGTATCCACCTGCTACGCCGCCTGCAAGGCGGCGCTCACCGACGTGGCTGCCGCGTCGCCCGAGCAACACGAGCACATCGCCCGTTTCCGCGCGCTCGATGCGTGCGCAGACGGTCCGTGCACCGCGTTCAAGGGCTGCGCGGACGCCAATGCACCGATCGAGGAGGCGTTCCTCGAGCACCCGCCGCTCTCGCCGAAGGGCGCCGCTCCGCTGTGCGCCGCATCCTGCGAGCTCGAGGAGCGCTGCGAGCCCGAGGCTCTCAAGCTGAGGAGCACCGGCCGCGCCGGGTGTGAATCGGCCTGCGCGATCGCGGCCACCTCCGCGGACACTCGGTACGCCACGGACCGCCGCCTCCACGCGGTGCGCGCGGGGTGCCACGAGACACCCTGTGAGGGATTTCAGGCGTGCGTCGACAAGGTCATGAAGGGCCTGGAGCACCCGCACGAAGAGGAACACCGAGCACATCCGGACGCGTCGCCCTGACCCCAGGACGTCCCGAAGCCCCGAGGCCCTGGCCTCCCTGACCCGGCGGCGGCACTCCCGCCCCTCTGCTCGCCCGAGCGGCGACTCTCTCTGAGCGAGGTCTCCGATGCGCGCTTCGTCCGTCGCTCGAACCGACACCGGTCGTCAGCGCTACAACAACGAAGACTGCTTCTTCGCCGACGACGAGGCGGGCCTCTATGGCGTGGCGGATGGGGTAGGGGGCTCCAACGCGGGGGAGATCGCATCCCGCATCTTCTGCGACGTTCTGGCGGAGCACCGCGACGCGTTTCGCGTGTTGCTGACCGCCCCAGACACTGACGGAGCCGCGCGGCGCGAGGTGCTCGCGTTGATGGACTCGATCTTCCAACGCGCCTCGGAGCGGATCTACCACCTCGCCCAGCGCCACGCGGAGTACCGCGGGATGGCCACCACCGGCGTCGTGCTCGCCGTGGGACCGCGTGGGGCCGTGCTCGGCCACGTTGGGGATAGCCGGGCCTACCTCTTTCGCCCGACGGAGACGAAGCGGCTCACGGTCGACCACACGCTCGCGCAAGAGATGGTGGCACAGGGCCTCCTTCGGGAGGATGAGGTGGAGGCGTTCACGCACAAGGGCGTGCTGGCCCGGGCGGTCGGGCCTCTGCCCACGGTGCGGGTCGACACGGCGTGGCTCGACGTCGCAGCCGGCGACCGGATCCTCCTCTGCTCGGACGGGCTCTATCGCTACTTCGATGACGAAGAGCTCGGCGGCGTGGTCGCCAAGGGCATGCCTGCCGCGATCGACGCTGCCAACGCGGCGGGCGGCGCCGACAACATTACGGCGATCGAGGTGTCCTTCCAGCCTGCAACGGAGTCCCGCCGCCTCGAGGCCGGGATCCACACGCAGAGCAAGGTGCTCGCGATCCAGAACCTGTTCCTCTTCAAGTACTTGAGCTACCAGGAGCTCGTCCAGGTGCTCAAGATCGTGTTCGAGCGGCACTTTGCGCCGGGCGAGGTGGTCTGCCAGGAGGGCGATCGCGGGGAGTCGATGTTCATCGTCTTCACCGGCTCGGTAGACGTCTACAAGGACGGCGACGGACCGGGCTCAGGAGTGCTGCTCACGACCGTGGGCCCCGGTGGGCACTTCGGAGAGGTGGCCTTCATGGATGGGCAGGCCCGCTCGGCCACCGTGTTGGCCCGGGAGTCGTCCACCCTGCTCGTGATCGAGCGCGACGACTTCCACTCCCTCACGCGCACCGATCCCACCATTGCGTGCAAGCTGCTCTGGTGCTTCGTGCTCAACCTGTCGGACCGGATTCGGGACCTGACGTTGGCTCTGGCGAAGGCCTGAGACAGCCCTCGCGCGCTTCAGGCCGGGGAGCCGCGCCCCAGAAGTCGCGTGGCCAAGGTCTTGCCCGCCACCACCACGGCCCCCACGGCGAGACCCAGCACCAGCCCGATGGCCAGGTCCGCCGCGAAGGCGAGCGCGCCTCCCACGCCTGGCACAGCGTTCGCAGCCCTCATGAGCGCCTCGAGGAGGTGATGCAGCGCAGGGATGTTGTGGGTGAAGATGCCGGCGCCTACGAGGAACATCGCAGCCGTTCCCACGACTGAGAGGGTTCGCATGAGCCCCGGGGCCGCCGTCACGAGCGCCCTCCCGAGCCCTCGGGCGACCCGCGCCGCCGCGCCGTCGCCGGAGCGCCCGGCGAGATAGAGCCCGAAGTCGTCCAGCTTGATGATCCCTGCGACGAGGCCGTAGACCCCCACCGTCATGAGCAGCGCCACGGCCACCAACACGCCGACTTGCGTGACGAGCGGGTCCTTCGCCACCACGCCCAGCGAGATGACCATGATCTCGGCGGACAGGATGAAGTCAGTTCGGACGGCCCCCTTGATCTTCTCCCGCTCCAGCTCCGCGAGATCCCCCGTGTGCGAGGGCTGGCCCGTTGACGGCGCCGGCGTAGGCGCGGGCGGGGCGCCTTCCACCGAGGCCTCACCCGCGGACTTCCTGCCCTGCAGCTTGTGGAAGACCTTCTCGAATCCCTCGTAACAAAGAAAGGCGCCGCCGATCATGAGCAGCGGGATGACCATCCAGGGGAGCAGCGCGCTGATCCCCAGGGCGGCGGGCACCAGGAGCGCCTTGTTGACCAGCGACCCCTTCGCCACCGCCCACACGACGGGCAGCTCCCGATCCGCGTTGACCCCGGCCACCTGCTCGGCGTTCAGGGCGATGTCGTCGCCGAGCACGCCCGCGGTCTTCTTGACGGCCAGCTTGCTCATGACCGCTACGTCGTCGAGCAGCGAGGCGATGTCGTCGAGGAGTGCGAGGAGGCTGCTTCCGGCCATGCGAACTTCCGATGTGACCGGCCGTTGTGGCCGTTGCTGGGGCGACTCGTGGTGGGGGACGTGGCCGCGAACAACTACACGCTCGTCACGGTGCTGCCAAGCTTGGGGGCCCTCGAGGGCCTCGGCCGAAATCCTGGCCGTCCCCGAGCCGTCAAACGCCGCCCGGTTTCGCAGTCCACTGGTTTTTTGACGACCACCCCCGAGCACCTTACGGTCCCCTCCCCAGGGGGAGTGCGCCTCGCGTCCTCCCTGCGCACGTTAGTGACCTGAGGGGCTGCACCCCTCGGTCGGAGGCGGATACTCAATGCGGCAGCTCGTTGCGCTAGCCCTCTCAGCCCTCGTCCTCGCTCCTTCCGCGCTCGCGCAGGAGGGACGCATCAACGCGATCACCGATATCGCGTTCGAGGAGGGGCCCAATAACACCGTGATCGTCATCACGACGGCGTCGACGCCCACCTTCACGGTGTTCAAGCTGAGCGACCCGACCCGAGTGCTCATCGACGTCGTGGACGGCGATACGTCCCGCGTCGCCCGGAGCGTGCCGGTGCGCAACGGCGTGCTGCACGACATCGAGCTGGTTCAGCTCGACAACCGCGGCAAGCGGGTGGGTCGTGTGCAGCTCGGCTTCGACGTGGACGCGCCCTACTCCGTCAAGGCGGAGGGCGGGGTGATTCGGCTCGTTGTGGACGGCACTCAACGGAGGGAGATCACCGCGACCGGAGACGCCGAGCTCGCCAAACGAGCCCAGGACGCCATCGAGTCGGAGCGACGCCTTCGAGAAGAGCTCCGAGCCGCCCGAGAGCGCGAGAGCCGTCTCAGCGCGAGCGAGCTGGCAGCGCGCGAGGCCGAGACGCGGCTCCAGGGTGAGGTCGCGAAGCTCGCCAAAGAAGCGGAGCGGCTAGCCGGTCTGGTCAAGACCGGGGACGCAGGCGCCGCGGCCGGCGCCGAAGCAGCAACGCGTGCCCGAGAGGCCGCTCAGGCCGCCGAGGCCGCCAAGGTCGCCGCCGAGGCGCGCGTCAAGGCGCTGGCGTTGGAGCAGCAGCGCCTCGAGGACGAGCAGGGCGCGCTCGCCCGGGCCGTGGCCACGGCCGAGAAGCGGCGCACTGCCCTCGAAGCCGCGCTCGCCGCCGAGGAACGTCGGCGTGACGCAGCCCAGCGTGTTCGCCTCGAGGAGGAGCAGCTCGCCTCGGCCGCGAAGGCCCAGCGCCTCGCCGAAGAGGCCCGGATCGAAGCGCTTCAGGGCGAAGGAAAGAGCCGGGAGGTGTCCGAGTCGGAGCGCGTGGCGCAGAAAGAGGCGCTCCGCACGCTGTCCGAGGAGAAGAACGCTGCCACTCGTAAGGTCGCCGAGCTCGAGAAGGAGCTCAGCGCGTCACGCGCTGGCGACGCCAAGCAAGTGGCCCAGCTGGAGAAGGCCCTCGCCGGCGCCACTGAGAAGAACGAGGACCTCTCCGAGCGCCTCGCCGAGGCGCTGGACCGCTTCACCAAGGCGAAGGACAGCGCGAAGGGACCGGCTGAAGAGAAGGCCAAGGCGGTCGCCGAGCTCGGGAAGCAGGTGAAGCGCCTCGAGCAAGCAGTCGAGCGCGCGCGCGGCGACCTGCACACCGCTGAGAAGACCGCCGAAGAGACGGCGCGCCGCCTGGCCGCCGAGGACAAGGCGCGGGCTGCCGCCGAAGCCGAGGTGGAGACGCTTCGAAACGAGCGCGTCGCTGCCGCGCAGCGCGCCCAGAGCCTCGAGCGCGAGAAGAAGGAGCTCGTCGCGCGCTCCGAGCGTCTGGCTCGGGAGAAGGAGTCCCTGGAGGCGGCGATCGCCACGGGGCGCAAACAGCAGGGGGTCGAAGCGGTGCTGGCTTCGATGACGGCCGAGGTCGAGCGCCTCCGGGCGGAGGTCTCCGCCGCAAAGGACGCGCGGACCACCGCCGCGCGGGACCTCGGCAAGGCGGAGGACGACGTCCAGGGCGTGCGGCGCCAGCTTCAGCGCGAGCGGGACGACCTCACTGCCGTGCTGCAGAAGCGCGACCTCTTCGCCAAGGAAGTCGACGGGTTGAAGAAGCGTCGCGACGATCTGGCCGCTGACGCGACCGCGCAGGAGCGCCGCCTCGGCGCCGCCGAGGCACGCCTCGCCGCCCTGGCGACCCAGCGCGAGCGCGCTGAGGCGCAGGTCGCGGAGCTTCGCGCCGAAGTGCAGCGACTCGAAGGCCAAGAGGCCGAGGCCGACGACAAGCTGGTGCTGCAGAAGCTCCTCGACCAGCGGAAGGCGCGCGTGGCCGAGCTCGAGCGGCAGATGGCCGCAGAGCGGAGCGCCGCTCAGTCAGAGCGCAACCAGCAGGACGAGCGCCTCGCGAAGGCGCTCGAGGCCGCGAAGGCCGCCCAAAAGCGCGGCGAGACGACCGAGCGCGACCTGGCGAAGCTGAAGCAGTTCGCCGACACGCAGCGCGGCCAGAACGCCACGCTCGAGAAGAAGGTGGCAGAGCTCGAGGCCGAGAACCGGCAGATTGCAGGGCTGGAGCGCGAGCTCGAGGCACTCCGAGGGCAGACGGCGCGCCAGGTCGACCTGAGCAAGGTGAAGGACGCGGAGCTCCGCACCGCCATCCAAGAGGCCCGGGAGCGTGAGACCGCCGCTAACTCGCAGCTCGCCACCACGCGCAAGTCGCTGCGTGACGCCGAGACACGCCTCGCGGGACTCGAGCGCGACCTCGAGCGTGAACAGAAGTCGCGGACCGCGGCCGAGCGGGACCTGGCTACTGCGAAGACCACGATCGACGGCCTGAACGCTGCCTCGGAGAAGACCCAGGCGGAGCTCTCCGCAGCCCAACGGCAGGTGGCCGCGCTGGAGCGCGACGCGAAGAGGAACCAGGCCGACGTCGCTCGACTGGAGCGGGAGCTCGAGGAGGCGCAGGCCTCGGGTTCGGACGCCGCGTCCACCTCGAAAGAGCTGGCCGAAGCGCGACAGCGCCTTCGTTCGACGGAGAAATCGCTCGAGGATCTCCGCGCTGAGGCGGCCGAGGCCAAGGCGCTCATTCGTAGCAAGGACGAGGCGCTGGCGGAGGCGGAGAAGCAGCGGGACGCGGCGCGACGCGACGTCAAGATTGCGGAGGCCAACGTTCTCCGGCTCGAGAAGGCCCTCGGCAGCACCACCGACGCGGGCGCGGCGGCACGCGAGCTGGCGGATGCGCAGGCGCAACGCGACAAGGCGGCCCGCCGCGTGGAGCAGCTCGAGGTGGCCGTGGAGAAGGCCGAGAAGGTCGCCGCCGACAAGGACCACGCGCTGGCCGAGGCAACGAAGCGGCTCGAGTCTCTCGCGTCGACCAGCGACACGGCATCCCGCGAGGTGGAGCGCCTCGAGCGCGCCCTCCAGAAGGCCCAGAGCGCCGGCGCAGGCGCGGCGGACGTGGCCGCGGAGCTCGCCGAGGCCCGGTCGCATCTCCGGAAAGCAGAGGCTGAGCTGGCTTCGGAGAAGGCGGCGCGGAAGTCCGCATTGGCCGAGGCGGACAAGCGCGTCCGACGGCTCGAGGCCGAGCGAGACAAGCTGGCTGGCACGGTGGCGGCTCAAGAGAAGGCCGCCAGCGGTGCCGCGCTGGCAGACAAGGACGTGGGGCGCGAGCTCGCGCGCGCTCGCCAGAAGATCGCCGACCTGTCCCGCCAGCTCACGGTGGCCGAGGCCCGGGACGCCGCGGGCGCTTCAGCCGAGCTGGCTCGTCTAGAGCGCGAGCGGTCCCTCCTGGAGAAGCGAGTGAAGGAGCTCGAGGGCCGGGCGGCGGACCCGAAGCTGGAGAAGGCCCTCGCGGAGAGCCGACTCGAGGCCGAGTCACTGCAGCGTCAGCTGGCTGCGGCGCGGCGTGAGAAGGGCGATGCAGACGCTCTGGCGAAGCTGTCAGACGAACTTGGCGCGGTGCGCCGCGACTTGGCGCGGGCGCGTGAGACCGCCGAGAAGACCGCTGAGGACCTCGACGCAGCGCGGAAGACCGCGGCGGGGCTCGAGAAGCGCCTCGTCGCCGCGGAGACCAGCCGCGAGAAGGCCGACCAGAGCCTTGCCGGCGCGAACGCTCGGATCCAGGCGCTCGACAGCGAGTTGTCTGCGGCAGGGGAGCGGATCACGCGCCTCCAGGGTGAGGTCGAGAGGGTGCGTCGTGGCAGCGGCGAGGCCACCGCGATCCTACGCGAGCTGGCCGACGCGGAGCGCGATCGGGAGCGGCTGGAGCGCGCTGTCGCGGCGGCGAAGTCCGAGGCGACCGTTGCCAGCAAGGAGCGGGACGCGGCGCGCACCGAGCTGGCGCTGGCGCAGAAGACCGCTGCGACGTCCAACAAGGCACGCGATGCCGCTCAATCGGCGCTCGCGGGAGCCGAGGGGCGTGCGACAGAGGCCGAACGGGCTCGCGCGGAGGCGGGCAAGGCCCTCGCCGTGGCCAATGCGCAGCTCGAGACGCTCTCCGCCGAGAAGACCCAGGCGACGCGTCGCCTCGAGCGGCTTACCACCGATCTCGCCGCAGCCCAGAAGGCTGGGACGGACTCGTCGGCCCTGGGACGGGAGCTGGCCCAGGCGCGAAAAGACCGTGCGCGGCTCGATGCCCTCCTGAGCGAGGCGCGCGGCGCGGCCGACAAGGCCGAGCAGGAGCGGGACACAGCCCGCTCTGAGGTTGCTGCCGCCGAGCGTCGCGCCACCTCGGCGGAGAAGGCGCGGACGAAGGTCGAGCGCGAGCTGGACGAGGCGCGCGGCCGGATCGCGAAGCTGGGCGACGAGGCTCGCACCGCGGAAGCGCGCGTCGACACCCTCGATCGCGAGCTCAAGTCGGTGCGTTCGCGTGGCGGCGACACGGCTCAGCTCGCCGGGCAGCTCGAAAAGGCGAAGTCCGAGCTGTCGGCGGCGCGCCGCGAGCTTTCGGCGGAGCGGACGCGTCGAGACGAGGCCCTGTCCACGGCCAAGGCCGAGGTGAGCCGTCTCGAGCGCGAGCAGCGTGCCATGGAGAAGGACCTGGCGACTGCGCGTGCTTCGGGCGATCACCGAGTCGCCGCTGCGGTCAAGGAGCGCGAGAAGCGGATTGCGGCCCTCGAGAAGGATCTGGAGAAGGCTCGCAAGAGCGCCGGGGATGCCGGAGCGATGGCGGCCGCAGTGGCCGAGGCGGAGCGCGCGAAGTCCGAGCTGGCCAAGATGGCGGACCGCCTCTCGGCTATCGAGCGCAAGAAGGAGGAGCCGGAGGTCGCAGCGGGCACGCGCGTGACCAGCGTGGCCTTCAGCGAGCGCAACAACGTCAGCCGGATCGAGATCGAGCTCGACGGCCGCGCAGGCTACGAGGTGGTGGAGAAGAGCAACGATCGGATCGTGCTGCTCATCGACAAGGCGCGGATCCCGAAGGTGCTCGAGCGGCGCCTCGACACCCGCGACTTCTACGGCCCGGTCACCAGCGTCTCCTCGTTCACTGACCCGGAGAACCCGGAGAAGGTGCGAGTGGTCGTAGAGCTGGCGGAGGCCGTGCGCAACGAGGTGGTGCGGCGCGGCAAGTCGCTCGTCTGGGAGTTCCACAACGGCCAACGCGTCGAGCAAGGCGAGCGCGCCGTGGCCGACGCTGAGCGCGTTCAGTTCCGACCCACTGCCGTGGGCGGCGAGCGCTCGGAGGCGCCACCCGACGGTGGCGTCGGGGTCTCCGGCGGGGGAGGCGGCGAAGGTCCCCAAGTCGCCAACAACGTCTACAACCGCAAGCGGTCGTCCGGGCGGAAGTTCAAGGGCCAGAAGATCAACCTGACGATCAAGGACGCGGACATCCAGCAGGTCCTCACCTTCCTCGCACGCGAAGGCGGCGTGAACATCGTCACCAGCGAAGAGGTCCAGGGCAACGTGACGGTCCACCTCAAGGACGTCCCGTGGGATCTGGCGCTGGACATGATCCTGAAGTCCAAGGGGCTCGACTACGTCGAGGAGGACGGCGTCTATCGTATCGCGATGGCCGAGGCGATCCGCGCCGAGTTCGAAGCCGAGATCGAGAAGCGGAAGAAGCTGAACGAGCTGCGCCAGCTGGTCGTGAAGCTGGTGACGGTGAACTACGCGGACGCCGAGGCGATGTCGGGCCAGGTGAAGGCGGTGCTCTCCGAGAAGGGCAAGGTGGACGTGGACGCCCGCACGAACACGCTCATCGTCACTGACGTCCAGGAGCACGTCGACGCGGCCGAGGACATCGTCCGCCGCCTCGATACGCAGACGCCGCAGGTGCTGATCGAGGCGCGCATCGTCGAGGCCTCGTCTAACTTCACCGAGGACTTCGGTATCCAATGGGGCGGCAATTACACAGCGTCGCCGGCCTTCGGTAACGAGACCGGCTTGGTCTTCCCCGCCGTAGTTGGCTTCTCGGGCGCCGCGGACGACTCCACGTCACCGTCCACCGGTCTGCTCCAGGACATCCCGAAGTACGCGGTGAACCTCCCGGCGGCCGTGGGCGCGGGGTCCGGCGGTGGTATCGCCCTCACGCTCGGCTCGCTGAACGGCGCCGGCAACCTCAACCTGCGGCTCGGCGCCGCGGAGGAGCGGGGTCAGATCAAGATCGTGAGCTCGCCGCGAATCGCCACGATGGACAACATCCAGGCGATCATCAAGCAGGGCATCTCGATCCCGATCTCGGTGGTGAGCTCGCTCGGCGTCAACACGCAGTTCTTCAACGCGGAGCTCTCGCTCACCGTGACGCCCCAGGTCACCCAGGACGGCAACGTCAACCTGGCGATCGCGATCACGAAGAACGAGCCCAACTTCGCGCAGACGGGCGCCAACGGTAACCCCACCATCGAGCGCAAGGAGGCGCAGACCACCCTCCTCGTCCGTGACGGCGACACCGCGGTGATCGGCGGTATCTACACGCGCAACTCCTCGCAGGACTTCAAGAAGGTCCCCGTGCTGGCGGACATCCCGTTCCTCGGCTGGATGTTCAAGAACCGCACCATCATCGACAAGCGGACCGAGCTCATCCTCTTCATCACCCCGCGCATCATCAATCGGCAGGCGGCACGCGTCCGCGTCGACTGATCCGGTCGGGTGCCCGCTTACCCTCGCCACGTCTTTCTCACCGGCCTGTCCGGCGCAGGGAAGTCCACGGTCGGACCGCTTCTGGCCCCACGGCTGGGACTCCCGGTGGTCGACCTCGACGCCGTCGTAGAGGCTGGCGGCCGCCCGATCGCTCAGATCTTCTCTGAAGACGGCGAGGCGGCTTTTCGAGAGCTCGAGCGGCGGGCGCTGCTCGCCGCCGTCGATGGGCCTCCCGCTGTCGTGGTGGGTGGCGGCGGCGCATTGTTGAGCCCGGAGGCTCGGCAGGCGGCCCGCAGCGCGGGAACCGTCGCCTGTTTGGTCGTGGGTCCCGAGACAGCCGCGGACCGGTGCCGTGGTTCGGGTCGGCCGCTGCTGAGCGGCGACCCAGTCGCGCGACTCACGGCGCTCCTCGAAGCCCGCGCCGCGGCCTACGCCACTGCTGACGTTCGCGTCGAGACCGACGGCCTGACGCCGCACGAGGTGGCCGAGCGCCTCGCCGGTACCCTCCGGGGAGGCCGGAGCCTCGACGTGGCGCTCTCGGCCGCGCGTTACACGGTCGAGCTGCGCACCGAAGACGCGTTCGAGAGGGTCGAGGAGCGGGCGTCTCGTTATCGCCGACGGGTGGTGGTCTCGGATCGCCGCGTGGCCAGCCTGTACGGGGAGGCCCTGGCGCGCCGCCTTGGGGCGCAGCTCGTCGTTTTTCCGGGCGGCGAGCGCACCAAGACCCCCTCCACCGTTACGGCCCTGCACCGGGCCTTCGCCTCTGAGACGCTCGGCCGGCGCGACCTCGTCGTGGCGTTGGGGGGCGGCATCGTGGGCGACGTGGCGGGCTATGCGGCCTCTACGTGGCTACGCGGCGTCGACGTCCTCCAGGTCCCGACCACGCTGCTCGCTCAAGTCGATTCCAGTGTAGGCGGCAAGACCGGGGTGAACCTCGACCGGGTGAAGAACGCGGTGGGTACGTTCCATCACCCGGTCGGCGTAATCGCACCGCTCCACACGCTGGAGACGCTGCCTCGGCGGCAGCTACGCGCGGGGCTCGCCGAGCTGGTCAAGCACGGCTTCATCGCCGATCCGGGCCTGGTCGCCGCCTGCCGCCGTGTCCGCTCTGGTGCCCCGCTCGAGCTCCTGGACCTGATCCGCTCCTCCGTCGAGGTGAAGCGCCGTATCGTCGTAGAGGACGAGCGCGAGCAACACCGCCGCAAGGTGCTCAACTTCGGGCATACCTTCGGGCATGCGATCGAGGCCGAGTCTCGGGGACGCGTGCTGCACGGCGAGGCGGTCGCCTTGGGCATGGTGCTGGAGTGCCGCCTCGGAGTGGCGCTCGGGATCACGCCCAAGGCCGTCGCGGAGGAGGTGACCGAGACCCTCCGCGCCTTGGGGCTCCCCCATCGGCCAGACGACTGGCTGGCGCGTGACCTCGGGCGGTGGCTGGTCGCCGATAAGAAGCGCGTCCACGACGTGATCGACGTGGCCCTCCCCACTCGGATCGGTGTAGTGGATTATTTTCCGGTTCCGTTGGATACTATTGGACTATTCGCTCGAGGTGCCGATCTGAGGACGGCATCGGGAGCCACTGGAATCGCTCCGAGGATGGGGTCATGAAACGGATCGCGTGTGTGTTGCCTGCCGTGTTGCTCCTCGCCGGTTGTCCCGAGCGAGAGCCTCTGGCGCTGAGTGTCACCGCCATGGTCAACCCCCTGGACGGTTGCATCTTCTCGTCGGGCGCCCCCCGCAACGACACGGCGGTCGTCGACCTCGTGTCCAACTACCACGGGGTGTTGTCGGGTTTCGAGTTCCAGAACCTGCTACCGAGCTCCCTGACGGTGTCCTCCCTCTCCAATGAGGCCGGCCAGCTGGAGGCGAACAACCTTCAGCTCACGGGGGCGCTGATCACCTACCGCCTGCCAGACGCGCTCAGCGTCTCGCTGCCGGACCACTTCGTGCCCACGGGGCAGGTCATCGATCCCGGCGCGAAGGCCGTTACGTCCGTCGAGACGCTCCCAGCCCATCTGGTGCAGCTGCTGCGTCGGGACCCGTTCTTCCTGGCCGAGCGCGAGATCTCAGACCCGGTCGTGGCCGAGTGCCTCGCCAGCCGCGCCCTGTCGCGAGAGGACGCGTTTCCGCGCCTCAAGGACGTGCCGCGCGTCGGCCGATCGGCGGACATCCTGGTCAACCTGCAGCTGGAGGGGATCACGCAGTCCGGGGTTCAGGTCCTCTCGAACGACTTCCAGTTCACCATTCGTGTGTGCGTTGGATGCCTCGTGTTCCCGGGTGCGGACGCTACCGCCTACCTGCTGGCTCGCGAAGAGGGCCTCACCTTCTGCTCGGCGGATCAACAGGCCGTGTGTCGGTACGGCGCCAACGGTTGCGAGGAGCAGGTCAACTGCATCGATCGGTACAACGACACCGATCAAGCGATCGCCGAGAAGCTGCTCAAGTGCGCGGAGGACACCACGTTCCCGAACACGAACCTGGCCGGCTATTTCCACCCGCTGTGCAAAGACATGCCCGCAGGGGACTCCGGCTTCATCGGGGCGAGGTACCAGCACCTCGCCTGCCTGTATGGGCTCGAGAAGTCCAACGCGTACTGCGCTTCGTCGGACATCCTCCTCTTCCCGCCGCAGGAATGAACCGCGTCGCCGTCGTCCACGGCCCGAACCTGAACCTCCTCGGGACGCGTGAGCCGGAACGCTACGGTTCCACGAGCCTCGTTCAGGTGAACGCCCGTCTGAGGGAGGTCGCCAGCGCTCACGGCGTTCAGCTCGAGACCTTCCAGTCCAACTCCGAGGGTGGGCTCATCGACGCGATTCAGGCCTTCGCCCCAGACGTGGTGGGGTACGTCATCAACCCCGGCGGCTACACGCATACCTCGGTAGCCATCCGCGACGCACTGCTCGCGTCCGCCCGTCCGTTCGTGGAGGTGCACCTCACCAATGTCTACGCGCGTGAGGCCTTCCGGCACACGTCCCTGCTCGCGGACGTGGCAGTGGGTCGCGTCATGGGCTTCGGCGCGCTAAGCTACGAGCTGGGTCTGCTAGGTCTATTCGGGCGTCTTGGGCTTGGTGCGGTCGCGATCGACCCCTGAAGGGAAGGCGATATCTTGGCGTTCTCGCGGTCGAAGGTGCTCGAGCAAGCTCGCAAGCACATCGAAAAGAAGCAGCTGAAGAAGGCTGTGCAGCAGTACGAGTTGGTGCGCTCCAGCGGAGAGGCCACCACGGGCGACCGGCTGACGCTGGCGGAGCTCTACCGCGAGGTCGGCGACACGGCGCGTGGGCTGATGGCGCTGCTGGAGGTGGCGCGTGATTACGTGGTGGCCGGGCAGCCCTTCCGAGCGGTCGCGGTCTACAAACACATGCTCCGGATCGATCCGCGCCTGTACCCGGTGCACAGCGCCCTGGCGCGTGTTTATCAGGACACCGGCTACCTGAACGACGCGATCTCGCAGCATCAGGAGGCGATCGGGGTGCTCTCGGTTCGCGGGCAGCCCGTCGAGCGGCTGAACGCCATCCGCGAGCTACTGGCGCTGGACCCCGAAAACGTGCGAGCCCGTGTCCGTCTGGCGGAGGACTACGCTGGCGAGGGCATCCTCGACGCAGCGACCCGCGAATTTCGGGTGGTAATCGAGCTCCTCGACAAGCGCGGCCTCAACGAGGAGTACGTCAAAGTTGCGGAGCGCCTGCTCCACTTTGCCCCGGACGATGTCGGGGTCAGCCGGCGACTCGCGCGCTTCTACCTCGAGATGGACTCGCCCCAGTTGGCGCTACCCCGGCTTCAGGTGGTGTACCGGGTCAACACCGGCGACGTCGAGGTCCTCGAGATGTTGGCCGCGTGCTTCGAGGCCATTGGGCAGGGTCCGAAGGCGCTCACGGTGCTCAAAGAGCTCGCCCGGACCCACGACCGGAACGGCCTCATCATCGAGCGCAACCAGGTCCTCGAGCGCGTCGTGGCGCTGGACCCCACGGACGAGTGGGCCCGCCGCGCGATTGCCGGCCGTGCGATCGATCCGATAGAGGAGCTGGGCTTTCAGGAGCTCAGCTTCGACGAGCTCGAGGATGCTCCCGTCACCACCTCGGGTTCGGGCGACAGCGGGCCGCGTCCCTCGCCCGCCTCTCCTGCAGCTCCCGTGGCCGCAGCGCCCACAGCTCCAGCCGGCCTCCCCGAGCTCCGGCCCGACGAGGGCGACATGTCGATCCTGGGCCGTACCTCGCTCCAGAAGGGCCTCGACGAGCTCGACGACCTCATGAGCGACTTCGGCCCTGAGCCCTCGGTCGCACCGGCGCCGCCCGCGCCTGCCCGCACGAGTGGGCCTCCACCGCTTCCTCCGCCCCCCCCGCTCCCGGTGCTGCCAAGCCTCGCCGTCGACCTCATTCCCGAGGTCGCACGGCCATCGCCGTCGATCCCGGAGGTGGACCACGACGCTGAACAGGAGGCCGTCGAGTTCGGATTCGACGAACTCTACGAGGTGCCGCCGCACGGCCGGGAATCGGTCCCCGAGGGAAGCGTGGCCTCCGCGGACTTTGGCGCCAGCCTGACCTCGGCTGCGCCGGGGGGCTCGGACGACTGGGCCTCGGATTCTACGGATCCCGGGTTGGCTATGGACCCATCCGGCATTCCCCACGTGGCCGACGAGCCGATGTTGGACCTCGCGGCCCCTCCGGAGCCCCCGGGGTCCGTAAGCCCCACGCCGATTCCCGACGCCAGGGGGCTCACTCCACCGCGGCTCGCCCCGCCCACGCTCGATGTTCCCGCGGCCCCTGAAGCCCCCGATCTCGTCGAGTTCGACAACTCGGAGTTCGAGCTCGTCGATCCGGTGCCCGAGGCACTGGGTTCGCTGCTCGCAGAGGTCGACTTCTTCTTCGGCCGGGGGTCGCTGGACGATGCAGCGCAGGTCCTCGCGGAGGTTCCGTCGGAGTTCGAAGCACACCCGGCCGTGGTCGAACGTCTCCAAAAGCTCACGGCACCCTCATGAGCTCGCTCGATCCAGAGGTGTTGACCCAGGAGGAGGCCGCCTTATGGACCGAAGAGCAGGCGGTTGAGGCGCGGGTCGAGCTCGTGCGACGGCGCCGTCTGGCGCTGGCCGAGCTGAGCGCCCATGTCGAGGACCGCGAGATGGCCCTCCGGGCGCGCCTCCACAAGGCGGGTCTCAGACCCGACGATCTCGGGCTCCCCGATGTGGAGGTCAGGCCGTCTTTCGGGGGTGACTTGCTGCGGGCCGACGCCGAAGCGGAGGAGATCCTGATGGCGCGGGCCGCGCTCATCGAGCGGCGTCGGGCCGTTCTCCAGTCTCGGCGCTCGGCTGCTGCTAGCGCGCTCTCGGAGGAGCTGGCGCGGGAAGAGCTGCTCGTGGCCCGCGACCACGCGCTCACCGAAGCCCTTCGCGCGATGGTCCTCCGATCGACCCCAGGTGGCGGGGCCCAGGCCTCAGGCCGTCGCGCGCGCCCTCGTATCGAGATCAAGCTCGCGATCGAGTTCGGCTCCGACCACGTGCTCATGGCCGAGTCACAGAATCTCTCCGCCGGCGGGCTCTTCGTCGCCACCCGCGATGTCCTGGCCCTGGACCGGCGGGTCCGCGCCGTAGTGCACCTCCCCCAGGAGGGCGAGGTCGTCGCGGAGGGAGTGGTGGCGTGGCGTCGCCCGGAAGCCGGTCCCGAGGGCCCGGCGGGCTTCGGCCTTCGCTTCGTGGATCTCACGGAGGCCACCCAGCTGTGCATGCGACGGTTCCTTCAACGACACACGGCGTCCACCGAGTGAGCTCTGCATTCTTTGCAGCACCGAGGGCCCAGGCCACCCCCGTTCGGCCCTGGTACGTGCGTTGCACCGTCCCAGGGCGGGCCGCCTCATTGGCGTTACCAGGGGGGAGTTCCCATGCGAATGCATGAGGTTAGACCAATGACCACGCCGAACTCGGTGCGCAAGCTTTGCGGCGCATCAGTGCTGCTTGCAGCGCTGATCTTAGGGACGCCGCGGGCGGCGCGGGCCGTGGCGTCGTGCGCGGCGCCCGGGACGGGGGTCCAGGTAGCCGAGTGGGCTGTCGACTCGTGCTCCTTTCCATCCACCGCGGGGTTCAGCACACCCGAAGGGGCCGCAGGCACCGACACCGGGCAGGCCATCGCCGGCACGGCGCCGGCCACCCTCTCGTGCATCGGCTTCGCGGCCTGTGACCCCGTCAACAACGACATCATCACGGCCGTCGAGGTGATCTGGGAGATCACCACCGCGGTGGGGACGACTGCCCAGTTGAACGCCGCGGGCTTCGGCGCCACGGTCAGCACGAACGGCGCGGTCGTCCTCCGCACGCTCAACATCACCAGCGCCCTCACCTGGACGTGGGACGACATCGCCAGCATCGCCACCTCGGTGACCTACTCAAGCGGCAGCGGGATGATCGCGGTCGCCTCGGTCAAAGTGCGGGTCACCTACCAGGCATGCGGCCCGGCCACGACCCCGGAGTGCGCCGGGCTCACGCTCACCTACACCGATTTGTGCGGCTTCGTGGCGCCCGGCAGTTCGTCCTGCAACGACGGAAACGCCTGCACGTCAGACAGCTGCACCGACGGCGTGGGCTGTGAGACGGCTCCGGTGGTCTGCACCTTCGGCGATCCCTGCCTCGACCCGATCTGCGTTCCGGCCACTGGCTGCCAAGGCGTGCCGAAGAACTGCGCCGACGCCGACCTGTGCACCGACGACGCGTGCTTCGGCGGGACGTGTGGACACACGCCGAAGAACTGCTCCGACGGCAACGCTTGCACCGACGACAACTGCTCTGCGGGCAACTGCCTGAACCCGACCAAGAGCTGCGACGACAACAACGCCTGCACTGACGAGAGCTGCAACACGACTACGGGGTGCGCGAATACGGCCGTGCCGGGGCGCACGCTGGCCTGTTACACCGGCTCCGCCGGCACCGCCGGCGTAGGCGCCTGCAAGAACGGTACGATCTCGTGCACTTCCGGAATCCCCAGCGCCTGTGCGGGGCAGGTCCTGCCGGCCACGGAGACCTGCGACACCATCGACAACGACTGCGACGGGACCACGGACGACGGCTTCGACACCGGCGTCGCGTGCGACGGTGGCGACCCGGACTCGTGTGCCTCCGGCAGCGTCACCTGCGCCACCACCAGCACCACCGAGTGCCGCCGGGACGGCCCCCTGTCGGTACTGCGCTTCGACGAGAGCGCTGGGCACGAGGTGCTGGACGACTCGGGCCACATGCTCCACGCGTTCAGCGAAGCGGCGGTGACCGCTGGGAAGTTCGGCAGCTCGCGGCAGCTTGGCCCAGGGGCCTCGGTCGCGCTCCCGGACTTCGCCGCCAGCCGCAACCTTCATCGCGAACAGACCATCGCCATGTGGATCAAGCCCACGGCCAGTCAGAAGGCCACGCTCGTGCATCGCGCGGGGTCGTTCCTCCTGGACCTCGACACCGACGGGAGCGTCGGCTACTCGAACGCGGCCAGCGGCAACCTCTGCTCAGGCTGTCAGGGCCGCTTCGGCCTGGCCTCGCCCGGGAACTGGACGCACGTCGCCGCTACGTGGAACGGCAGCGCGGTCACGATGTATTTGAACGGCGTCAACGTCGGGTCGAATGCGCTCGCTGGCACCTTCACACCCGCCGCGGGCGTGCCCCGAGTGGGCTGTACCGCCAACGCGACGCAGTGCATCGGAGACGCGTTCTCGGGTGGCGTCGACGATCTCGTGCTCTACGACTACGCGCTCACGGCCGCCGAGGTCACCGCGCTCCTCGCCGGGGTGCCGGCGGCGGACCGTCGCGCGCCTCGCTGCGGCGCCGACGCCAACTGCGACGCGACCACGGACGGCGAGGGCTCCAACGATTGCACGGTGTACTACCGGGACGTGGATGCCGACGGCTATGGCCGCGAGACCGGCATCTACGCCAACGTCGCCGCTCGTTGGGGCTTCGAAGCTCAGTCGTTGAGCGACTCGGTCTCCCAGTCTGCGCCCACCCGCAGCAACGTGGTCGTGCGGCGCGACGGGCGAATCGGACGCGCCGTCGCGTTCGACAACACGGGCGGCGCGTCATCCAGCCTCCAGTACTCGAGCCTCGCGCTCCCGGCTACGTCGAGCTGGTCCTTCACGGCTCACGTGAAGCCCGAGCCAAGCAACGCCACCTCGAGCGTCTTGAAGTTCGACAACTGGCTCGAGCTCAAGTGGGAGGGGGCACAGAACCGTTTCGTGGTCAGCGTGCCCGGCCTGGGTGGTCCCTCTGTGTCCGCGCCCGCCGTGGCTGGATTCTGGTCCTCGGTGCAAGGCGACTGGTCCGGGGGAACCCTTCGGATCCGCGTGAACACAGGGACCATCTTCTCGGCAGCCGTGCCGGGGACCGTCCCAGCCTCCGGCACCGGTACGCTCGGAGCGGGGTTCACCGGTCAGCTCGACGAGGTGGTGGTGTACACCGTGGCGCAGGGCTTCACCACGTTGCTTACGCGCGTGAACCTCGGCCTCGTCGCGAACGTGAACGCCCGTTGCCTCTGTGCGGCCTCGGCACCCTGGACCGCGACATCGCTCGGCGATTGCAACGACGCAGCCAGCGCCATAAACCCAGCGGCGTCCGAACAGTGCAACGCCTTCGACGACGACTGTGACGCCAGTGTGGACGAGGGGGCCGACGCCTCTTGCGCCGATGTCTTGAGCTGCACGGTGGACAGCTGCGGCGCGGGCCCCGCCTGCGTTCACACCCTGAAGGCGGGCTTCTGCAACATTGGCGGCACGTGCTACGCAGAGGGCGTCACAAAGGCCAACAACAGCTGTTTGTCGTGCCAGCCGGGGGTGAACACGGCCAACTGGACCCCCCTTGCAGCTGGCACGGCCTGCAACGACGGCAACGCCTGCACCACGGGCGACGCATGTGGCGCGCTCAACGTGTGCTCCGGCACGACCCTGGAGTGCGACGACAACAATCGGTGCACCACGAACGGCTGCAAAGCCGCCACCGGCTGCGAGTACACGGCGCAGACGGGGACCAGCTTCGTCTGCTACGACGGTCCCGTCGGGACTGCTGGCGCCGGGGAGTGCCGGACGGGCACGATCACCTGCTCTGCCGGTGTCGAGGGCGCGTGCGTCGGGCAAGTCCTGCCTGTTGCCGATGTGTGCGACGGCAAAGACAACGACTGCGACGGCGGCACCGACGAGGACTTCAACATCGGGGTCGCCTGCGACCTCGGCGACCGCGATGGCTGCGCCAAGGGGACCTTCACATGCAATGGCGCGAACGCCTCCCGCTGCGTGGGAGACGGACCGGTCGTGTACGTGCCTTTCCTGACTGTCACTGCGTCGGCCACCCCCAACGTCTCCTTCGGCGGCAAGAACGCTGCTCTGCAGGGTGGCGCCGCCACCGGGGCGGGCCCAGCCGGGTTCGGCACTGGCGTTCTGCTCGATGGCAATGACGACTACGTCGAGGTGCCGGCCTACTCGGACCTCACCGGCGGCGGCGATGGTCTGCTCGTCGCCTTTTGGGTGAAGAAGACCACGGCTGGCGATCAGACCCTGCTCTCCAAGGTCTCCACAGGGGGCCAGAACGAGGTCTTCATCGGCACGAAGGCCGGTCAGCTGGTCGTTCAGCTGGGGACCCAGACGGTCACTCCGGGTATCCCCCTCGGGCACGGCAGCGAGTGGATCCACATCGCAGTGATCGCGACCGGGAGCGTCGTCAAGGTGTACGTCGGTGGCGCCGAGCAATACAAGGGTGCGATCACCAGCGTGCCTACTCTGGCGCTCACGCCGTGGGCCTTCGGTCGCTCGATCGCCGGTTCTTCGGGGCTCGCTGGCGGCCTGGATGAGCTCACCATCCACAAGGCCACCTCTGATGCCAACCTACTCGTTGGTGGGGCCGTCGCCGCGCTCGAGGTGTGCGACGGCGTCGATAACGACTGCAACGGCACCACGGACGAAGGGTACTCCGTTGGCGCCGGAGCCTGCGACTCGCTCGACACGGACCACTGCGCCGGCGGCACCGCCACCCAGTGCCTCGCGAACAAGCTGGGCACCTTCTGTCTCGGTGACGGTCTCGGCTTCGAATACAACTTCGAGGGTGGGGACAGTCGGGTCCATGCCGCCGCGTCGGGCGACACCAACCCAATGATGGCGTCTGGCAGCACGCTCGTGCCGGGCAAAGTGGGCAACGCGCTCGCGCTGGACGGCACGGGCTTCGCCCGCCTCCCCCACTCCACGCTCAGCCCGGTCTCTTCTTTGGGAACCTGGTCCGTCTGGGTCCGCTTCGACGCCGCCGGCGACATGACGGTGTTGTCCACGGCCAACGCCACGGGCGGGAACCTCTGGTCCGTCGCCCGTGAAGCGGGCCATCCGACCTTGCGCGTCGACACGCTGTCAATGGCCTTTCCAGCGGTCACCTGGGGCGAAGGCACCTGGTACCACGTCGGCCTGCGGCTCACCGCCACTCAGGCGACGCTCGCGCTCGACGGCGTACCGCAGGCCGTGATGAACCTGGCCCCGTCGGTAGGCGCCGTTACGGGGCCCTTCGGACCTGTGGTGGGCGCGCGGCGGGTAGGCGCGGGCTACGGCGATCGGCTGCACGGCGCCATCGACCAGCTCTTCCGCTCCGCCACTCCGCTGGGCCAAAAGGAGCTCGCGCGGTCGCTCCATGGCGAGGCCTGCGACGGCACTGACGATGACTGCGACGGGGTCACTGACGAGCCGTACGCCACCATCGGTCAGCCGTGTAGCGGCTCCGGTACGTGCTACGCGGCCGGCACGAACGTCTGCAACGATCTCTTCATCGGCGAGCGCTGCAACGGCGCTGCGGTCGCGTCGGGTACGTCGTGTGACGACGCGAACGCATGCACCTCTTCGGACGTCTGCAACGCTGCCGGGACGTGCTCGGGCAGCGCGTACTCGTGCGATGACGGTCTCGAATGCACGATCGACGTCTGCCAGGGTGACGGCACCTGTGCGTTCAACCCATTGGCCACCTCGTGCGCCATCGACGGCGCGTGTTGGAGTGCTGACGCGGTCAAGCCGGGCACGCCGTGCCTCGCGTGCAAGCCCGGGACGTCGCGCACCGCGTGGACACCCGTCGCCGAGAGTGCGTCCTGCTCCGACGCATCAGCGTGCACCACTGGGGACAAGTGCGTGTCCGGGGTGTGTCTCGGCGCAGCTGTGGACTGTGGCGACGGAGACGACTGCTCCATCGACGCCTGTGCCGCGACAACCGGCTGCTATCAGGCCGGAGTCAATAATGGCGGCGAGCCCTGTGATGACGGCGACGCTTGCACTACCGGGTCGGGCTGCACCTCGGGAGTGTGCTCTGGTGGGACCGCGACGAATTGCGACGACTCGAATCCCTGCACCTCCGACTCCTGCAACAACGCCAGCGGCTGCGTACACACCGTGGTCCCGCACACGCAGGCCTGCTACGGGGGAGCGCCGGGCACCAAGGGAGTCGGCGTCTGCAAGGGCGGGCTGCAGACGTGCTCGGGCGCGGTGCTGGGCCCCTGTGTCGGGCAGACGCTGCCTTCCACGGAGAGGTGCAACGATCTGGACGACAACTGCGACGGCGTTGCGGACGAGCCGTTCGCCGGCAAGGGCGCAGCGTGCGACGGCAACGACGCGGACAGCTGCAAGAATGGGCTGTCGCAGTGCTCCTCCGACCAGAGCGTCCTCGAGTGCGTGGGCGACGTCGCCAGCCCCGAGGTGTGCGACGGCGTCGACAACGACTGCAACGGGCAGATCGACGAGACCTACCCCACCCTCAACCAGGTCTGCGACGGCAGCGACAGTGACTCCTGCGCCGATGGGCGGCTCTCGTGCGCCGCGGATGGCATGTCCGTGACGTGCAAGAGCGATGGCGCGGCGCTGCTGTTCCTCGGTGACGAGGGTGATTCGCCTCTCTACGTCGCCAAGGATCAGAGTGGCGCCGGTAACGACGGGCTCGCCCACGGGGCCATGGCGCTGGGCACCGGTGTGCGCGGTGGCGGGTACGTCTTCGACGGCGTGGACGACCTCATCCGTGCGGCTGCTACGCCAAGCCTCGCGCTGAGCAAGGCCTTCACGCTCAGCGTGTACTTCAAGACCTCGGGGGCCACGTCCGCGGTGACGCTGCTCCAGCTGAACACCGGGGACTGCGCGGATGTCGCGCTGCGCCTCAACGCCTCTGGTGTTCCCTTCGCGGTGGTGGAGGAGTCGAAGTGCGGCTATGCCACGCTGGTGAGCGGCGTGGTCGCCACGAAGAACGTCTGGCACCACCTCGCGCTGGTCAGCACGGGGACCGAGTACCGCCTCTTCTACGACGGGGCTCTGAAGAAGACGGCGCCTGTCGTCGGGTTGTTCGAGAGCGGCGCGGTCGAGCTCGGCCCGAAGCCGTTCGCGGGTGGGCTGGACGAGGTGGGGGTGTGGCCGTATGCGCTGAGCAACAGCGAGGTCGCGGCGCTCTACACCGCGGGTCCGAAGACGCAGGTCGAGACCTGCGACGGCCTTGACAACAACTGCGACGGTTCGGTCGACGAACACGCAGTAACCGAGACCTGCGACGGGCGCGACAATGACTGCGCCGGTGGCGCGGACGACACGTTCAGCGGTAAGGGGGCTGCCTGCAACGACCCGAGCGACTCGGCCTGCAACGCCGCCACGCAAGCCTGCGACTCGGCCAGGACGGGCCTCACCTGCATCTCCGAGACCCCCCGAGTCCTCTTCAAGTTCTTCGAGGGCTCCGGCACCACCGTGGTGAACCTGGCCGGCCCCGGTGACGCGAGCGTCGCGGGTTCTGGGCTCACCTGGCTGCCGGTGGGGGCGATGGGACCGGGCGTGCGTCTTGACGGGGCCACGACACTCCGTCTCGCGCCGTCACCCGTGCTCGATCTTCCCGGGAACGGCGCCACCCTGGAGATCCGCGTGAAGCCCGAAGCTGCGGCCGCTGCTTCGCTGATTCGGCGGCTCGGCGTCTACGAGCTGGCGCTGGACGCCGCCGGCAAGCCGAAGTGCACCTTCGAGGGCGTCCTCGGGGGCAGCGCGGCTTCAGTCGTCGGGAGCGCTGCGCTCACCGTCGGAGCGTGGCAGCACCTCGCCTGCGTCTACGACCGCGGAGGTCTTCGCCTCTACGTTCAGGGCGCCCTGGTCGGGCTCACGCACACCACGAATGGCGGGATGCCCGCAGCGGCCACGGCGCCCTTGGACATCGGCTTCGGCTTCGCGGGCGGCGTGGACGAGGTCGCCGTCACTGCGGTGTCGTTCGATCACACGAAGTCCAGCGGCCTCGTCACGGCCGAGTGGGGGAGCAGCGTCTATCGGCGCGATGTGTGCGACGGCCTGGACAACGACTGTGACGCGGCCACGGACGAGGATGCCCCCCTCTTGGGCCAGCGCTGCGACCTCGACCTCGATGGCTGCAAGAACGGCACGTACACCTGCGGCGCCGCCCTCAACGCGGTGTGCGCCGGGGATGTCCCTGTCAACGGATCGGAGCTGTGCAACGGCCTCGACGACAACTGTGACGGCGTTGCGGACGAGACCTTCACGGGTCTCGGTGGGCCTTGTGACGGCGACGACGCCGACAGCTGCAAGGGCGGCGTGCTCACCTGCCGAGCCGACTCTACCGGGTCCGAGTGCGTCGGCGACGTGAACATCGTCGAGACGTGCAACGCGCTGGACGATGACTGCGACGGGAGCACCGACGAGGACTTCGCGTTGGGTCAGGTCTGCGACGGGGGTGACCTCGACTCGTGCTCCCAGGGGACCTGGGCGTGCCGCGGCAACGCGTCGGGTCGTTACTGTCGATCGGACGGGCCACTAGTAGATCTGCGCCTCGACGAGGGCACGGGGACCACGGTCAACTCCTCTAGCGGAGACACCGGCGCGCCGACGCTGGTGGGCACCGCGACGTGGGTTACCGAGGGCACGGGCTTCGCGCTCGCGATGCCAGACACCACCGAGATCCTCGTGGCCGACGATGCCTCGCTCGACCTGACCGCTGCGGTGACCATGGCGTTCCGCGCCGCGTTGGCTGTCCCCGCCGATGGCGGGCGCGTCATCTCGAAAGGTGACGGCAACGGCGGGCGCAACTACCAGCTCGGGTTCGCCGGGAACAAGCTCCGGTGCCGCGCAACCGGCAAGGCGCCGGTGTCCTGCGATGGCGACCTCACCGGCGACCTCACCGCGCTTCACACCTACGCGTGCGTCATCAGCGCGTCGGGCTTCAGCGTCTATCAGAACGGTGTGTTGCTCAACACGTGCCCGGCTTCGGGCACCATGACCCCGAACGCCGACCCCCTCTACATCGGGCCGATCACGGGCTCCACCGCCATCACGCTCGACTGGGCGCGCGTGTGGGGCAAGGCCCTCAGCACCGCGGAGGTCGTGGCTCAGACGAGCACCGGCGAGGCGTGCGATGGCGTCGACAACGACTGCGACAATGTCACGGACGAGGGTTTCAACGGGAGCGGCACGGCCTGCGACTCCGCGGACGCCGACCTCTGCGCGGCTGGCACACTGACGTGTACTGCCAGCTTCGTGACCACGGAGTGTCTCGGCGATCTCGCGAAGGTCGAGACCTGCAACGGGATCGACGACGACTGCGACGGGGTCACGGACGACGGCTTCGTCGGCATCGGGACCAGCTGTGACGGAAACGACGCGGACGCGTGCGCCAACGGGACCGTGATCTGCTCGGCGGACGGCTCCGCCACGGTATGTGACGGCGACGTGAGCCAGCCTGAGCTCTGCGACGGCAAGGACAACGACTGCAACGGTTCCATAGACGACGCCGTGGGCGGGCTCGGTGGCCTCTGCGAGGGCGGCGACAGCGACACGTGCAGCGACGGGGTCAGCTACTGCGACCTCGCCGCGGGCAAGGTGGCGTGCGACGAGGTGGGGGCGCGGCTCTGGCTACGCCTGGACGACGCCGCCAGTAGCACTGTGGCCGCGGACTCCAGCCGCCACGCGGAGACCGTGGGGACGCTCACGAACGCGACCTTCGGGGTCACCGGGAAGTACGGGACCGCGGTCGAGTTCTCGGCGCCCGGCCGGATCGCGGGCGGAGCGAGCCTGGCGCCCTTCGATAGCCTCCCGAGCTTCACGGTGGCTGCCTGGGTCTACCACCAGGGCCCCTTCGCGGCGGGGCAACAGCAGACGGTCGTGGCGGTCGCCAGCGACACCACGGAGCAGGTGAACCTCTTCCTCGACGGGACTGGCGTGGGCCTGGGGGTCCGGCTGGACGGCGACGCGGTCGCCACCCGCGTGCTCTGCACCGCTGGCGTCGCCGGATGCACGGCGGCCGTCTCCTCGGGCGCGTGGCACCACGTGGCGGCCACCTTCTCGGCAGGCCAGGTCGACCTCTACGTCGATGGCGAGCTGGTGAAGCGCAGCACCATAGGCGGGACGGCAACCGGTGGACGTATGCCCGGCGAGCGCTTCACGGTGGGCTCGACGGGTCCGGCGCTCGGGGCGTCGTTCCACGGCTCCCTCGACGACGTGCTTGCTTACCCGCGTGCCCTCACAGCGGCCGAGCTGAACGACCTGGTGAAGCGTGGACCCACCGGGGATGCGGTGGAGTTCTGCGACGACGTCGACAACGACTGTGACGGCGAGGTGGACGAGGGTCTCGGCCTAACCGCGGCCTGCGATGGCCCAGACGGCGATCTCTGCGCCACCGGCAAGAAGGTCTGCACCGGTGACCAGAGCGGTGTCCGCTGCTCCGACGGCGACGCCGCGCTCTGGTACTCGCTCGACGACGGCGGCGCCCGCCTACGCGACTCAGGCACCCTGGGTGTGGACGTCGTGTCCGGCGCTGGGGTCTCGATGACGCCCGGCGTGGCCGGCTCGTCGGCGCGCGCGTTCGATGCGGCGGTCTCGGCGGCCGCCAAGGGCTCCTATCACAACGTGCTGGGCGGCCAGAAGGAGGCGTCCTTCGCCGCGTGGATCCGGCCAGACGGCGTGACGGGGCTCGCGAGCATCGTCAGCCAGCATCAGGCCGGCGCGGTCCTGGGTCGGTCGTGGGCCTTCGGTCGCGACGACGACGGCCTGTTCCTGCGGTTGCGCACCTCCGAGACCACGCTACTGCCGCGCACCGTCGTCTGCAACGGGTCCACGGCGTGCGGGAGCTTCCTGGTCACGGGGCAGTGGAGCTTCGTGACGGCGGTCTTCAAGCAGGGCGCCGCCACGTTCTACGCGAACGGCGTGCTCAAGGGCACCTTCACGTTCGACGGCTTCACCATCGCGAACCCGCAGCCCAACGAGCCGCTCATGGTCGGCGGTGACGCGAACCTCGATTTCTCCACCTTCGGCGGCGACATCGACGACGTTCGCGTCTACCGGCGCGCGCTGTCCGCGCTCGAGATCGAGCGGCTGTACCACCAGTCGCGCGGCCTCCTGCTCGACACGTGCGACGGCACGGACGACGACTGCGACAGCGTGACGGACGAGGATTTCCCCACGAAGGATCAGGCCTGCGATGGTCCGGACAGCGACCTCTGCAAGAACGGAGTCGACTCCTGCGCGGCCAGCGGTCTCACGGTGGTCTGCGGCACCGAGTCGGAAGTGGACCGCGTCGAGACCTGCAACCTCGCCGACGACGATTGCGACGGCCAAACCGATGAGGGCTTCGCCGGCGCGGGCGACCCGTGTGACGGGCCGGACGCCGACGCGTGCCTCGAGGGCGTTCAGGGATGCGACGAGACCGGCGGTCAGCTGGTCTGCCTGCGGGAGGGACCGATCAACCTCTGGCGCTTCGACGAGGGCTCGGGCTCCTCCGCGATCGACACCGCGAGCACGGCGGGCAACCATGATCTCTCCCTGAACAACACGCTCTGGGGCACCGGCCGCTTCAGCGCCTGCCTCGAGCTCGCGGGCAACGGCGGCGGCGCCAAGGCGCCCGTGGCTGTGGGCGGCAAGCGCACGATCAGCCTGTGGGTAAAGCCCTCGGGTGGCGGCTATCTCTATGGGCAGGGGACCGCGGCGTCGTTCCACTTCGGCGGGTACTGGTCTGCTGGCGTGTTCACGCACTACCACACCGACAACGGCGTGCAGAAGACGGTGTCGGCCACGGTCCCGGCGGGCACGTGGACACACCTGGCCGTGGTGATGGAGCCCGGCAAGGCCGATGGGCTCAGGGTGTATGCCGGATGTGCCCTCTCCGAGACGGCCGCGCTCGAAGCCAACACGGCGGTCGGCGACTTCACCTTTGGCCGCGCGCCGGGCCTCTCCGACTACTTCAAGGGCGCCATCGACGAGGTGGCGATCTACGACCACACCCCCTTGCCGGCGCGCCTCTGCGAGCTCGCGGCGGCCAGCCTCGAGGCGACCTATGCGAACCGCGAGTTCTGCGATGGCCTCGACAACGACTGTGACCTCGTCGCCGACAATGGCCTCACCGGGGCGGTGGGCGCGGCCTGCGACGGCGCAGATGGGGACGCCTGCAAGACGGGTACGTATACCTGCCGCGCCGACAACCTGAATGTCGAGTGCGTCAATGAGGTCGGCGGCGCGAAGACGGAGGTGTGCAACTCCCTCGACGACGACTGCGACGGCACGACGGACGAGGACTTCGCTTACAACGGGATCGGCGTGGGCTTCCCTTGCGACCCTCCGGGGGAGTGCGGCGGCGGTGTAGTGGAGTGCGGCTCGGTCACGAAGGCCGTGTGCTCTACGGGCCCCGGCGGCACGGTGTCCCAGGTGAAGGGTGAGGCCTGCGACAACAAAGACACCGACTGCGATGGGCTCACCGATGAGAAGTCGGACGGGTCGGCAGTGACGGAGAACTGCTACACGGGCCCCGGCGGGACCGTCGGCGTGGGTCCGTGCAAGTACGGCACCCGCAAGTGCGCAGCGGGCGTCTTCGGGGCCTGCATCGGGGACGTGGTCCCTGCTGCGACGGACGCTGAGTGCGACGGCCTCGACCAGAACTGCAGCGGAGCCGCCGACGAGCAGTACAAGGACCCCTACTCGTGCACTGCGGACTCCTGCACCGGTGGAGTGGCCTCCAGCATCAAGAACGACGCCCTGTGTGACGACCTCAACCCCTGCACGGACGACTCCTGCACGGCAGTGACTGCCGCGAATGGCGGCTGTTCGTTCTTCCCCGACAACTCGAACGTGCTCGATCAAGCGGTGCACGGTGAGGTCTGTCGGCGCGCCATCTGTCAGGGTGGCGGGATTCTCCAGACGGTCGACGACACGAACGTCAAGGATGACGGGCTCATCTGTACCGCAGACAGCTGTTCCGGCGGGACGGCGCTCGTGGCGGTGCTCCCCGGGTACTGCCTCGTCGCGGGCGCCTGCTACGAGGCGGGCACGGTGAATCCGAGCAACGGGTGCCAGGTCTGTGCCCCCACCGTCAGCACCACCGAGTGGAGCAAGTACGTGCACATCGCCAACTTCGATGGCGGCGTTGCGGACTTCAGCGGGTACACGGTCACGGAGCTCGTCGGGGGCGGGCTCACTTGGGGCGTGGACTCCGCCGCTGCCGCCACGACGCCCAATGCGCTCTACTTCGGCGACCCGGCCACGCGCACGTATCAGGTGCCGGGAGCTCGAGTCGCCGGGCGCGCGACGAGCCCGCTAATCGCCTTGCCGACCGGCTCGCGATACCTGCTCACGTTCCAAGTGCGCATGCAGACCGAGGGCTATACCGGGTCGGATCGCTACGACACGCTGTTCGTTCGCGTGACCGACGAGGACACCTCCGAGACCTTCGAGGTCTGGGACTCGATGTACCAGCTCGGCAACGACACCGAGGGGAGCTTCAAGCAGGGGGTAGTTGATCTCTCGGACTACGCTGGGCGGAATGTCAGGCTGAATTTCGAGTTCGACTCGGGCGACGCGTACTTCAACGAGTACGAGGGCGTCTACATCGACCAGATCAGGGTCGAGACCGGGTGCTGCTTCAACCACGCCCAATGCGACACCGGCAACGGGTGTTACGCCGGCACCTGCGTCAACGCGAAGTGTGTCGAGAGCCAGATCTGCAGCGAGTGCAAGCGCAGCCAGACCAGCCTGGTCGTGCTGGTGGATCGCTCACTCTCCATGGCGACCAATACGACGGCGGGGCTCACGCGCTGGGACACTCTGCGGCTCGGTCTGCAGAACGTGCTGCCGGACTACGACGAGCGCCTCAACCTGGGTCTCAAGGTGTTCCCCTCCGACGGCGCCCTCGGGAGCTGTGACGTAGACCCCGGCCTCGACGTGGACTTCCACTCCTCGAGCGACGTGGTGCAGACCTACCTCACCGGGCTCGCGCCGTTCGGGCAATCGCCGATCGACAGCGCGGCCACCGAGGCGTATGCCGCCTACCAGACGCCCGGTGCCAAGGCCACTGCGGGCAACAAGTTCGTCCTCTTGATCACCGACGGTGTCGAGAGCTGCTCTGGCGAGCCCCAGGCGCCGCTCAGCCTGCTCCATGGGGAGGGCGTGAAGACAGTGGTCGTGGCGTTCGACTCAACCGCGACCCGGGCGGAGCTCTCGGACTACGCGGTTGCTGGCGGCCTCGCGCGGCCGCGCACCTTGGTGTCGGACCCGGTCTACTTCCAGGCGGGCTTCTCTCAGACCGACTTCGACGCGGCGCTCCGCGGCGCGCTCGATCGGCTCACGGCCGAGTCGTGTAATGGGATCGACGACGACTGCAACGGCAGCACAGACGACGATGCGCCTGCGATCGCCTGCAACCTGGACTGCAACGAGAAGGTCGGCGGCTTCCGCGAGTGTGCGCTGGGCAAGTACGGGACGTGTTCGTTCACCCCGGTGAGCGAGACATGCGACGAGAAAGACAACGACTGCGATGGGCAGCAAGACGAGGACTTCCCGCTGAAGGGCACGCCGTGCTCCACCGGCACCGGCGCGTGTTACAGCGCGGGGACCTATGTCTGCACCGGGAGCGCCGTGGGTCAGGCCGTCGAGTGCAACGCCACGCCCATCTTCGGCGTGGCCGAGGTCTGCAACAACATCGACGACGACTGCGATGGCGAGTCCGACGAGAACGTCTCGAAGCCGTGCGCTACAGTCTGCGGCGTCGGCACCGACACCTGCACCGGCGGGCTCTTCGTCTGCAACGCGCCGGTGCCCATCGCCGAGGTCTGTGACGGGCTCGACGAGAACTGCAACGGCGCCGTGGATGACGTGGTCCCAGTCCCCTGCACCGGCGTGTGCGGCAACGGCTTCGAGGTATGCCAGGACGGGGTGGTCAGTGGGTGCTCCGCCGACGGCCAGCCCGAGACCTGTAACGGTGTCGACGACGACTGCGACGGCATGACGGACGAGGACTCGTCCGGCAAGGCGATCGTTGCCGTCTGCTTGCCGTCCGTTGCGCCTGGGCTCGTGGGCGAATGCGCGATCGGGACCCAGGTGTGTTCAGGCGGCGTGTTCACGGTGTGCGCGGCGAACCAGCTACCCTCCACCGAGCTGTGCGATGGCGTCGACAACGACTGCAACGGGGCCATCGACGACACCCCGGCGGGGACCCCGATCGTCGTGGAGTGTTACGACCCCGCCTACCCGGGCACCGCCGGAGTCGGGGCGTGCAAGAAGGGCACGCGCACCTGCGACGGCACCGGCACGCTCGGCGCGTGCGTGGGCTTGGTCACACCGATCGACGAGCTCTGCAACGGCGTCGATGACGACTGCGACGGCCACAAGGACGAGCAGCCCGGGGATATCTGCATGTTCGAGGCTGGGTGCAGCGCCGGCGCGTGTCTGTGCGCGGCGAATCAGGGCGGCGGCTATCGCTGCTACCTAGACTGAGCTGAGCCGAGCCGAGTGCCGCCCAAGGCACATCGCGGGGCCGCGGAGTCGAACGCTCCAGCGCGAGAGTCGGCCTTCATCTTCCAGTTGCGCGCAGAGCTCGCCGCGACCCGTCGCCGGGACGCTCGCGAGGCGTGGGCTTTGGTGCTCGTGGGCGCGGCCTTCTTGGGCCTCTACCTCGTCATCGGACACGGTGGCTTACTCCCAGTGGGCGTTGGCGCGATCGCGCTGGCGGCGCTCCTCGGCAGCTTCTTGTGGTGGCTCGGTGGGCGCTCCACGGCGCTGAACACCCTCTCCGTCCGCGAGGCGGACGTCGTGTGGGTCTTCGCGCGCGTGGGCGCGGCCTCGGCGCGGCAGGCATCTCTCGTTTTCTGCTTCTTCGACCGGGTGACGCTCGAGGTCGCTGTGCGACCCTCGACCTCCGATGCGTGGGTAGAGCTGGCCTCCGCGTCGTTTCCGACCGCCACCATCGGCTACTCAGCAGAGGCACAGCGCGGGTTCGACGCGGATCCACGCACGCTGCGGACCCCTCCGAGAGACGAAGCCTTGCGCGTCCGTGCTCCGGAGCGCGACACCGCATGGCTGGTGCCCTACGCGCGCGCCGCGCTCCGCCCTGGCCGCAGCCTCCTCGTGTGGCTGGGCGCAGTGCTCGGAGCTGTCGGCGTGCTCGGGCTGGTCTTGGTCCTCGCCGCCGCCTCTGGGACCGAGCGTGCTTGGCTCGCCGGCATCTTCGGGTGCGCGCTCGTGTTTGGCGTCGCTCTCGCGGCGTGGGGGGCTCGGCCGTTCGAGGGCACGACGCTCTACCGGGCGCTCACGTCGGGCGACGGCCTTGCCGAGGTTCGGCTGGTGGACGGCCCAGACGGGTCGGGGAGGGTGGTCCCGATGGCCATGGTCACGCTCACGAGTGGACGCCGTTACACCTTTCCGACGCGCCCACTCGAGGCCGCGTAGCCGGGCGGCCGGAACCCCGGCCACGACGGTGCTGCCCGCACGTCGCGAGCGCGGGAGACCGGCCTCAGCGGGCGCACCTCAGCCCGATCCCGGCGCTGCGCGTCTCCGCCGGCGTCACGAGCTCGAGGCGAGCGGCCTCGAGGGAGGGCGAACCCCAGAAGCCCCCTCGGCAGATCCCGTCGTCACCCCACTCCCAGACGTTGCCATGTAGATCGGCGTGTCCGTACGGGCTGGCGGGCCGGTTGGCTCGGGGCGCCGGGGCCGCGCCCGCGGGGCGGCGGAAGATCGCTTGCGTGGGCTCCGGCGAACCGCGCCCCCAAGGCGGGCCGTCCGCGCCGACGGCGCGCCACCACTCCGCCCGTGTGGGGAGACGCTTCCGCGCCCAGCGCGCGAACGCCCGCGCCTCCGCCAGCGTGACTCCCACGACCGGTTGTTCGGGGTCGTCAAAGCCGGGCCGCGACATCCAGGGGGGGCGTGCGCAGCCAGTGGCTGCCATGAAGGCCCGGAAAGCCCCGTTGGTGACCGGCGCGGCGTCGAGCGCGAAGGCCCAGACCCAGCGCCGGGCGCCGTCGGGCAGGCGCGCGAAGCCACGTGGCACCGGTAGGAGATCGCCGCCTCGCGGCGCACGCCACCGCTCGAACATCATCGCGCCTCGGGCGGCACGATGGCCGCGGTGCCGACCGTGAAGGTCTTGTCGCCGGGCCGCCGCAGGACACAGCCCAGCACGCCGCGGCCGGTGGGGGCGAGCGAACACTCGGCGAGCGCGCCAGCGCTCGGGACAGGATCGGTGTCACCTGCGGGCTCGAGGGTGAGGAATAGCTCCACCGCGTCGGCGAGGTCGATGGGGACGACGAAGCGGATCCCCCCGATCGGGAGGCCCTGGTCGCCCACGTCGTCGAGGTAGCCGTAGATGTGGCCCAAGTCCACAGGGTCGATCGCCGCTTTCTTCCCGGCGCTGGTGTCGCGACCCGGGGCCTGATCGACCACGCGGACCTCGAAGCGCGCGACGCTGACGGCGCTCCCGTTCAGCGTCGCGAAGAGCTCGTAGGTGTCTCCGCTCGTGGGAGGTGTGCTGGCCGAGAGGGTGAGCGCCACCTCCGATACCCGCACTGGCTCGCACGCCGCGAGGACGAGCACCGCAATGAGCCGGGTCGCGCTCACCAGCTCACCCGCGCTTCTGCCCAGAACGACCGGCCCGAGCGTGGCTGCGGGCGCGCGAAGATGCGGTCGTCGAAGTCGAGGTCCGGGTCGGCGGGGCGCGAGTCGAGCAGGTCATCCACCCAGAACGCCAGATCCAGGGCGCCAAAGAGCCCGCGGCTCTCGACCCCCAGCCGCCACAGCCAGGCCACCGGTAGCTCCGTGACCTCGAGCTCCGTGGCGAGCACCTCGTCGCCGACTGCGTTGGAGAGGCCGTCGTCCAAGGTGTTGGCGCGATTCAGGTCTTCAACCGCGCCGCGCATCGTGAGGGTGCTGGACACGCCGAAGAGGCCGCGCCAACCCGACCACCGACCGCCGAGTGCAGCCAGGTGCTCCGGAACGTTGCGCATGCGTCCGAGCGTCTGGTCGTGGGCGCGCAAGAAGGTGTAGGCCGCGAAGGCCGAGGCGCCACCACGCAGCTCGAGGGAGGCGGCGAGCTCCACCGACCCGACATGGCGATCGGAGGTGTCGTAGCGGCCTGCCCGACGGGTAAGCGCGTCATCGAGGAGCGTAAAGGCGCCCGACACCCGCCAGCTCGCGCGGCGCAGGAGCGCGTTGGATATCCATTCACCCGAGATGTCGGCCTCGACCGCGCGGCTCCTCGCGGAGGGCAGCGTGCTGTCCGCGTCCAGCGCGATCCCGCTCACGAGGCCGGCGACGCCGTCAGTCGCCTCCCGGTCCGGTGGACGAATCCCCTCCGCGTAGCCCAGCCGCAGCGCGAGCTCCGGCAGCGGCTGGTAGACCAGGCCAGCCGAGAAGAGCACCGCGGAGTCCCTGTCGTCGAAGTGGCCTCGAACGCCGGCCGACAGGCCGAAGGCGTCGGTGACGCGCCAGTCGTCGTGCACGTAGAGGCCCCCCGTGGCCCGCGAGCGCTCAGGCAGCTGAGTCTGCAGCGTCGAGCAGGGGCGCGCGGGATCCAGATCAGGGCGATGGTCGTAGCCGTCAGGGCACCGGCGGCCGGTGGTGCCGGCCACCGTACCGGGGCCCGGTGTGGGGATGGCCAGCGCTCCACCCGGCCAGTAGGAACGAATCCGCACGGCGGAGCCCATGTCGGCCTGCACCTCGCCGCCGGTGACGAGCCGGTGGCCGCCCGGGAGCCGCGCGGTGAGGTCCAGGTTGCCGCCCAGCCGGTGCGCGCCGTCGGAGGACACGTCGGTTCGGAGGCCCACCGGAGCGTAGGCGCTGGTGGGGAATACACCGAGGGGCAAGAGGTCCAGCTCCCACCACGACCAACTCAGCTGCGTCGTGAGGTCGAGCGCCGGAAGGAGCGTGGCGCCATAGCGGAGCCAAAGCAGCGTGACGCTGTCGTGGAGGCGGGTCTCGAGCGTGTCGGGCCATGCCCGGGGCCCCGCCGCGCCCTGGACTTCGGAGGATGGGAAGTACGTGCCGTTCAGGGCGCCGCCGCCCGGTCCGATCGCCATCGCCTCCCGCGACAGGCTGGCCATCCAGCCCAGCGACAGCGGTCCGATCTTCAGCTGCCCAGTGCTCGAGGCGACGTGGCTGCGGCCGCTCGCGGTGACGACCTGAGCCTGCGCGAGCTGGGAGGGGCCGTCGGGCTCCGGTGATGGCGTGGGGCCGGTGATTCGCGGCGCGTCTAGCGTCAGGGAGGGCGGCCGAGCTGTGCGATAGGTGGCCGAAACGAACAGCGACACCGCGTCGCTGAAGCGCCATCCGCGGCCCAGGCTCACCTCGCCGAGGCCATCGCTACCCGCTCGCGCAGCGAAGGACGGGACGCGCCCGAGCGCGTGAGACTCGGCGTCGTACGTGATGACGTGGACCACGCCCAGCAGCGCGTGGCTCCCCCACAAGACGCTCCCGGGCCCGCTGGTCACCTCGATGCGGCGGACTGCCTCGATAGGCAGGCGATGATCCAAGAGGGGGAGGTTCCGCGTGGGCTCCAATGTACCCACGCCGTCGACGAGCACGAGCATCGTCCGCGCCTGGCCGCGCGCCAGCGCGTCCTCCGTCCAGCCGTAAAAGTCCACCCGGTCGCCGTCCCATCCGGGCACGAGGCGCAGCGCGCCCGACAGCGTGCGCACCCCACGGTCGCGCAGCTGCTCCGCTGTGAGGATCGTAATCACCTGGGTGGACGCGTGCACGCTCAAGCGGGACTTCGCGGCGGCGAGGGCAACCCCAGGCTCGTCGAGCGGGAAGTCGACCAGCACCGGCTCCGGGGGGATGGGCTCGAAGCCTGGCGCCGGCGGTGTGCCCAGGAGGCCCGTGCCTCTCTCTGCCGGGGGTGCGGAAGGCAGCGGCCTTTCAGATGACGTCTTGGACGCCAGGCGCCCCTCTTCAGCGGGGGGAGGAAGGTCCTCCCCCACGGGCGCCGAGCGGCACCAGTCGCCCACGAACAGGGCGGCGAGCGCGAAGGGCAGCACCCCGACTCAGTCGTCGTTCTTCGGGAGCGGCGGGATGGGCACCTCGGTGCCGGTCTGCTCGAGGCGCGCCTCCACACGCGCCTCGCTGTCGCGCTCGATGGTGACGTATCGCACCCAGCGGTCCCACCCTGGTTTGTCGATGCGCACCAGGACGGTCCGCGTTGGCAGCTCCTTCTGGGTGAAGGGCGACTTCTCGGAGACCACCCGTTCATCCACGCGGATCGTGGCGTCCGGTGGGTCGACCACGACCGTGAGGGAGCCCTTGAACACGCGCTTCTTGAGGCGAAGCTCGGTGCGTGTCTCGAGCCCCGCCTCCACCACGACCTGCTCCGACACCGGATAGAACTCCTCGCCTTCGGCGGTGACCGTGTACGACCCCGCGGGCAGCTCGAGACCGGTCATGTTCGTGGAGCCCAGCGGGACGTCATTGAAGCGCAGCGGGATGCCCTCGGCGCGCGCGCTGACGCTCAAGCGGCCGAGCGTTGTCGCGAGGCGCGCTTTGAGGCGCTGATGCCGCGTCTTGACCTCGGCGGCCTCCGCGCCGTCCGGCTCGATCGCGAGATAACCCGAGTAATAGACGAACGATCGCGCGGGGTTGGGCTTTGTCGTCTCTTCGCTGAACTTGCCGAGGTGGTAGAGCAGGAGGCCCGACGGATACGCGGTGAGGCGGAGGATCTCGTGGAACGCCGCGATCGCCTCGTCCACCTTCCCGCGGCGTGCCAGCGCGAAGCCCGTCTTCTCGAGCCGGTTGATGCGGTCTGAGTTGTCATCGGCGTGCGCCGAGCTAGCGAGGAGAGCGAAGACGAGCAGGAGGCGCATGGGGCACAGTGTAGCCCGCGCGGCGCCTGCACGGAATTCTCTCCTCGGCAGTGGGCGGCGGCGCACGCCGCGAAGAGTCAGGCCTCCGGCGACTTCCCGGGCGCTTCGTGAAGCACTGCCTCCAGGCGATGGCCGTCGGGATCACGAACGAAAGCGGCGTAGTAGCCTGGGTCGTAGTGCTCGCGGATGCCCGGCGGGCCCTCGTCGACGCCGCCGTGCTGCATCGCCGCCGCGTGGAACTGGTCTACCGCGCTTCGGCTCGGCGCCGCGAACGCGAGGTGGAAGCCGCGCCCCGGCGGGCTCGCCTCGGCGCCCCCGAGCACTACAGCGAAGGGCGCTTCACCGACGAAACCGGGTGGCCCGTAGCCTACGGCGCGCGCGACGCGCCACAGCCGCACGAGGCCCAGCGGCGCGAGCGCCGCGTCGTAGAAAGCGGCAGCGCGATCGAGCTCGGCTACGCCTAACGAGAGGTGGTCGTACATCGGCTCACGGGCGCGCTCGAGGACTCGGGGCCCGGTCGACAAGCGCGCGGTGCAGCGCCGGGTCCGCAGCGAACCGTCGCAGCGTCGGGGGTCGACCCCGGGGCGTCAAGGCTCCTGCAGCCGCGCTCGGGGCGCCGCTTGCGACCGACTGCTGCGTGCGCCAAGCTCGCGTTGCAGCGCTCGAGGAGCAGCCCTACGTGAGACGTCGCTTTGTATTTGTCGGGTGTCTGGTGGCCACAGCGATCGCGTGTGCGGCCTCGACCGAAGCCGCTGCCCCCGTGGGCGAGGCAGCCGGCGCCACGGACGACGCGCGTGCGGCGACGGCGCGTGACGGGTGGGCGGCCCTTGACGTCGCGGACCCGGAGGCCGCCTTCGGTGACGCGGGTGGAGGCTCGCCGGACACGGCATCGCTAGAGGTGTCCAACGGGGAGCTGGGCGCCGACGCGGAGACGCCGGGGGTGGACGACATCGGGCTGGCCGACCTCCACGAGGGGTCGTCACCCGAGGTGTTCGAGACGGCGGACGACATCGTGGTGGCTGACCTCCCCGAAGTGTCGCCCAACGAGGTCTCCCAGCAGCCGCTCGACACGGCTGACGCTTCACCCCCAGCGCCCCCAGAGGAGGTCGTGGAGCCTCTGGATGCGGACCCCGCGGGGCTCGAGGACGCCGTCACGCCCGACGCCGCCACGGACTGCGTCGGTCCTACGTGCTTGGGCGCTCCCTGGCCCGAGTGGAAGCTCGTCGACCTCAACCCGGGGAGCCCCGACTACGCGCTCACCTACGGACGGGAGAAGTTCTCGGGGAAGGCCACGCTCGTGGTCCTCCTCGAGAGTGGGTGAAGTTTCTGCGTTTCCCAGGCTGGGAAACTCTCAACGATGCGCGATGAGCTGCTCGCTGCCGGCCTCGTCATAGAGCTCGCCGTGGTCAACCGAACGGGGTTCGACGCGTCGCTCGCCCTCCTGACGGCCAAGGGCACCTTCCCCGTGTTTCAGGACTCGGCCGAAGCCGGCGTGTGGGCGCTCCACGGGGGCACGAAGGACGACATGTTCGTCTACGATGCGGCCGGGACGCTCCGCGCGTTCCTCGACTTCGGGGGTCCTGTAGAGATCAACCTGTCGAAGCCCGAGGGCTACACCAACGTGAAGACTGCGTGGGAGGCGGCGCTGCTGCCACTCCCCTAGGTGCGGGCGTCATCGGGGCGCCTGGCGCCGCGCGCCGATAGGTCGCCCCGATAGGTCGCCCCGATAGGTCGCCCCGATTCAGAGCCCGAAGACGTTGGTGAGCGCCTGGACCTCTTCGCCCATGTTGATGGCGAGGCGCTGAAGCCTGGGGATCGTATCCCGACATCCCGTGAGCCCCACGTTCAGCGTGCCGGCGTAGCTCTGGCACGTGATGTTGAGGGCCATCCCATGGATCGGGATCGACACCGGGTAGACCGCGTCGAGCCGCGCCCCACGGAAGTACAGCGGCTGCTCGGGGCCGGGGACGTTCGACACGACCACGTTGAACTGGGGCCGGAGGCGCCCCAGCGTGCGCGTGAGGAACTGCATGCCCGACGGCAACATGAGCAGCGCCGAGAGCTGGATGATCGCGTTGCGGGTCATCCCCTGCAGCCGCTCCTTGGCGGCGCGCGTAGACGCGACGATCGCGGAGAACCGCGCCTCGGGATCGGCGATGTGCGTACCGAGCGACGCGAGGATGGCCCCTACCGCGTTCCCGCCCCCTGGGTCGTCCTTGGGGCGGACGTTGACCGGGAGCATGGCGATCAGCGGCTGGTCGGGGAGCTCGCCAAGCCCCACGAGGAAGCGCCGCAGCGCGCCGCCCACTAGCGCCAGCATGGCGTCGTTCAGTGTGCCGCCGCCTGCCTTCGCGATCGAGCGTATGAGCTCCAGCGGGTACTGCTGGGTTGCGAAGCGCCGGTTGCGCGAGATCCGCCGGTTGAGGATCGACATGGGCGCGTCCAACGGGCCCACCAGATCGCTCAACGGCTTGGCCCCGCGGGCCAGATCGAGCGCTACTCGGGAGACTTCCCCCGCAGCGAGCGCTTGGGCGCGCAGCGCTCCCAGGAACCCCGTGGAGGCCGGCTCCTCCGTGTCCACCTGCTTCTGCTCACGGGGGATCGAGAAGAACAAGGGACGATCGCGCTCGTTCGGGTCCGTGGAGAAGCTCTGCGCGAGGAGCTTCGTCCCGGTGAAGCCGTCGACCAACGCGTGGTGCAGCTTCGTGTAGATGGCGAACCGCTTCTTGCCCTCGGCGTCGGCCAGGCCCTCGATGAGGTGGGTCTCCCAGGGGGGCCGGTGGAAGTCCAACGCGATCCCGTGGAGGCGCGAGACCAGCACGCCCAGCACGCGCTCGTCTCCCGGCGAGGGCAGGGCGGACCGCCGGACGTGGTAGTCGAGGTCCACGTCGTCTTCTATCCAGCGCTGTAGCGGGTTCTTCAGGAACTCCGGGTATTCGAGGCGCTGGTTGAACGGCGCATACACCGGCGGTCGCGCCCTGAGCTCGCCCATGAGGCTGCGCAGGTAGGCGGGCGGGGCGTCGTCCGGGAGCGTGAAGGTCATCATCGAGGCGACGTGCATCATCGTCTCTCGAGACTCGGTCACGAGGAACATCGCGTCGTTCGGAGAGAGGCGTCGCATGGGCGCCAGGATCTCTCAGCACCCCCGGGGGCGCAAGCCCGGCGCCCGGGTCAGGCGTCGCGGAGATCCGGCACCTCGTCGCTCGGGACCTCGATGACCGCGTCGCCGAGCGGGCGCGCTTGGCACCCGAGGCGCTCACCGGAGCGAAAGGCGCCCGGATGGTCGCGCATGAGCTCGGCCTCCTCATGTCCCATGGGAGTGAGCGTTCCCGAGACGAGCCGGACCCGGCAGGTGCCGCACTCTGCGTGGCCGCCACAAGCCTGCGCGTGCTCGAGGTCTGCCGTCATCGAGTGGACCAACAGGGTCTGCTGTTCGTAGGCCGGCTGCTGGATCCCGCCAGGCAGCCAGGTGAGCACACCAACCGGCTTCATCGGATGTAGACCGCCCCTTTCTGGCTCCACTGATGGTTCGGGGCGCCCGAGTACATCCCCTTGTGGGTCGAGGTGGAGGCCGTGCACGTGGTGTTCTGGGTGAACGACCCGATGTCGTGCGAGCCGATCCCTAGGATGACGGTCCACTGCGACGCCGGGGCGTCCGTGTAGCCGCCGAGCATGCAGGCGCCGTTCGCACAGTGGGCGGGCCCGGTGACCGGCAGGAAGGCCCCTCCAGCCCGTGACGCCGAGACCCCGTAGTTCTGAACGTTGTATGTGTGGATTGTTCCTGTCGCGATGTTGGGCCACGTGAAGTTGGCGTTGGAAGACGTGAACACGTCGTTGATCGCAGGCGAGATGTAGGCCAGGACCTGCTTCTGGCTCATCTCGATCGTGGCGGCCTTCGCGGGCGCCATGATGCCCGTTGAGCCCGTATCCGTGAGGAGATCGGTCTCCGTACCGTTCTCCGTGTAGGCGCACAGGTGCTGGTCGGCCCGAACGTTGGCCACCCGTGTCCAGCCGCCCCCGTGGGTCTCCATGTCGCAGAACACTTTGAACGGCGTGGGAGAGTACGACGTCCGCAGATGGTAGACGCCCGAGCCGAGGGACACCCCTGCGACCAGGATCGCGTGGCAGCTGGTGGCCGGGTTCTCCACGCTGCCGAGCGACGCGATGTTCACGAGGCTGCGCCAGGCGCTCCCCGTGCACACCAAGACGTCAGACCGAACCGTGTCGTAGTACAGGACGCCCAGGCTCGAGCTGTCGCACGGGACGGGCGCAGCCGCGCTGTTCTGCAGTCGAAAGCGTCGCGCCTCGACCGCGGCGAAGTCCGTGCCGCCCCCGAAGGTTTGCAGGCCGGTCCAGAGGTTGGCCTGCTCCTTCATCGCCAGCCCCGCCAGCTCCGGCGCCAGCTTGGCCGCGCCCACGGAGCCCTGCGCGAGCTGCCCGGCCCCTACACACCCGTCACAGCTCAGGTCGTGCGCGCTGCCGGCCCGGTTGGCCCAATGCGCATAGGGCGTGGTGCCGAGGCTGACGCGCTGCAGCTCGGGATCTCCCCCCACGGTCACCCCGACGAAGGCCGCGCCGCCCGGCGCGAAGAGGCTGTCGTCGAGAGGCTGGAGCCCGCCCAGCGAGATGCTGAAGAGGCCGTCGGCTACGGGAAGCGCGAGGTGTGTCTCCGTGTAGAGCGGCGTCGTCGCGTTGCCGGCGGCATAGAGGCTGATGGCCATGCCGTAGCTGCCATCAGGGACAGGCCCGGCGAGGTTCGAGAGGGCACCCTGAACCGGGAGGCGTGTGGGCGCGGCGAGCGCCGTCGGGGCGGTGAGCAGCGCCACCGGCGCCATCGACAGCAGTGTGATCAGACGCATGAGCACCTCCGAAAGAGCGCCGAAAACCTACCACGATCACGCGGTGGGGGGGTATCCCGGTGGCTTCGCCATCAGACCGGCTCCGTGAGGGACGTGCTCGGTGCCGCAGGCGTCGCAGCCGACCGCGGCCTCGGGGCAGACTTCGCCCGCCGGTAGCCGCTCGCCGCAGGCACAGACCCAGCCGCGGATTCGCGCGGGGACCCCCATGACCAGGGCGTGGGCCGGGACGTCCGCCGTGACCACCGCCCCGGCCGCGACCATGGCGTACGCGCCGATGCGGTGCCCGCAGACCACCGTGCAGTTGGCGCCCAGCGTGGCGCCTCGCCCCACTGGCGTGGCGGCGAACGCGTCCTTGCGCTCGAGGTGAGCCCGCGGGTTCTTCACGTTCGTGAACACCATGGACGGACCGCAGAAGACGTCGTCCTCCAGCGTGACGCCCTTGTAGACGCTGACGTTGTTCTGGATCCGGACGCCGTTGCCGATGCGCACGCCGTCGGCCACGAACGCGTTCTGGCCCAGCACGCAGCGCTCGCCGATTCGGGCGCCGGACATGACGTGGACGTGGTGCCAGACCTTGGTGCCGCGGCCCAACACGGCGCCGGGACCCACGGACGCGGTGGGGTGCACGAACACGTCGGGCGGGGCCTCGGCGTCCCTCAGGGGCAGGACCGCTCCACCGCGCTCCAGGCTCTCCTGGCAGCGGGCCAGCACGCGCAGCACCGCCAGGCCCGAGCGGCCGTCCGTGAGCGGTGCGCGGCGGGTCGCGATCGCCTCGATGAAGGCGGAACACTCTGCCCGGAGGGGCTCGTCGTCGCCGAACGGGACCTCCTTCGCTTCGGCCTTTCGCGGCACGGGGACACGGTCGACCCAGTCGATGCCGTGCTCGTAGAGCAACAGCTTCTTCTCGCCGTCGTCGAACACGGCCATGGCCTTCTCGCCCACCAGCACCAGCTTCTGCTCCTTGAAGGGGTGCAGCCAGCTGACGTGGATGTGGGCACGGACCCCGCTGGGGAAGGTGAAGTTGGAGACGGTGACGTCGGCGATCGAGGGGTGGAGATAGTTGCCGCCGGTAGCGGCGACAGTGGCTGGCTCCTCGCCGAGCAAGCGCAGGAGGATCGCCACGTCGTGGGGCGCGAAGCTCCAGAGGATGTTCTCCTCGCGGCGCACCTTCCCGAGGTTGAGCCGGTTCGAGTACGCATAACGCAGGTTGCCGAGGGCCCCTTGAGTCACCAGCTCGTGCAGCTTGCGCACGGCGGGGTGGAACTCGAGGATGTGTCCCACCATGAGGATCCGCCCGGCGGCGTCGGCACGGCGAACAAGGTCTTCGCCATCGCTCGCCCGCAGCGCCAGCGGCTTCTCCACCAGCACGTCCTTGCCGGCTGCGATGCACTCGCACGCCAGGCGATAGTGTGTCTCGGCGGGCGTGGCGAGCACCACTCCTTGGATGTCGTCGCGCGCGAGCACCTCTGCGAGGGTTCGCGCCACCTCCACTCCCGGAGCAGCCGCGAGCGACGCCCGGAGGCGGTCGTCATCCCGGTCGCAGACCACGCGGAGCGCCCCAAGGGCGTGAAAGTTCCGGACGTGGTTCTTGCCCCAGTACCCAGCGCCAACTACGGCGATTTGGACCTTGCTCATCGTGGCTCCTCTCGAAGGGCGCCGAGCCTACACCGGGACGCCCTGTCTGTTGAGTTGCGCAGGAGCAGGCCGTAGGCTTGCGCGGGCACAGGCGGGTTCGAGCGGAGGTGGGCATGCGGTTCCGGCAGAGTGGCGTGTTGTGGGCTCTGGTCCTCGGGTGCAGCGCGGAGGAGGCGGTCTCCGGCGTACTAGCGGACAGTGCGGGCGGCGACTCCGACTCACCCAGCGCCGATGTGGGCGAGCCCCCCGGGAGCGATGTATCCGACGAAGAGCTGCCGAGTCCCGAGGCCGATGTCCCGCAGGGCGAGCCTGACGTCGTGGCGGTCGAGGACGTCCCGGCGCACGACGTGACTGCAGAGGACGTCCCCGCGGTGCCGGACGTGCCGGCGGCGCCGGACGTCGAGGAGGTCCCCGACGTCGGGGTCGAAGACATAGAGCCCACGCCGGACGTGGCGCCCGAGACCCCGGACGTGCCGGTGGTGCCCGATGTCCCGGACGCGGGTCCTCCGTTCACCTGCACCGCCAGCCTCGCCATCACCGCGCCATCGAGCTCCGACTTCTACGCCGTGGCCGAAGCCGTCACGCTGTCGGCCAACGTGACGCTGCCCGCCGGCGAGCTGCCGGGGGACTACATCGTGGAGTGGAGCCTCGGCGGCGGGCCGCTGATCGGCCAGAGCCCGATTGGCGGCGACGGCAGCAGCTCGTGGACCGGCCTCATCGGCGAGCCGGGGCTGAGCACGCTCACCGCCATCGTGGTGCACTCCAACGGCACGCCGTGCGAGGGCGGCCTCGCGGAGTCGCCAGTCCGGCTCTGCGCCGAGAAGGTGTCCGAGAACTTCGACACCGGCCTGGACGCGGCTGTCTGGCTCACCGCATCCGACGCGTACTGGGACCCCGGCGGCTGGCTCGAGATGACCGGGCTCTTCCAGGGTCGCAAGGGGGCCATCTACAGCACTCAGCCGCAGGTCGCGCCGGGCAGCGTCTCCATTCGGTTCCGCTTCTCCACCGGCGGGGGCGGCGACTCGAACGGCGCTGACGGCTTCGCGGCCACCTTCATGAAGGCCGACTCGCTAGCAGACA
Source organism: Pseudomonadota bacterium (assembly GCA_005776725.1). Lineage (GTDB taxonomy): Bacteria > Myxococcota_A > UBA9042 > SXOO01. The sequence goes on along the minus strand of SXOO01000163.1, from coordinate 24,451 downwards.
TGCAGAGCTGGATCGTCGCCGGAGAGGGCGGTGGGGGACTCGGCTATGGGGCTGGTGGTCCCTACGGCGCGTTCACCGGCGACGCCTTCACCGTGGAGATCGACACCTGGCAGAACATTCTGAACGGCGCCGAGTACCACTCCGACCCGACCGGGGCGGACCACATCGAGCTCACCCAGGGCCTCGACCCGTCCGCCTCCATCGCCTACTACGACATCGGCAACGTGGAGGATCTCAGCTGGCACAGCGTGCGGGTGGACATCGCCGCCACCCACATCAAGGTCTGGTACGACGGGGCCGTGGTCGTGGACACGGAGGTCCCGGACTTCGAGTTCCGCGGTGGCTACGTGTTCTTCTCAGGGAGCACGGGCTACTACTACAACTACCACCGCTTCGACGACCTCACGATCTTGCACGACTGCGACAAGTAGCGGCGTCAACTTCCCGCGGTCGCTTGCCAGTGGTAAACCACCCAGGCGTTACGTCGCGGGACTTCTCCGCGCCCGCGCGCCGTTTCTCGCAGGTGTCCCCCGCGACCCAACGACCAGGGAGCCCTCTAGTGGTCAGCACCCGCCTCCTCGCGCTCGCGCTTGTCCTCTTTGGCCTCGTCGCCGCCGGCGCCGGGTGTACTCCGTACAAGTACACGGACGATGACGAGACCTGCACGTCCGCCAAGCCGCTGCCCCCGGGCGTGGCGATCAAGGACGAGCTCAACCACAAAGCGGGTGACCGATCCGACTGCAAGGAGGTCAAGTACTTCAAGGACGCCATGGCCACCGTGGAGTTCCGGCTGGGCACGGCGTTCGAGAAGCACGATCTCAAGGGCGTGATCACGCTGTACGACGACGAGGCGCGGGTCTTGGACCAGCGCCCCGTGGACCCGACCATCCCGAAGTACGATCTCGAGTTCAAGCTCAAGGCGCAGAAGCCGTACTACCTGAAGTTCGAGATCACCGAGGGCAGCTACGGGTACTCGGCGCAGGTGCAGTTCAAGGCCGTGGACCCGTGCGCGTCGTGCGACGACGACGAGGAGTGCGTCGAAGGCAAGTGCAAGCGCAAGGTCAAGGAGTGCGACCCCGAGTGCGACGAGGAGGCCGGGGAGCTCTGCGACGACGGCGAGTGTAAGTACCAGTGCGACGACAGCTGCCAGAAGAAGCGCGGCTACGTCTGCGAGGCCGCCACCGGCGAGTGCATCAAGGTCCTCAAGGAGTGCAAGCCGAGCTGCAAGACGGGGTATGTCTGCAACCGGCGCACCGGGCAGTGCGTTGCCTCCGCGCCCAAGTGCAAGTGCCAGCCCGGCGAGATCTGTCAGGGCGGCAAGTGCGTCAAGCTGGGCGGCGGCCCTCAGCCGTGCCCCGCCGGCCAACGCCGCGACGCCTCTGGCGCCTGCGTGGTGGTGGTGGGCGAGCCCGCGATCGACCCAACGGGGCCGATCACCGGCTCCATCTCCAACACGGCCCGAGCACCGGATGGCACGGTGCTCTACATCAACCGCGGTGAGCGCCACGGCGTGAAGGTGGGTAAGCGGGGCACGATGTGCGGACAGTCGTTCGTGGTCAGCAACGTCTACGCCACCCGGTCCAAGGCCAAGACGGCCGCGACCATCGAGCAGATCGGGGCTTGCACCACCTTCTCCCTGCCGCGTTGATGACCCGCCTCACCTGGCTGGGCGTGCTGCTCGCGCTCGGGTGTGGCCGCCTGTCTACGCCCGACCGCGCGCCCGACGAGGGGCCGCGAGAGGCCACGCTCTTCGTGTTCAGCGATCTGCGGGGCACCTTGAAGCCCTGCGGCTGCTCGCCAGACCTACGTCGTGGCGGGGTCGATCGCGTTGCCGAGGTCTTGAGGCTGGCCCGGGCCAGCGCTGCAGGGGCGCCTGTCCTGCACGCCGGAGATCTCCTCCTGGACGACGAGGGGATCCCCGACTTCCTGCGGCCGCAGATCGACGCGAAGACCACGGCCGTGGGCGAGGCGCTGCGCTTCATGGGCGTCGCCGCGGCCACCGTTGGGCCCAGCGATCTACAGCAGCCCGAGTGGCTGGCGAAGGCGCTACCGGGCGTCGGTATCCCCATCATCGTCACCAACCCGCCGCCTACTGCGCCGTGGGTCGCCGGCACGCGGCGCTCAATCGTGCTCGACGTGCGCGGTGTGAAGGTCGGCGTTCTGGGTCTCATCCCCGAGGCGTCCGGCGGGAGCCCACCCGGCCCCGCGGCTCGCGCCGAGGCCGACGCGCTCCGGCAGGGCGGGGCCGTGCTGATCGTGGCGCTCAGCTCGCTGGGCCTCCGCGGTGCCAAGCGCACGCTTCGCGAGGGCCTCGGGGTCGACGTGCTCGTCGCCGCAGGGCAGGGGCTCGACGCGATCGTGTCAGACGAGGTCGAGCCGCTCGGGCCGGGCGGTGCGCCCACCTACCTCGTGCAGTCGTTCGTTCAGGGAGGGCAGGTCGGCCGCCTCGAGGTGGTGATGACAGGCGGACCCCTGGCCGCGGAGTTCCCCGGCGAACCCGCGCCGAAAGGCTCGAGCACGCTGCGCTGGAGCCTCACGCCGGTGGGCTGGGACCTCCCGCGCGAGCCCACCATTGCGTCCCTCATGGATCGCTTCGATGCCGACCTCGAACAGATCAACATGGCGACCGCCAGCGACCCCGTGCCCCCCGCGGCTGGGGAGGCGGGTTACGTGGGCGTGGAGAAGTGCCTCGAGTGCCACGAGGAGACCCGCGCCTTCTGGGAGAAGGACCGCCACCACGACGCCTGGGAGACCATCGTCGAAGACAAGAAGACCTTCGACATCTACTGCGTCTCCTGCCACGTCACGGGCTTCATGCGGCCCGGGGGCAGCAGCATCAAGAAGCTCGACGGCCTCCACGACGTTCAGTGCGAGAGCTGCCACGGCCCGGGGAGCCTCCATGCGGAGTCGTCCGAGGCGGCCCACATTCAGCGCGAAGTGCCGGAGAGCACCTGCCGCACGTGTCACAACCCGAAGCACTCCACGCGCTTCGACTACGACGCCTACAAGAAGCGCTTGCTGGTGCCGGGTCACGGCCTCGGGGACTGAGCGATGCACATCGTGCTGGTCGAGCCGCAGATCCCGCAGAATAGCGGCAACATCGGGCGCCTGTGCGCCGGGCTCGACCTCGAGCTCCACCTCGTGAAGCCGCTCGGCTTCTCCCTCGAGGACAAGTACTTGAAGCGGGCGGGGCTCGACTATTGGCCCAGCATCCGCCTCACCGTCCACGAGTCCTTCCACGCGCTCCTGGCCGCGTTTCCCGAGAGCCCGGTCTGGCTGTTCACCGCCCGGGGGACGCGCTCGTTCTGGGATGTCCGGTACGGCCCCGATGACCTCTTGATCTTCGGTCGTGAGGCCGACGGGCTGCCGCCCTCGGTCATCTCTCGGTTCCCCGACCGGCAGCTCACCGTGCCCCACAACACCAAGATCCGCAGCCTCAACCTGGCAAACGCCGTCTCGGTCGTCGCCTACGAGGCGCAGCGCCAGGCGCTCGCGTGAGGCGGCTCGCCGCCCTCCTGCTGCTCACGAGCCCCGCGCAAGCGACGTTCGACCAGGTGGGCGAGGTGGTCCTGGGCACCGCCCAGACCCTGGAGCAAGGTGAGCTGCTCGTGGGCCTGTTCTCCCCCATCGGCTACGGCGTGAACGACGCCCTCACGATGTTCATACACCCCGTCAATTGGGCCCTCCTCACGCCTAACGCTGCGTTCCGGTGGCGGCTCTTCGAGGGTTCCGGCGTGCGGGTTTCGGCGGCCTTCGGCGGTGCGGGCACCGTCCCCACGGAAGACACCGTGGGCGGAGATCACCGCCGCCCCCTGGGACACGTCGACGCCGGCCTCCTCACCAGCGTCGAGGTCGGTGGCGGGGTCGTGCTCACGGCGCGAGTCGGCTACCAGCGTGACGTCAACCCCGACGACGACGACTTCGATGGGGCGGTCACCATCGGTTGGGTGATCTCGCCCAGCTCGTTCCTCCAGCTGCAGGGCGGCGTCCAAGTCGGTCGGGAGGCCGGGCTCAAGGCGCCCTCCGCGCACCTGACGTATGTGCACAGCTTCGGCGCGCTCCACGTGGCTGGCGGTGTGGCCTACGGAGAGTTCCCGCTCGGGCTCGAGTCGGGGGCCGTCGCGGCGTGCCCGAACGACTGGGCCGCGCCTTGTGTATGGCCCGTCGTGGACGTCTTCTGGCGCTTCTGAGCGGTGTGGATGCGTCACCCGAGAAGTGGGTGGTGCGTGGCCTCTAACCGACCCCTGGGGAACCGGAGCCGCTAGTGGTCGTACCAAACCGGCTTCACGAGGTTCGTGTGGTCCAGAGAGTTGAGCGGATTGACGAGGCGCTTCAGCTGATCCAGCGCCATGTTGGCCGCTACCTTGGCCCACCAGAGATACATCGAGCGGCGGTACGGCGTGGCGTCGGTGAGGCCCTTCAGCAGCCACTCGGGGGTGACGAGCGTCTTGTTCATCTCATAGATCTGCCAGGCGATCTCGTCGCGCGTCATGTACTTGGAGCTCATCACGGGCGTCATCCAGTCGAACTTCTTGAAGTCGTCCAGCTCGATGAGCTGCTGCGCCTTGGCCTCTTCGTAGACCACGGTGCCGGGTACCGGTGTGACCGGGTGGAAGGCCGGGTAGTCCAGTCCCAGGTTCTTTGCGAGCTCGGCCTGCTGCCACATCGTGTCGGGGGTCTCGTCGCGGACACCCACGATGAACGTGCCCTGTCGGAAGACCTGGGGGTACTCGTCCTTCAGGATCTGGAAGACGCGGCGGGTTTGTGAGGTGCTGTAACGGTGTTTGTTCCACGCCTGGAGGTCGCTATCTTCCGCGCGCTCCACGCCGATGCAGATGTGCGCCATACCAGCCTCGACCATCTTCCCGAGCACCCCGGTCTCATAGTCTCGGAGCATGGCGTCGGCGCGCATGAACGCGAACCACTTGATGTCCAGCCCGCGCTTCACAACCTCTTCGGAGAACTCGAGGTTGAACTTGGGGCTGATGTTCCAGGACTCGTCCACGTACATCATGCAGCGCTTGTTGTAGCGCTTGACCAGCAGCTCGACCTCCTCGAGGTGCCGCGGCACGCTGAACGTTCGCCACCGGGGCGTGAGCGTGACGGTGCCGTCCTCGTTCTCCTTGCGGTTCGCCATCATGGTCCACCACGCGCAGAACGAGCAGGACAGGGTGCACCCGCGGCTATGCTGGATCGTGGCGCCACCCGGGCTGAACAGGTACTTGCTGGTGCCGTAGAGCTCCATCGGGAGGAGGTCGTAGGCCGGGATCGGGAGGTCGTCGAGGTCGCGGATCAGCGGTCGCGAGCCCGTGGACTTCACGACGCCGTCTTCGCAATACCCCACGCCCAGGATGTCGGTCACGTCCGGGCGGCCCGCGCCCGTGTGCCCGGCGATGCGCTGGCAGAGCTCGGTGAACGTGAGCTCGCCTTCGCCGAAGACGACGTAGTCGAGCGCCGGGTCGAGCAGGGCTGCCTGATAGAGATGGGCGAAGTGGGCGCCGCCCGCGACCGTCAGCGTGTCCGGCGAGGCCTCCTTGACCATGCGGAACGTCTTGAACGCCTCGTGGGAGTACAGGGCGTGGTTCTCACCGATGCCCACGACCTTTGGCTTGTGCTCGGCGACGAAGTCGTAGAGCGACCGGAACCCCATCTTGATCGGGTTGCAGTCGATGACCCCGACGGTGAGTCCGCTCAGACGAGCGTGCGCCGCCAGGTAGATGAGGCCCTGCGGCACGACGAAGTTGTCGTCCGCGGAGACGAACGGCCAGTAGTGCTTTGGGGGCTGAAGGAGAAGGACGTCCACGGCTACCTCAGAGATCGCAGGCCAACTCAGTCCTACCACAGGACGGGGGCGCTTGTTCCCGCGGGCGGGGGTTAGAAGTCCTTGAGGCTCTTCACAGCGCCCAGCTCTCGCTGAACCGACCGGTGGAAGAGCCCCGGGGCCACCCACGTATACGCGCAGAAGGCCAGGAATGACCACGACGTAACGGTGGCGGCGGTGGGCGCCTTGTTGAACTTGAAGTACGTCGTAGCCAGCTGGATCACGAACCAGAGCCCTACCAGTACTCCGATGCTGCGCTCCGGGCCCAGCCGATCGAGGGCAGCCGAGAAGCGCCACCAGAGGCCGAGCGCCCAGCTTTGGCGCGCCTTGACCTCGGCGAGCAGCCGGAGGGCACCGGCGTTGTTGGGCTCGAGGCGCAGCGCGTCGCAGGCGCCTTCGCGGGCGGCCTCGACGTTCCCGTCCCCGAGCTCCAGGCGGCCGAGCACGACGTGGGCGTCGGCGCACTCCGCCGTGAGCGCCAGGGCTGACCGAGCGCTGGTGTACGCGCGACCCGTGTCGCCGACGTCGGCGTAGTGCTCGGCGAGGTCGGCGTGGATCTGCGCGTCGTTCGGCTCCCGGCGCAACGCCTCCTCGAGTAGGGGCGCCACCTCGCGTCGTCTCTGCTGGAGGCGGCGCAGCGTGGCCCGTCCGAGGAAGGGCGCTGCGTCGTCCGGTGCGAGCGCGTGAGCGGCGAGGAAGCTCTCCTCCGAGGCTCCAAAGCGCCGCTGGGACAACGCCACACGCCCGAGGACCACGTGCGCGTAGGGCAGCATGGGGTCGTACTGGAGCGCCAGCCGTGCCTCGATGTCGGCCGCGTGCAGCCGGCGTTGGGACAGCAGGATCTGGGCGAGCAAGGCGTGCGCCGTGGCGTTGCTGGGGTCCTCCGTGAGGAGGCCGCGGACGGTCTCGAGTGCGGCGCCGGCGTCACCGTAGGTGAGCTGGCGGGCCGCGAGGGACAGGATGTGCGCGCCGCGGCTCACAAGAGCCCCATGACCCAGATCGAGTTCAGGTCGACGGCGGCGTCCGCGACGCGTTCGTCGAGCACCGCCCCGGCGATCACCCCGACGAAGCCCGGACCCGGCTTTCCACCGTAGTACTCCCAGAGCGCGAAGGCGGGGGCTTGCGTCGTCATGAGCGCGTAGGCAGCCGCCAGCTGCAGGCCGCGCCGGAGCGCATTGAGGTAGGCGAAGGTCTCCCGATCGAATGACCCCTCGGTGGGGAGGCCGGCCCACTGGCCCGAAGCCGCCCCCAAGGCCAACCACATGACCAGGGCGCCCACGGCCAACCCCAACCCGGCGATCGCGGCCTCCTTTCGAAGGCTAGGGCTGCCGAGGGCCCAGCCGTTGAGGACGAACCACGGGAACGCGAGCCACGGCCTGCAAAACATGAACGAGAATAGCGGCCAGATCGGGTTGACGACGATGCGCGCGAGGCCCGAGGCACGGGGCTCGTCGGCGATTTGATACGTGGCCGTCAACGAACGACGCCGTGTTTACTCAGGAACTCGAGGACCTCGTCGTATTGGCCGGACTCGTTGGCGTAACGCGCGTAGTTGCGCGCCGTGTTGAGCCACTCCACCGTGGTGGGCTTCACCTCTTTGAGCGCACGACGGAGGTGGTCGGCGCTCACCGGCACCTCGGTGGCGGCGGCCAACGTGGCCTGGATCGCCTCGTCGACTGCGGTCTCCACGAGGTTCTGGAGGTCGGCTCCGGAGAAGCCGGAGGTCTTCTGCGAGAGCTCGTCGAGCGGGAGCTGACCCGCCGTGGGGCGGCCCGCGAGCAAGAGCTGGAGGATGTCGAGGCGCGCCGCCTTGTCGGGTGGCGGGACGAACTGCACCCGATCGAAGCGACCGGGGCGACGGAACGCGGGATCGACGGCCCACGGGACGTTGGTTGCGCCAAGCACCAGAACACCCTGGTTCTTGGTGGCGAGCCCATCCATCTCTGCCAGGAACTGGCTGACGACCTTCGCGGTGGTGGACTCACGGCTGAACTCGCGCTTACCGCCGAGCGCTTCGATCTCGTCGAAGAACAAGACCGCGGGCTTCGACTGGCGCGCCTTCTCGAACAGCGCGTGCAGCTTCTGCTCGGACTCGCCGAGATACATGTCCAGCACATCGGAGATGGCCACGTTGAAGAACGTGGCGCCGCACTCCCCGGCGGTAGCGCGCGCGAGCAGCGTCTTGCCGCAGCCCGGGGGGCCATACATCAGGATCCCGCCGCCAACGCGTTTCTTGAAGCGATCGAAGAGGCTGGGCTTCGAGAAGGGGAGGATGATCTTGCGCCGGATCTGCTCCTTGAGGCCGTCGAGCCCGCCGACGTCCGCGAACGTGATCGGTGCGGGCTCCGGCTCGAGCAGGCGGCTCACGTCCGAGCGTGCGTCCTCGTCATTGCTGATCACACGGAGGCGAGGCTTTCCAAAGGGCACCACTTTGGCGGCCTCGGGCGCCTCGTTGGCGCCGGAACGGACGACGCCGTCCGCGATGTGAGCGCCCCCGGCGGAAGCGAAAGCTTCGGCGATCGCTGGTTGCCCTGCGGCCAGGGCCACGCGCGCCGCCAGCTGCCGGTCAGCGTCCGAGGCCAGCGCCTCGGGCAGCAGGTCCTGTATGTGCGTCCACGCGGCCGCGCCGAGCCCAGCGTCCAGCGCGGCTTTGAGGACTAGACCACGGAGCACGGCGTTGCCGGGGCTCAGCGCCAGCGCTTGCTCGAGGGCGGCGAACGCGGCCGGATCGCCGCCCATGGGAGGTACGCTCATCGTTCGTTCAGGGGTTTCATGGGGGCACTCGGGCTAAAGGTCGGGCAGCCCCGAAGGACCCTCGCGAGGTGACGAGACCTCAAGGGCACTGCCCGCACACTGTGTTGTCACCGGCGTAAGTACCGTCGAACCCGCTGCACACCGACTTGGTGGTCTCGGCTAGACAGCCGATGGCCGGGATCCCACAACACGCACCCTTGCCCTCGAAGCCGCACGGGTTCGTGGAGCAGGCGCTGCCGTTACCCTTGTAGATCCCCCCCAGGCCGGGGCAATCCGCTCCTGCGATGCCGTCTTCGCACGCTGTGGTGAAGCAACATGCGCCCGTGGTGATGTGCGGACAGGTCACGGACCCACAGGACTGGAGGAAGTGGACCTTGCCATTCTGGGAGGTACAGCTGGCCGAGGTCGTGATCGCGCACGAGCCGCTCGGGAGGCAGCACGCGTGCGTGAAGCCGCTGCCGCTACACGGCACCTGTGAGCACGTCTTCCCCTGGGCAAACTCGTACTGGCAGGCGCTCTGCTTCTTGATGGTACAGCCGCCGCCCCCGCAACACGCGCCATCTGCGTCGCACTGCGTGGTTTGGCACTTCGTCCCCTGACCGGCGAAGGACCCGCTGAGCGCAGCGCACACCACGGACTCCGTGTCAGTGCACCCGAGCGCAGTGCAACAGGCGCCGTTCTTGTTGGTGTTGATGGGGCAGTTCACCGCGCCGCACGGCACGCCGATGCCGTGGTGGCTCTGGCCGCTCGCAGCGCAGTCCGCGGGCGTCCGCAAGGAGCAGAGGCCGTTCTCGCAGCAGGCGCCCATGGTTGGCGGCGCACATACGACCTGTCCGCACGCGAGGCCATCCTTGAACGTCCCGCCTTCGGACAGGCAGACGCTGGCCGTCTTGGTGGTGCAGCCGCCTCCCAGACCGCAGCAAGCGGCAGGCAGGTCGGCGGTGCAGGCGGCCTGCGCGCACGACTTGTCGTCGCCGGCGTAATTGCCGCCCTGGTCCAGGCAGTAGTTCTCCGTGACATCCGCGATGCACTGGGTGTTGGGCAGGCAGCAGGCGCCCACCGCGCCGCAGAGGCCGGGGACGCAGGTGCTGCCTACGCCCACGAAGCTCCCGCCCACTGCCGTGCAGGTGGAAGACGACGTGTTGGGCAAGCAGCCGTCGTCGGCACAACACGCCCCGGGAGCTCCGCAGAGCTCCGCCGAGCACACCTTGTCGTTCGGACGCAGGGTGCCGCCGCCCGCGTTGCACTGCGCGAACGTCTTGAGGCTGCAGCTGAAGTCGCTCTGGCAGCAGGCGCGGATCGGGTCGGCGACCGGGCAATTGGCCTCGTTACACGTGAGATCTGCCTTCCACGCGCCGCCTTCTTCCGTGCACGCCTTCTCGGTGAGGTCCGAGCAGGTGCCCTCAGGTGAACAGCAGGCTTTCTTCTCGCCAGGCGGCTCACACTTGAAGGTGTTGCACGACGAGCCCGCGCCCTGCGACACCCCGCCGAGCGCTGCGCAGGCGACGGCGGTCAGGGTGGTGCACCCCGTGTCTTCGAAACAACAAGCGATGGCGGCCGGGCAGGTGGTCGTTGCGCACACCGACAAGTTGGTGAAAGTCCCACCAGCCGCTGCGCAGCTGGCCGGGCTGTGCAGCTTGCAGACCCCGCCCGGCAAGCAGCAGGTGCCCGTGGCCAGTCCGCAGGTCGCGGCCGCGCAGAAGGTCCCGGCGCCGCCGAAGGTGCCGCTCTTCGCCGTGCAGGCGGACTGGGTGACCTCCGAGCAGACCCCGGCGGCGCAGCACGAGCCGGCGGTGGCGATCGGACACTGAGCCGACGCGCAGGTGGTGCCAAGGCCGCGGAAGCCGCCGCCCGAGGCGCCGCACGCCGTGGCCGTGGAGTCGGTGCAGACGCCTGCTTTGCAGCAGGCGCCGGTCAACGGGACCGGCGTGCAATCGAACTCGGTGCACTTCGACGCTGGGCCCTTGAACTGGCCGGCAGCGAACGCACAGCTGTAGTTGCTCGTCTCCTGGCAAACCGCGCTCGGGCTACAGCACGCGCCCTCGCTCTTGGGTGGGCATGCGCCGACGGCGCAGTCCTTGGACGTGAGCACTGGGAGCCCTCCGCCGCCCTTGCACGTGCCCTCGCTCTGCGACAGCGTGCACTGAGCGGTGTCCGAGCAGCACGCGAACACGCCGGGCTTGGCGGTACAGGCCGCTGCAGCACAGGTCTTGCCAAGCTGAAATGCGCCCCCGGAGGCCTGGCAGGTGTCCGAGTCAGTGCCCTCCACACAGCCGCCGGCGATGTCGCAGCACGCGCCGGTGGTGAGGCTGGCACACAGCCCGGCCGTACAGGTCTGGCCCGGGCTCGTATAGATGCCCCCGCCCGTCACACAGGTCTGTTGCGTCTTGCTCGAACAGGTCCCTGCTTGAGCGCAGCAGGCCCCGGCGCCGCCGGTGCCGCATGGGTTTTGCGGGCAGTGGGTCGCGGCCTTGGTGGTCCCCCCGGCGGCGGCGCAGGCCTCCGCGGAAAGGTCGGTGCAGCCTGTGGCCGTGCAACAGGCCGCAGTCTCCACTTCGACGCATGGGTTGGGTGAGCAGGTGCTGTGCTCGGGCCTGAGCGTGCCCGTGCAGCCGCCGGGGGTAGCCAGCGCGCAGCTCTCTCCAGTGCAACAGGCCACCTTCGGGACCGCCGGACCGCAGATGTCTGGGGTCGCGCACGTGCCGGCCTTGGCCGTCCCACCGCCCGAGGCGCAAGTCGTAGCCGTCTTCTCGGAGCACGTCCCGTCGTCGCCGCAACACGCGGCGGGGGTGGTGGTCGCGTCGCAGACGAAGGTATTGCAGCCCTTGCCGCCGTAGAAGGCGCCCTGGCAGCTGTTGCTGAAGGTCGACGTGCAGACTCCGTTCCCTGCGCAGCAAGCGCCGACTGTGCCGATCGCTGCGCACAGCCCTGCCTGGCACTTGGGTCCGAAGCCGAGCATCGACCCGCCCGCGGCGTCGCAAGCGGCCTTCGTGGGCGCGTCGATGCAGGTGGAGGCCGTGCAGCACGCGCCCGTCCCCGGGCCAGTGCAGCTCTGGGCGGCGTTGGAGCAGTCGTTGCCCACCTTGACGCCGCCGACGCTCTCGCACGTGAACTCGTCTACCAGGGCGCACGAGCCAGCCGGCTGGCAGCAGCCGACCTTGGGAAGCGCGGTGCAGCCTGACGCCACGCACTGCAGCGCGTCGGTCAAGAGCTTCCCGGCGGCGTCCGAGCACTGCTGCGAGGTGTAGAGCTTGCACGCGCCCTCTGTGCAGCAGGGCCGGAGCTTCGATGCCGCGGCGCCGCATACGCCAAGCCCGCAGGCCACGTCGACGCCCTTGAAGGTGCCCGCGCAATCCGCCCCAGAGTCGATGGTGCACACCCCGTCGGCGCTACAGCAGGCGCCGGTGGCGCCGGTGCACGGCTGCGCGCTGCACAGGACGTCTTCGAAGAAGCTGCCGCCCTTGGTGACGCATTCGTCCTCTGTCCCGTCCGTGCACACCTGACCGTCGCAACAGGCGCCGCTCTTGGTCGTGTCCACTGGGCAGTCGGCGCAGACTGTGAAGTCACCGAGATAGGTGAGACCCGGCGTGCCGTTGCACGTGAGCGGGTCGGTGACCTGGCAGGTCCCCCCCGCCACATCACAGCAGGCGCCGACGATGCCGCCGCCGCAGAAGCCCGGGGTGCACGTAGCACCGGCGTTGAATTTCCCGTCCTCGGCTGCGCATGCCAGCCCCGTGCCCTCGGAACAGGCGCCCGTGGCCTGATTGCAGCACGCACCGGTCCCGGCGAGCTCGTCGCAGCCGGCGACCGAGCAGCTCACGGCATCGACCGGGACGCCGCCCGCGGCCGCGCACGCCACGAGCGTGAGCGCCTGGCATCCGGACGCGGTGCAGCAAGGCGCCGTGGCCTGGCAGAGCCCTGGAGCGCATACGGAGCTCGGGGTGGAGGCCCCGCCGAGCGCCGTGCAGCCGGGCTCCGTAGTCACGGTGCACCCGCCGTCGGGTGTACAGCACGCCACATCGGCGGCCTCGACACACAGCTCGCTCGTGCACGCGGCGGCGTCGCCCTGGTAGGTGCCGCCGGCCGCGCCGCAGGCCGCGCTGGTGCGCACCTCGCAGCTCCCTGCCGTGCAGCAAGCACCCACCGGGACGCAGGGGTTCGGTGTGCACGACTCGAGGCCATAAGGGAGGCCGCCCGAGGTCGAGCAGAACGCGGCGTCGAGGATCTGACAGCTCTTGTCGGCGAAGCAGCACGCCGTCTTGGTGTCGGACCCGCAGATCGACTCTGTGCAGACAGTCCCGAAGCCCTTGAATGTGCCTGCGCTCGCGACGCACTCAGTGGACGTGAGGTCCTGGCAGGGCTCCTCGGTCCCGAAGCAGCAGGCCCCCGGCTTGTTCTGGAGGCAGATCGAGGCAGTGCAAGCGACCTGATCGCCCAGGTAGCTCCCGCCATCGGAGGCGCAAGCCGCCTCGCCCACGACCGCGCAGGTCCCGTTTCCGAGGCAGCACGCGCCCTCAGCGGCGGCCTGACACACCACCTCGCCGCACTGCTTGCCCTCGTTGAAGAAGCCGCCGGCGACCTGACAGCTGAGGGCGTCGTCCAGGGCGCACCCGCCGTTCTCCGCGCAGCACGCGCCCTGAACGCCCGGGCAGAGCACGGCGTCGCACGCCTGCCCCGCGACGAAGAGTCCGTCCGCCGCCGCGCAGTCGGGACCCGTCTTCGACGAGCACGCGCCGTCCACACAGCAGGCGGCAGCCGAGGAGCAGTTGAGGCCGTCGCAGCTCAGCACGCCCTTGTTCGGGGAGCCGCCCTTGCCTTCACAGGTCACGACGGCCTCGACCGCGCACTGACCGTTGGGCAGGCAGCACGCCGCGGTCTCAGGCGCCGGGCAAGTGACCGCGAGGCAGCTCGTGGCCGCGCCGCTGAACGCACCAGCGAAGGCCCCAACGCACGTGGCCTCTTCCGCCTCTTCACAGGTGCCGTCGGGCTTGCAACAGGCGCCCTTTGGGGCGGGGCATGTGGTCGCAGCGCACAGTGCGCTGGCTTCGAAGGCTCCGCCCTTGTCTGCGCAGGCGGTAGCCGAGAGGTCCTCGCAGCTCCCCGACTTCAGGCAGCAGGCCTTGGCGTCGCCCGTGGACGCACAAGGGACCTCGGGTGAGCTGCACGTCAGGAAGTCCCCGGCGTACGTCCCTGTGCACGCGCCCTCCTCGGTGATCGAGCAGCCGCCGTCCGTGGCGCAGCACGCCCCCTCGGGCGCCCCGCATTCCGCCGTCTCACACGTGGCGCCGGCCGCGACGAAGCTGCCTCCGCTGCTCTCGCAGAGGGTCTCGGTGACCTCTTTGCAGGTTCCCGCCGCGCAACAGGCCCCAGTGGCGCCGCACGCATCGCCGGCACAGGTCAGCGCGGGCGAGCTCGTGCCCCCGATGGCCGCGCACTCGGGAGGCGCGAGCTCCTCGCATCCGCCGCCGCTGAGGCAGCACGCGGTCTTCGTGGTGCCACCGCACTGTCCCGGGGTGCAGGCCTTGCCGACCGCGAAGGTCCCCTCGAGGTTGGTGCACGCGGCTTCGTCCGTGACCAGGGCGCAGTTGCCGCTGTCGGCGCCGCCTACGCAGCAAGCGCCCGTCTTCTCGGCGCACGTGAACGAGTCGCAAGCCGTGCCAGGGCCGCCGAACTGCCCGCCGGCGGCCAGACACTCGCTGGAGCTGCCATCGGTGCATCCGTCCAGCGTGCAGCAGGCGCCGTCGCTGCTGCCGACGCAGGGGTTGGCGCTGCCTTCACCGCACGCGAAGCCCAGCCCCTGGAAGACGCCGCCCGCGCTGGCGCACGCCAGCTCGGCCTTGAGCTCGCAGGTGGTGAGGCCCTCACCGACGCAGCAGGGTCCGGTGAAGCAGGTCTGGCCGCCGCAGGCTGCCTCCTCGCCTTGGTAGACCCCGCCCACGGCCGCGCAGTCGTCCGCGGTGAGCGCGCGGCAGGCCGAAGCCGTGCAGCACGCCCCGACCCCACCCGGTGCTGCTGTGTCGTCGCGCACGTCGCCTTCGACGGCCACCTCGCCCCCAGCGGGCGCGTCGCCCGGTCCGGTGTCCACGGGCGTGATGGTGGAATCGGTCTCGGGCTCGCCACACGCGAGCATGGCGGCAGCGGACAGGAAGGTCCGAGCGAAGCGGCGAAAAGACACGGGGCCTCCTTGAAAGGCGTCGCCCACGGCCAAGGGCAGCTGCGGTGCGCAGGCGATGCCAAGCTGGCAAGTCTAGCGAGGCGGATAGTGTTGACGCAAACCTTGCGCTTGGCGAAGGGCCTCCAGGAGCGCTTCGACGGGGTGCCGCAGCCGCCGCCCGTTACACCGCTCGGTTTGGCTGCGACACGAGTGGCCTGTGGCCAGCGGCTCCGCGCTGTCCGCAGGGGCCTCGAGGTGCGGGCCCCAGCTCATGGCGAAGATGCGCTTGGACTCCTCGGCGTGCCGCGTCTCGTGGCCGAACGCTCCGCACATGCCACAGCAGCCCACGGCCTCCGGCGTGAGCGACAGGCCGAACGACGAGAAGACCTGCCGCCACAGCGTGTTGGAGGTGGGCACCGCCGTGCGCTCCGTGCAGTGGCCTAGTAGCCGAAACCGCTTCGACGCCGCGGCGACCGCGGGCATGGTCATGCGCGGCGCCGCCAGCCACTCCTGAAGCAGCGAGACCTTGACGGGCAGAGGCCGCCCGAGCGCCTTCGGGATCTCGTCCCGATAGACCAGCACTACCGCCGGCTCGATCCCGAGCACGGTGGCGCCGGAGAGCGGGGCCAGGAGCCGCTCCCACCGCTCAGCCTCCGCCCGGAAGCGCTTGAGGAAGCCCTTGACGTGCCAACCCTTTCCGCTGGGAACGAAGGGCAGCAGCGCCACCTCGTAGCCGAGCGCCTGGAGGAGCTCCACCGTGGCCGTGAGCACGTGGGGTTCGTAGAAGGTAGTGAAGGCGTCCTGCAGCAACACGACCGTCTGGCCGGTCTCGGCTTCCGTGAGCGTCTCGCCGGGCGCGAGGCGCCGGACGCCCTCTAGAACAGGGCGGGTGGTGGCCAGCGGAGGCGTGTCCACGAGGCCGATGCGGCGCAGGATCGCCCGGGCTAGTGCGTT
Organism: Pseudomonadota bacterium; assembly: GCA_005776725.1. Lineage (GTDB taxonomy): Bacteria > Myxococcota_A > UBA9042 > SXOO01. The sequence continues at coordinate 8,768 of SXOO01000163.1, read as the reverse complement.
CCCCGACAGCCAGTTCGAGATCCGCGGAAACCGGGCCAGCCACGGCAAGGCGGCCTCCAGCCGGCCAACCAGGTGGTCGCGCAGCGGGCGCAGGTACCGTGTGTGGTAGAGCTCGAGGAACTCCGAGCGGAACGCAGGCACGTCCACCTGGATCGGGCACTGCTTCGCGCAGGCCTTGCAGGCGAGGCAGCCATCCATCGCCGCGTACACGTCGTGCGAGAAGTCGTAGCCGCCTCGGAGCGACGCCGCGAGGCGGGGGAGGGCCGGCGCTGCCCGTGGCGCCCCGGCGTCGACCCCCGCGTTCCCCAGCTGCCGGACCCACTCGCGCATCAAGCCCGCGCGCCCCTTCGGCGAGTGGATGCGGTCCCGCGTGACCTTGGACGACGGGCACATCACGTTGTCAGCGTCGAAGTCGAAGCACTGCCCGTTCCCGTTGCAGTTCACAGCCGCGGAGAAGCGATCGAGCGCCGCCTCGGGGATCTGCCGGTCGTAGGCGCCGCGCTTGGTCGTGTCGATCCGCGCCAGCGCCTTGCCGGAGCCCGCCGGCACCGCCAGCTTGCCGGGGTTGAGCCGCCCCTCGGGGTCGGCGGCGGCCTTGATCTCGCACAGCGCTCCGTAGAGCGTCTGGCCGAAGAACAAGGGGTTGTATTCGCTGCGAAAGCCCTTGCCGTGCTCGCCCCAGATCACGCCGCCATATCGTCGCACCAGGGCCACGACCTGCTCGGACAGCCGGTGGAGCAGTTGCTCATCTTCCGGGTCCTTGAGGTCGAGCGCCGGGCGGACGTGGAGGCAGCCCACGTCCACGTGGCCGAACATGCCGTACTCGAGGCCGGCAGCGTCCAGCAGCGCTCGGAACTCTTTGACGTACGCAGACAGCGCCTCCGGGGGGACCACGGTGTCTTCCACGAACGGGATCGGCTTCCGCCGCCCGGGGGCGTTCCCCAGGAGCCCCACCCCCTTCTTGCGAAGGTTCCAGAGCGCCGCCGCTTCGGTGGGGTTGGGGACCACGTAGACGCCGATAGCCCCGGTGGGGTTCTGGACGAGGGCCTGGGCCCGCTCCGTCACGGCCGCCTCGTCGGCGCCCTCGAACTGCACGAGGTTGATCGCCCGCGTGCGTGGACCGGATTGGCGCTCTGCCCGGTCGAAGATGTGACCCACCTCGTGCCAGACGACGTCGGCGCGCGCGAGGCCGAGGACCTTCTCGTCGATTGACTCGATGGCCGACGGTGACGCAGCGGCCACCGCCTCGGCCGACGCGAGCGCCGACTCGAAGCTCTCGAACTCCAGCACCACGAGGCGCCGGGCCTTAGCCAGCGGCGTAAGCCGAAGGCGCGCCTCCGTGACTACCGCGAGGGTGCCCTCGCTACCGCAAAGCAGGTACGTGAGGTCGAACGTGTGCTCCGGTGCCTGCCGGGGACGCGACCCGCGGACCAAGGCGAGGTTGTACCCGGTCATGTAGCGCCGGAGCCGAGGGAAGACGGCGCGGATCGTGTGTTCGTGTGTGGTGACCACGCGATCGACTGCGCGATGGAGCGCGCCCACGGCGTCCTGCCGGTCGCAGAGCGCCTTCAGGCCGGCCTCGTCGGTGGGCGCCGCGCGGAACACGGTGCCGTCCGCCAGCACCGCCTCGAGCTCGAGGACGTGCTCGCTGGTGCGCCCGTGCACCCTGGACCCTTCGCCGCACGCGTCCGTGTTGATCATGCCCCCGAGCGTGGCGCGATTGGAGGGCGACAGGTTCGGCGCGAAGAAGACCCCGTGCGGCCGCAGGTGCTGGTTCAGCTGGTCCAGTACCACGCCCGGCTGGACACGGACCCAGCCGCCGTCGAGGTTGACCTCCAGGATCTTCGAGAGGTGGCGCGACAGATCGAGGACCACGCCAGCGGTGAGCGACTGCCCGTTGGTCCCCGTCCCCCCGCCGCGCGGCGTGACGGTGAGTCCGGGGAACCGTGTGGCCGCCTGGAGCGCCACGGAGACGTCTGCCGTAGAGCGCGGGAAGAGCACCGCCTGGGGCAGCAGCTGGTAGACCGAGTTGTCGGTGGCGGTGACGAGCCGAGACCCGGCGTCGCTGGAGATGTCTCCGGTGAAGCCGCCAGCGCGCAGCGCGTCCAGGTAGGCCTGGGTGGCCGTGGTGACGGGTTCGAGCTCGGTGAGGCGCGGGATCATCGGCGTACAGCCCGCGGTTCATACCGGGCCGGGCGCCGCGTTCCAACCCCTTTCGAGCGCCCGGCCTCACTGGGGGGAGGCGTCTGCGGCCTCGTGCGGGTCCCGACGTGCATCGGAGACCCAGGCCTTGAGAATGCGTCTCCTTCAACGCACCAGGTAAACTGCGACTCGCCTGGAGACACGGGCTGCGGTAATTTTGGAGCATTGCGTGAGGTGACAATGCGAGGATGGGTCATGGTTGTCATGGTGGGACTTTCGGCGTCCGGGTGCGCCGAAGAGGACACGAACGACGCAGTGGACGCTGCAGAGGGCGCCGAGGTCGGGACCGGAGCGCCCGGCGATGGACACGTCGCCGACGCGGAGTGGGCACCTGACACGGCGGACGCGGAGGACGCGCCCCTCCCTCCAGGCGTGGAGCCGGACGTCGAAGCCAACAACGCTGAGGAGGTGTTGGACGAGAGCGACACGGTCGACACGGCCCATGACCTCGGCGACACGACCGATCCACCGGCCGTCGTGAAGGGGCTGGACCAGGTAGGCTACGAAACGATCCGTCTCACCGAAGTGCTCGTTCACGGAGGGGTGGCCGCTTGCGCGGGTTCCGGCGCCGGGTTCATGGAGGTGCGCTGGATCGGCACCGACTCGATCGACCTCACGGGTCTCGAGCTGTGGTCGAGCAACGGCGAGAGCGCGTTCGTCGACGAGCCGGTACTTCTCGCTCCTGGGGAGCGTGCCGTCTTCGCCTTCGACCCAGCGGGCTTCGAGACCTGCTACGGCAAGCCGCCGGACGGCCTCGGCCCCCCGGCGCCGTCGTTCGATGACGGCGACGTCGGCGTGTACCATGACGGTCGGGTCGACGACTGGGTCGACTGGGGTGAGGATGATGAGACACCGGCGCCCCAAGCCGGCGCCAGCTATTCACGTGACGACAGCGCGGGCCTCTGGTGCTTCGAGACCGCGGCGGCGGTGAGCGGGGACAAGGTCAGCCCTCGCGCCGCCGGCAGCCCATGCGGCAGCCCTCCGATGGCGGATGGCCCGGCTTTCGAGGCAGCTATCGGGCCCAAGGAGCCGACGACCGCTGATGACCTCGTGGTCTCGCTCGCGGGCGTACCGTCGGGGGCGACGCTGGCGTACTCGTGGACACGAAACGGCGTGCCAACGGCGTTCGATGGGTGGCGCATTCCTCGCGAAGCGACGCGTTTGGGTGAAGCGTGGGCCGTGACCGTGGTCGCGACGGTCTCGGGTACGCCCTTCCAGGCGGCTGCCAGCGTCACTCTCGAGAAGGCGGTGCCGACGGTCTATGTCGAGGCGCTGTACGCGCTGAAAGATGGGTGCCACGTCGCAGTCTGCCTGCCTCGCGTCGTGGACGATGGGGGGGCCGACGTCGCGGTAGAGGTGTCCTATGCGTGGGGAGTCGACGGAAAGCCTGTGCCCGGCTCGAGTGAGACCCTTCCGATCGTCGTGTCCGAATCGGGTAACCTCACGTGCTCCGCGACCGTCACGACCCCGGACGGATCGTCGACGGCGACTCGCCAGCTTGCAGTGAAGGCCAACTCGAACACCCAGGACGGCGACGGTGACGGTGTTTGCGATGCTGGGGACCTCTGCCCGGGTTCGGATGACGCGCTCGGCGACCACGATGACGACGGCCTCTGCGCCGAGGAGGAGATCGCGCTGGGCACCAGCGACGAGAGCGCCGACACCGACTCGGACGGTCTCCAGGACGCCGACGAGCTGGCACTGGGCACGGACCCGGCAACCTTCGATGGGTCTGTGCTGCGGGCGACCCTCTTCGTATCGTCGGCCGACGCCGCGCCGAACCTCGGCTTCCCAGGCGGGCTCGACGCGTGGTGCCAATCGTTGGCCACCGTGGCGGGGGTCCAGGGCACGTTCCTGGTCTTTGCCGCCGACAACGAGGTGTCCGCCAAGGATAGAGCCATCGACCGGCCCTGGTTCCGAACGGACGGCAGGCTGATCGCGACCTCGCTCGCCGACCTCCTGGACGACCAAATCCGTCTGCCGGTCAACGTCGACGAGACCGGCGCCACGCGAGATAGCGTCGTCTACACCGGGCTGAAGGCTTCGGGTGAGAGCGCCCTGAACCGTTCCTGTGAGTCGTGGACTGGGGTCGGCCAATCGGCAATTGGGCACAGCTGGGAGACCGATCATCGCTGGGTCGACCAAAGTGAGGACTTCGGTTGTTCCTCTCCTGCGGCGTATTACTGCATGGGGTGGGAGTAGGCGCCGAAAGGGCGCAAGCGCGACAGCAGCCGGAGCGTTCCGTGCGGCGCGCGGGCTGAGTCGGCCCACCGTGACGGGACCGGTCGAGTCTGAAACTTGTCCCCGGGCATCGGTCCCGTCTAGCCCAAGAGACTCGAAAGAGGGCGGGCTTGGCGGTCTCGTGGGGCGGGGCGTCCGGCGGATCCGGGCGGACCGTCGTCGAATTCCGCCCAGGTGGCCGGGCATGCATACTGGCGCGCGGTGAAGCTCCCTCGTCTCGGCCTCTGCGGTCTCGCCGTCCTCGTCTCGTACCTCGTGTTTTGGAACACGTCGTTGGTCACGGCGCACAACCTGGGCACGCGGGACGGCATCGGATTCCTCAATGGCGGCAAGGTGTTCCGGCTGTCCGGGACCATGTGGTACCACATCCCCGGCCTCGCCGACATCGGCCTCGCGCCCCAGAACCTGGGCGGGCAGATCAACCTCCGGAACAACGAGTTCGCCCTCCTCGAACACGAGCTGACGGCCCTCGAGAGCACCGAGATCGACTTCTCGCTCGAGGCCAACTCGCAGCTCCTGGTGGTGCTCGATCGGCACGGCGAGGGCACCTTCTGGGCGGTTCGACTCACGGCCTTCGAGCACGCCGGGACGCCCTTCGTGAATGCCCTGTTGCGCTTCGAGCGCGGCCGCGTGGCCCAGCGAATCCCGCTGGAGGAGCTGGGCGCGCAGTCCGGGGTTGGGCGCCACACGGTGCGGGTCGCGCTCACGGACGCGGCGCTCACGGTCACGCTCGACGGCAAAGAGGCCCAGCGGCCGTTCGAGACACGCTCGCTGCGGCCGAAGCTCGCGCTCGGGTGCGGCGAGCTGAACGCCGTGGTTCACCGCTGGAGCGTGCGGGGGACGCTCGACGGGGGCGTGGCGCTCGACTTCGACGAGCGGTTCTCGATCGCCGCGACGCTGGGCCGCGCCACGGGCGGGATCGCGTGGCTCGCGCTCTTCGCGTGGCTGCTCCTCATCGTGGCGCCCGTCGCCAAGGCGGTGGTCGACACGCGTGGGCCGCCGGTCGAGCTGATCCTGCGCATGCTGCTCCTGCCCGCGCCGCGCGCCGTGTTCGCCGCGACCTGCCTCGTCCCGTGGATGCCTCTCCTGCTTCAGTGGGTGCTCGCCGGGCTCTACGTGTTCTTCGTGTGGCTCACGGCCCTGGAGATCCTGAGGGACGGGCGCGCCTACCGCCTGCCGGAGGCTCGACCCGGGCGGCTCGTTGGGCTCGCCGCGGCCTTCGGGCTGCTTGCCCTGGCCGCGACGTCGTGGGGCCTTGCGTCGGCGCGCCTGGAGTCGCCTGTGGGCGTGGAGACCACGGACAAAGCGGCCGCGCGCACGCTCGCAGAAGCCGGCGGTCGCGCCCTCACGCTGGGGGAGCGCGTCTCGCTGCAGGTGACTGACACGTCGGAACCGGTCCACCTCCGCGCCGTGGTCACGCTGCGCCCGGGCGAGGCGGCCCGCGCAGACCTGCTCCAGTCCGCCCCGCTGATCCTCGGAGACGTCTTCCAGGTGGATCGCAGCAAGGACCACCCCGAGGACGTGGAGCGCGAAGATCCGAATGCGGTCGAACAGGGGGCTGACCCCGGCGGCTACTCGCTGCGCGCGTACTCGCTCATCCTCTCGACCGATCCCGAGCTGCCCGGCACCGCCCGCTACCTCCACAACGACAAGGTGGAGCGCAGCGCCCGTAGCACCTTCACGCTGGAGCCCGGCACGCACGAGGTCGAGCTGGTCGCGTGGGGCCGCTTCGGCGTTGCGCTCGTGAACGGCCGCATCGTCGATTGGCGGGGCGATTTGGAGCGCACCTTCGCGCCGCGCGCCGCCCAGGTGCTCTCCATGACGCGCACCGTCGACCGGGCCTCCGCGGCGCTCCACACCGGGAAGTCGGCGGCTCTGGAACTGGTGGCCGGCGCCGCGTTCGACGCCGAGTGGTTGCTGGCGTGCGCCTTCGTCCTCCTGGTGTTCGGCCTCGTGGTCTTGGGCGCCCTGCCGCTGCTGCCCTCCGGACGCTCGCCGAAGGGCCTGGGGGCGCTCCTGCTCCGCGTCGCCCGCGCCACCGTCCTGGTCGGGGCGTTCGCGGGGGTCTATCTGGCGGCGAGGCAGGGCAACGAGCTCATCGATCCGGACTGGGAGGTGCCCACCGGGATCGTCGCGCTCGCGGCGGCAGCCTTCAACCTGCGCCAGCTCCTGCGGGAGAACGGCGGCGACGCGGCCCCGCTTCGACGCGGTCTGCTGCGCTGGGCGGCGATCCTGGGAGTGTTGCTATTGGGCTTCGAGGCGCTTTTCGGGCTGTACCCAGAGCGGCGCTTCAACGCCACGCACTACTGGCACCACGGGCTCGGCCCGCGTTGGTACTACCAGTACGACCCCATGGTGTTGCGGCTCAACCCGTGGTTCATCGATCAGCGGTTCAAGGGGCGTGACTTCGTGGCCACGCACGAGGGCAAGGCGCGCGTGGTCGTGTTCGGCGGGTCGCAGACCTTCGGCTGGGGGATCCCGGCGATGGACCGTGCCACCTTCTCGGACCAGCTCGAGCGATACCTGAAGCGCCGAGGGCACTCCGAGGTCGAGGTGCTGAACGCGGCGTTCCCGGGCGTAAAGACGGCCACGGGCCTCCGTTGGTTCGCCTCGAATCTGCTCCGTTACGACCCGGACGTGGTGGTGGTGAACTTCGTCGTGAACGAGTTCATGAACGTGGACCAGTTCCACGTCTGGTCGGGCGAACGCCCGAACGATGAGCCCATCTCGCGCTTCGCTGTCGGCGCCCTCCCCGAGCAGTGGCGCGGCACGGTGATGGGGAACCACCTCTCGCAGATTATCGTGGCCGATCTCTATGAGGTCTTCGCGATGGAGGACTACCTCCGGTGGCTGGTGGAGATCGCCCACTCTCGCGGCGTCAAGGTGGTGTTCTCGATCGAGCCCACGAACCTGTACGTCGAGTCCGCTGGCGCCGCCATCATGCGCTCGGAGGGGCCGAACCAGGGCGCCAAGGCCATCTACGAGCGCGTGGGCGCGGCCCTCGGCGTGCCCGTCTACGACGCGCTCCCGCACTTCCTCGAGCAGCCGGAGAACGTCTGGTTCTACGACACCATGCACATGAGCCGCCTCGGCCACAAGGTGTTCGCCGAGCACCTCGCGGAGCTGATCGCCACCCGCTTCCTCGAGCCTCCGGCCCCCTCCGCCCCATCGCATTGAGGGCCGCCGGCCCGGGCTTCGCACCAGGTCAGCGCTCTTCATTGACAACGCGGGGGGCCTCCCATTACCGTCGCGCCGCCCAAGGGGGGGGACTGCGCAATCGATGACGCGATGCGGGGCCCCGCGAAGGGCGCGCGGAGATGCCGGCGACAACGTCGGCCAGGTGGAGACCATGGCGCTCGCGTACGACTCGGGCAACGAGCAGAAGTTCCAGGAGCTGCTTCGCCGGTATCCGGAGAAGCGGGCCGCGTTGCTCCCGGCGTTGCGCCTTGCGCAAGGCCAGTGGAATTACCTCAGCGACGAGGTCATGACCTACGTCGCCGGGCGGCTCGAGCTCGAGCCGGCTGAGGTCCGCAACACGGCCACCTTCTATACGATGTTCCGCAAAAAGCCCGTGGGGAAGTTCCACGTTCAGGTCTGCACCAACATCGCGTGTTTCCTGAGGGGTTCCGACGAGCTCATGCATCACTGCGAGAAGAAGCTCGGCATCCATCACGGCGAGACCACCGAGGATGGACTCTTCACCTTGGACCACGTCGAGTGCCTCGCCGCGTGCGGCACGGCCCCGATGATGCAGGTGAACGACGACTACTACGAGAACCTCACGGTGGCCTCGGTCGACAAGCTCATCGACGGGTGGAGGCGCTCCTCGTGATCGCTGAGTCCGACTACATCCTCCGCCACAAGCTCGGCAAAGACCTGCGGCGCATCGAGAACGCCATCGCAGCCGGCGACTACTCGCGCCTGCGGACCTGGCTCAGGGCCGAGAAACGCGCCGCGATCACCGAAGAGGTGAAGAAGGCCAACCTCCGCGGGCGTGGCGGCGCGGGTTTCCCCGCCGGTATGAAGTGGGGCTTCATCGGCAAGTGCTTTCCGCGTTAACTTGTCATCAAAGCAGACGAGGGCGAGCCGGGCACTTTCAAGGATCGCTACTGGCTCGAGCGCGACCCCCACTCGCTGATCGAGGGCTGTATCCTCTCGGCCTACGCGCTCGAGGCCAACGTGGTCTACATCTACCTTCGCGGCGAGTTCGTTCGCGCCTGCGAGGTCCTGGATGCCGCCATCGAGGACGCCAAGAAGAAGGGCTTCCTCGGCAAGAACATCATGGGCTCCGGGTTCGACTGCGAGATCTACACGCACCTCGGCGC
>SXOO01000162.1 GCA_005776725.1 Pseudomonadota bacterium | reverse complement strand
CGCGACCACGGGCACTTCGACATCAACGGCGTGGTGGACGCCAACAGCGACAAGATGGAGCGCCGCCACCCCCACGTCTTTGGCGACGCCGTGGCCGCCACGGCCGACGACGTGGCGCGTCAGTGGGAGGCCCAGAAGCGCAAAGAGAAGGCCGATCGCGGCCTCTTCGACGGGATCCCGCGCGCGCTTCCCGCCACCTCCAAGGCCACCACCGTGATCTGGCGCGCCGTGAGCGCGGGGCATGCAGGACCCGGTGGTGTGGAGCCGCTCGCGGCGGCGCGCGCGGCCCTCGACGTCCTCGGTGCTCCGGGCCCCGAGCGCGACGCAGCCATCGGCGAGGCGCTGCTCTGTCTCGTGGACCTTGCGCGGTCGCTGGAGGTGGATCCCACCACCGCGCTCGAGGCGGCCACCGCCCGTTACGCTGCCGCGGTGCCCGCCGCCAAGTGAGCACTTCGCGCACGCCCCTGGCGCCGCAAGCGGCCAAGGGCAATCAGTCCCCAGCGTGTCCCGAGCTCGTTCACCCGAGCTCTCCAAGTCGCCGATAGGCCCGCTCGGCCATCGCCGACGCGGGGTCGATCAACACCACCTCCTTGAGCGCCTCGCGGGCTTCGGCTGACTGGCCGTCCGCCGCGAGCGTGGTGCCGAGGAAGTACGCAGCATGCAGGCGGAAGATGTCGACAATGCCGGGCGGCGTCTCGGCGTGTTGCAGGTCCGGGCTCTCCCGGAGGACCGCTCGGAGGTCTTCGAGCCCCTGGCGGTGGATGCCGAAGTCAGCGGGTAAGACAGCGGCGATCCGGCCCCGCGCGAGCCGAGTCTCGAGGTGCTCCAGCGGATCGGCCGGCGGCACCGTGCGGCTCCGCTCCAGGAAATCCAGCGCCTCGGTGACGGCGGTGGTGGCCGCGATGACGTCGTCCGCCTGCCCGGCGAAGTAGGCACGAACGACTCCCGCGAACGCCAGGACCACCCCCCGCGTCGGGGCCACCCCGACGGCGGTCTGAATGGTCCTTCGGGCGGCGTCGCCCTCCCCGAGGAAGGCGCGACACACGGCGAGGTGAGCCAAAACCGCCGCGTCGGCGAGCCCCGTCGACGCCGTCTCCAGCCAACGCGCCGCCTCCGCGTACCGCCCGATGGCCATCAGGAAGCGGCCCAGGCGGCGCTGCCCCTCCGCGTCCGTCGCCGCGGCCCGCAGGCTCTCCTCGGCGGCCACGAGGCCGCGCTCCGCCAGGTAGAGCGCGCTGGGGACGTGGAGCTGCTCGGCGACCATCGCCTGAAAGGGGTCGGACAACGCCGTGAGCCGTCGCATCGTCCCCGAGACCCCCGCGTGCCGGACGGCGGCGACGAACCGCGTGAGCGCGCGGCGCCGCGTGGACTCCCGCGAGAACGCCTCGCGCGGACCGATGCCCTGCGCCACGTCCTGCACGAGCGCCTTCGACTCGAGGTGGCCGAGCTCCCGGCCGAGACCTGCCAGGCGCACGACCGTGGACACGTCCATCCCTTGCGAGACCAACACCCGGGCCGCGTCGACCACCCATCGGTGCGGCTCGGTCCACGGGGTCTCGTCCGCCGGGAGCAACCCCGCGCTGAGCAGACCTTGGACGATGGGCTCGGGGTGGCGCACCGCGGCATCTTCGACCGGCCGTCGCCGTGGTGCAACATAGTGCCGGACGTCAGCGCGGCCACCCCCCCGGGGTCAGTCGACCCGGCACGGGCATTGCTTAGAGGACGCGCGTCACCACGAGGCGCGAAGCGGGTTACGCACCCTGCGAAACGAGCTATCCGCCTGATTCTGCTTGTGGATCCCCAGGCCCGGGTTTAGGGTCCGCGGCCGCAGACAGCGCACCCTGTCCCAGGGGGCGTGGCAAGGCCCAGACGAGGACGTTGAATGAAGACCGCAGCCTTTTTCCGAGTCGAGGGTACGGTGGTGAGCCGCGGGGTGCTCGCCGCGTCCGCCTACCTCGCCGCGAACGGGCAGGGCTTTCGTGAACGCGCGCTTCGTATCGGTGGGATCGCGCTTGCCGCGCCCATCTACGGGCTCCTCGGGCAAAACGACCGCACCATGGCCAACCGCGTCGCCTTCCTCGCTTTTCGGGGGATGAGCGAGGACCGCGTGATCACCATCGGCCGCGAGTACTTCGACGACGTCCTCAAGGGCACGGTCCTCGCGAGCGGCGTAGACCTCATCCGCAAGGCCAAGGCCGAGGGCCACACCACCGTGCTCCTCTCCGAGAGCATCGAGCCGATCATCGGCGCGCTCACGGAGGTGGTGCCCGACGTGGATCACCTCGTGTGCAACCAGATCGAGTTCCGCGACGGCGACTGCACCGGCCGCCTCCTCGACCCCGTGATCGGCGGCCACGAGACGCGCCGCTGGGTGCAGCGCTTCGCTGACGAGAACGGCATCGATCTCACGCGCTCGATGGCCTACGCCGCCCACGGCCCGGACCTCTTGATGCTCGCCGCAGTCGGTAGCCCCTGCGCCGTCAACCCAGACTTCACGCTCCGCCGAGCGGCCGAAGAGGCCGAGTGGCCCGTCATGGAGTACCGCGTTTGATCCCGGGATCGCCGTCCCGAGATCGCGCAACCCGAGGCACCTCGGAGGGGAGCACGTCCCCTGAGCGCCAGAGTTCACAGGAGAACGCCCGAATGACAACGCTCTCGATCCGCGACGCCTTCGCTGGCAAGAACGTCCTCGTGACCGGCACCTCCGGCTTCCTCGGCAAGGTCTGGCTCGCCATGGCACTGGCGCGCCTCCCCGAGGTGGGCAAGTTCTACGTGCTCCTGCGCAAGAAGGGCCTCCGCCCAGCGTCCCAGCGCTTCGAGAAGATGGTGAACGAGTCCCCGGTCTTCAAGCCGCTCCACGAGCAGTTCGGTCTGGGCCTCGGCCCGCTGCTGTCCGAGAAGGTCGAGGTCATCGACGGCGACATCTCGCAGCCTGGCTTCGGGGTTCAGCCCGCGGTGGCGCAGCGTCTCCACGCCGAGATCGACCTGATCGTGAACTGCGCGGGCCTCGTCGACTTCGACCCCGACGTTCGCGAGGCGGTTGCCACCAACATCGACGGCGCGCTGTACGCCGTGGACTTCGCCGCCGACTGCCAGCGCGCGGCCCTCCTCCACGTCTCCACCTGCTACGTCGTGGGCAACCGCTCCGGCCGCATCGAGGAGGCCGTGACCGTGGGCTACACGCCGAAGGGCCTCACGATCGACCCCGCGGCCGAGGTCGAGGCCATGCGTGCCCGCGTGGCCGACGTGCTCGCCGAGCACTCCGGCGAAGACTTCGAGCGCCTCCTGGCCGACTCCGTCGACGCCAAGATCATCGAGCGCAAGCTCGACGCCCAGAACCCTGCCGTCGTCGCCAACGTGGCTCGCCAGGAGCGCGACCGCGTCGTCCGCAAGGCGATGTCGCGAATTGGCTCCGAACGCGCCGCCGAGCTCGGGTGGCCCAACACCTACACGTGGTCCAAGAGCCTCGCCGAGCAGCTGCTCGTGAAGGCGGCGGCCAAGAAGGGGGTTCGGTACACCATCGTCCGCCCGGCCATCGTCGAGAGCAGTATGGAGTTCCCGTTCCCCGGCTGGAACGAGGGCTTCAACACGGCGGGCCCGCTCGTCTATCTGCTCGGGACCTGGTTCCGCAACCTCCCGTGCAAGAAGGGGAATCCCTTCGACGTGGTCCCGGTCGACCTCGTGTGCCGCGCGCTCACTGTGGCCTCCGCCGAGCTCATGGAAGGGACGGCGCCCCCGGTCTACCAGGCCGGCTCGAGCGACCTCAACACGTTCACGATCAACCGGGCCGTGGAGCTCACGGCGCTCGCCCACCGCGAGCACCTCCGCGCCCACGGCGAGTCGGTCATCGACCGCGTCATCCTCGCTCGCTGGGAGGGGCAGCACTGCGCGCAGAACGAGCTGCTCTCCATGAAGAACATGCGCACCACCGCGCAAGGGCTCGGGCGGCTCATGGGGCGCCTCGCCGACGGCGTGGGTAAGCCGCTCGCGAAGCAGCTCACGAACGGGCAGAAGGCGGTCAACACCGCCGACAAGCAGCTCAAGGGCATCGAGCGCATGGTCGACCTGTTCCAGCCCTTCATCCACGACAACACGTGGACGTTCGCGGCGCAGAACCTGGTCAAGCGCGACGTGGTCGAGCCTGAGTGGCGCTTCTCCATCAAGTCGGTCGACTGGCGCTCGTACTGGAAGGGCACCCAGGTCCCGGGTCTCCGGAAGTGGTGCTTCCCGCAGTTCGAGGGCAAGGACGTCGAGAAGTACACGCCCGTCCACCCGGTCAAGCTCAGCAAGGTCGCGGCTCCGAAAGCGGCACCGGCCGTGACCGCCGCTCCCCGACTCGCCGCCGTCGGTTAGTCGCCCCCACCCCATCCTGGAGTTCCGCAATGTCGGTGTTCCTCACCGGCGCGACGGGCTATATCGGCTCGTATATCGCGCAGGGCATCCTCCGTAACTACCCGAACGAGCGCCTGTCGCTCCTGGTCCGCGCGAAGAACGCCGCCGAGGCCAAAGAGCGCCTCTGGAAGTCGCTTCAGCTCCACATGGGGTTCGAGGAGTTCAACGACCTCGTGAGCGGTGGACGAGTCGACTACGCGCTCGGCGACCTCACGTCGCGGGATCTCGGGCTCGACGCCTCCAGCCGTGATCGCCTCGTGAAGGGGATCACCTCCGTCATCCACTGCGCGGCCTCGCTCAACCGGAAGTCCAACAAGGTCTGCTTCAATGTGAACCTGCGCGGGACACTCGAGATCCTCAAGGTGGCTCAGGCGGCGCGCGACCATCACGGCCTCCGGCGCTTCTCCGATATCTCCACCGTGGCCGTCTGCGGCGAGCGCAAGAGCGAGGTGGTGCGCGAAGAGACCATCGTGGACTGGGACAAGAGCGACTACGACCCCTACGCGCGGACCAAGAAGTTCTGCGAGCACATGGTCCACGAGCTCCTGCCCACCACGGACGTTCGGGTCTTCCGCCCTTCGATCGTGCTGGGCGACAGCCGCTTCCCCGAGACCACGCAGTTCGACATGGTGAAGGCGTTCGTCTTCCTGTCGCAGCTGCCGGTGCTGCCGTTCCGCGGCGACTGGAAGGTCGACATCGTCCCGGCGGACTATGTGGGCAAGGCGATCGTCAAGGTACACATGGCCGACGCGCCGAAGTACGAGTCCTACAACCTCTCCTCCGGGGAGGGCTCGCTCACGTACGAGCAGATCGTCAACGCGATGGCCGGGGCCCTGGGGCGCCGGGCGCCCAAGTTCGCGCCGGGGCTCGAGAAGACGTTCTCGAAGACCGTGGACGTGCTCTGCGACACGCCGCGCAACTGGGGCATTGCCGGCGGTGCGTCGCTCATGAAGGTGTTCATCCCGTACCTCGTATTCGACACAGTGTTCTCGAACCGGCGCATCGTGGATGAGCTGGGTGAGAGCCCCGTGTCGTTCGACCAGTACGCGGTCCCGCTGTTCCGCTTCGCCAAGTCGACCAACTTCAACTACCCCTACCGCGCCTACCCGGGGACCGCCGCTGCCCCCGAGACGCGCGCAGCCGCCTGAGCACGATGGCCACCTTCACGCTCCCGCCCTTCCTCGACAGCCTCATGAAGAAGGTCGACCCCGACGTCGTCCTTCAGAACACGATGGCAGGCTTCATCGAAGCCGCCTCGATGCGCTACGCGCTGAACCTCGACAAGGAGCGCTGGAAGCCAGGGAAGCCGCTGAAGCTGCTGCTGGCAGGGTACGTGGGCACGCGCAACACGGGGGCCGATGTCCGCGTCGAGGAGATGATCCGCCAGTTCCGGCACGTCATCGGCGACGACAACCTCGAGATGACGATCGTCTCCACGGATCGAAAGCTCTCGGCCGGATACTTCAGAACGGTGCGGCAGATCACGCTGCCCCAGGTGTTCCCGAAGTTCCTCTTCGACGAGTGCCCGAAGCACCACGGCGTGGTGGCGTGCGAGGGCTCGATGTACAAATCCAAGTTCTCGAGCGCGCTCACCACGATGATGGCCGGCGCCGTGGGCATGGCCGCGGCCGAGAACAAGGTGAGCGTGGGCTACGGCGCGGAGGCCGGTCACATGACCGACACGCTCCGCGACTTCGTGCGCAAATATAACAAACATACGTTGGTAATCTGCCGCAACGAGCCCTCGCGCGAGGTGCTCGGCGAGCTCGGTATCCGCACGCGCCCCGGCGCAGACACCGCGTGGACGTTCGACCCCGCGCCGCTCGAGCTGGGCGCCGAGCTGCTGCGAAAGGCCGGCTGGGATGGGCAGAAGCCGGTCATCGCGGTGTGTCCCATCAACCCGTTCTGGTGGCCTGTCACCCCAGACGTGGGCAAGGCCCTCGCGCACCAGTTCCTGGGCGAGTACAAGCGCGAACACTACAAGAGCATCTACTTCCACACTCGGACCAGCGAGAACGAGCGGAAGTACGAGACCTACATCGAGGCCTTCGCCAAGGCCACGCACGCGTTCTGCCAGGAGCGGGGCTTCTTCCCGATCATGGTGGGTATGGAGAAGCTCGATCGCGGTGCATGCGAGGCGGTCGCGAAAGCCATGCCGAGCGGCGCGGCGCTCTTCATCTCCGACGAGCACCGGATGTACGACATGGTCTCGGTGCTGCGGAACTGCTCGGCCATGGTCAGCTCGCGCTTCCACGCGATCGTGACCAGCATGCCGGGCCTCGTGCCGTCGGGCGGGGTCACCATGGACGAGCGGATCCGCAACCTCATGAACGACCGGGGCCACCAGGACCTGTTCTTCGAGGTCGACGAGGAGCACCTCGCCGACAAGGTGCTCAACATGATGCACCGCCTCGTGGACGAGGCCGACCGCATCCGCGACGGCATCGCGCGCGCCCTCCCTCGCCAGCTCGAGCTGATGGGGGGCATGGGCATCGACTTTGCCGACGAGGTGGTGCGGACCTACCCGGAGTTCCCGCGGAAAGACCTTCCGCGCGACCCGTGGGCGAACCTGCCGCCCCTGCCCCCGGCTGTTCAAGAGGTCCTCGCCCGCATCGGCTGAGGCTGAAGCCGGGGCCCCGTCCTCGGCTCCCTGGCCACCAGGCCCCGTTGTGGGGCGAGCGCCGCTGGGAGCTGCCGCTGCTCGGTCCCGCGTGGACCTCGACGCCCGCGCGACGGCCGGGCTATGCTCCGCGCCGCACCGCAACCCGGAGGTCCCCATGCTCGGCATGTTGTTGTCGCTTGCCATCTGCGCTGGTTGCGACCCCAGGACCGCGGACACCGCCTCTGCCGTTGTGACAGACGCTGCCTCCTGCGAGACGGGAGACCCGTGCGGCGCGGGGGCCGCCGCTCGCATCGGAGCGGGACCCAACGCTGACGTCACTGCGTCTCTGAGGAACCGCTGATGGTCACGCGGAACGCGCGGCTGCTGGGGCTCGCGTTTGCCCTGGCGTGTGCCGACGAGGCCGTAACCACCGACGCCGAGGCGGCCTCGGAAGCGGCCGACGTCACCGGCGACACCGCCCCCGCTGACGCCCAGGTCGAGGAACCAGACGGGCCTTGCCTCGCCGAGCTTCGCGACGGCGCGCTGAGCGTCGCTTGTGGCGCGTCGGCTCGCTTCGTCCCGTTCGTCGTGGCCGACGGGGTCTTCTCCGTGGGGCGGGACTGTATGGCCGAGGGCGACGTCCTCCGCTGCGAGTCCCCCGCCGGCTCGTTGGAGGTGGCTGCGACGCCGGCCGGGTGGGTGGTCCGCCTGACACCGGCCATCGACACGACGGTCACGCGCCTTGGCCTCACCGGAGGCCTGATCCTCCCAGGCGCTACGGGCTGGGTGTCGAACGGCTTCCAGTCGTGGTCCATGAGCGGGGTCCTGGCCCTTCGCGAGGCTCCGCTCGCCGCGGCGCGCGACGCCGCGCTCTCAGCGTTCGGTGACCCAGAGACACTGCGCAGCGGCGCCGAGCTCTCCTGGACCTGGACCGCGGTCGGCGGCGGTGGCATCACCTTCGTCGGCGGGGCCACGCGCGTCGACCGTTGGAAGGCCTGGGCGGCGGTGGACGGGGTGGACCCCAAGGCGCTCACGGTCACGCTGGCGTGCGGCGCCGGTGAGGCGGTGGCCGCGGCCTCCGGGGCGGTCCTCGCGTCCGAGCCGTACTTCTTGGGGATGGGGGACGAGGCCGTGGTGCTGCGCGCGTATGGCGCCGCGCTGCCGACGCGCCGGGTCGAGCCCTTTGGCGCCGATGTGGGCTGGAACAGCTGGTACGACCTCTGGGACGCGGTAGACGCCCAGGCCGTGCTGGAGAACGCCCAGCTCGCGCGCGCTGCATTCGATGCCGCCGGCTTCGACGCGCCGCTCCGCGTGGTAGTGGACGACGGCTGGCAGGTCGGCTGGGGCGACTGGGTGGCGGAGCCTTGTGTGGGCGGAGCACCCAGCGCCAGCTGCAATCCGAAGTTCCCCGAAGGGCTCGCGGGCGTCGCTTCGGCGCTCCACGCGCAGGGCTTCGAGGTGGGCGTGTGGCTCGCCCCGCTGCTGGTAGACGGCGACAGCCCGCTCGTCACCGAGCACCCCGACTGGTTCGTGGGCGGCGCCGTGTACCCCCATGGAAAACACGGCCCCATGCGCGTCCTGGACGTGACCCACACAGGGGCGGCGGAGCACCTGCGCGCCGCCATCACCCGCCTGGTCGGAGCCGGGATCGACTTCCTCAAGATCGACTTCTTGTTCGCGGGCACTGCAGAGGGGGCCCGCGCCGAGGGCGTGACCGGCATGGAGGCTTATCGGCGCGCGCTGGTCCTCATCCGCGAGGCGGCCGGGCCCGCCACGACGCTGCTCGCGGTGGGCGCTCCGGCGGTCGCGGGCTTCGACCTTGTCGATGGCTGGCGGCTGGGCCCGGACATCGCGCTCGAGGCCTTCGACGCCAACTGGTACTTCGTGGCCCCTCAGGCCCGCAACGTGGCGGTTCGGTGGCCCTTCTGTCGAGCCGTGGCGTGCGACGCCGACCCGCCCATCCTCAGGATGCTGGCGCAGAACGAGGTGGTCGCCGGGGCCTGGGTGGCTGCGCTCGCCGGCGGCGCCTTCTTCCTCTCTGACGACCTCAGGGCGTTGCCTGCCGAGCGCCATGGCTGGGCCTTTGCCCCTGAGGTGCTCGCCGCGGCGCTCACGGGCGAAGCGGCGGTCCCCGACAGCATCTTTCCCGCTGCGCCTCCGTCGGTCCTCGGCAACGCGTTCGAGGACGCTCTGGCGGGTCAGGGCTCCGTGGAGGTGCCGGTGGTGTGGACAATCGCGGGCGGCGGACGCGTCGCCCTGAACGTCCGCGACGCTCCGGTTGACGTGGGGACGCTCCGGATCCCCGCCCGCAGCGCGCTCTTCCTCGGCGACTCCAAGGAGCGACCGTGACGCGAGCTCACAGACTGGGCGCGCCCCTTCGGCGCGTTCCTCCATCCCCTCGCGACCGCTCCTCAGCGTTCCTCGGAGGGGAGACGTGGTGGATCCTGGTGTGCGCCGCACTCGCCGTGGTGGCTTGTGGCAGCGAATCCCAAGGGGCCACCGCCGCGACTGATGCCGAGGCCGCCGATCAAGTCTCCAACACCGACCTGGGCTCTCCTCCAGTCGACGCCCCGCAGGTCCAGGACTCGGGCGCCGGCGACACGGTTGGCGGCGACTCAGGCGCAGAGGACTCCAGCGGCGGCGAACCCGACATCTGCGAGCCTCAGGGGCTCGAGTGCCCGGGCGGCGCCACGTGCTCCCTCGGCGTGGTGCAGCGCCTCACTCATGAGGTAGTGACGTCCTGCACGATGCCCGACCCGGGCGTCTGTGTCGCGGAGACCGGCACCTGCGAGTTCGGCTGCCGCAAGGCTGCGATCGGTCTCGGAGCTGCCCTGTCGTGCGACGACGGGCACATGCCGGCGTGCCTCGCGGCGGTCTGCGCACCGGACTCGCCCACCGGGCCGCTGTGCGCCGATTCGGAGGGTTATATGCCGTACACGCTCGACGAGGCTGTCGATGACCTATTGGACGGCTCGCACGTGGAGTGTGGGTGTGTGCGGCAGGATCTCGGGGTCGACCCGGAGGCCAACGCCTGTCTCTGCGACGCCTGGGCCACCTGCACCCCGGCGCGGCTGCGGGTCCTCATGCCCGGCCCCTCGGGCGGGTTCAGAGCCACGGACGTGCTGGTGCGGCCCAACGGGCTCGGTGGCTGCCGCCTCGAGCGAGTGAAGGACCAGACGCAAGAGGCGCTGGTCATGGCGGAGGCCGTTGAGCACACGCAATGCGAGGACCTGCTTTGTCCCGCCGACGACGCTCCCGCGCCCGTCGGCTGCGGGCCCGTCCAGCCGTGCCCACCGCCGCCCGTGTGCGACGGCCTGAGGACCCTGGTGGACACCGACGGTGACGACTGCGGCGACGCGTGTTGCATCACGGAGTGTCCCACGGACTTCGTGGTGGCGGACTACGACGACGATGGCTGCGGCGACGCCTGCGGGGACGCGCCCTGCGCCAGCCCCGGGGACTGCTCGCTCTACCCGTGCGTGTTCACCCAGGGCCAGTGCGCCGATCCCAAAGGCATCTGCACCATCGCGTGCGACTTCAGCGGCCCCGTCTGCGGCTGCGACGGCAAGACCTACGAGACGGGCTGCGCGGCGAACGCTGCCGGGGTGGCCGTGGAGACCTCGGGTAGCTGCGGCACCTGAAGCAACGCCCCGCGCCTCCCCTCCGCCGGAGCACACGGCGCAGCGGTGCGCGTGGGCGCGCGAGCTCTCTCGCGCTTGCTACATGACGGCGACTGGCCCGCTCAGCGTCACCCGCTGTGCTAGGCTCGCCCGTCGATGACCACGCTCGATCCCGCGTCGCTGCCCCCTTCGCCGAGACGCACGAGCGCGGGCGCGCGGGTCCCGGTCTGCCTCAGGATCCTGTTCCATCCCGACCTCTCCCGCGTGGGCGACGAGCTGGAGCTCGACGGCGGCGCCGAGCGGATCATCGGACGATCATCCCCTGACTTCGCCGACGCCACCGGCCGCCAAGCCCCGATCGCGGATCCCTATGTGAGCCGCGAGCACTTCGCCGTGCGAGCGACGGCCTCGGGGCAGGTCGAGCTGCGCCCTCTCCCTGGCGTGCGCCTGCCCGTGCTGGTGCTCGAGGGCGGTCCGCACGCGGCGGCGCGGCCCCTGGCCGGCCCCTGCCCCGTCCCGCTCGGGTCGCTGGTGCGCCTGGGCGATCGCGTCCTGCTCGCCGTGGACGAGGGCGGGGGCCCCACGGGCTCTACGCTGGTCGGGCGCAGCGGCCCCATCCGGAGGCTGGTGGAGCAGGTGGCTGCCGTGGCTCGGTTTCACGAGCCCGTGCTGGTCCTGGGCGAGACCGGCTGCGGGAAGGAGCTGGTCGCGCGCGCCATCCATGACGGCAGCGGCGTCACCGGCCGCTTCGTGGGGCTGAACACGGCCGGCCTCGACGAGGGCACGGCCGCCTCTGAGCTCTTCGGGCACACTCGGGGGGCGTTCACCGGGGCGGCCGACAATCGCGCGGGGGTGTTCGAGGCGGCCCGAAACGGCACGCTGTTCCTCGACGATATTGGCGACATGAGCGCGGAGCTCCAGCGCAAGCTGCTGCGGGTGCTCGAGACGCGGCGCTTCGCGCGGCTGGGATCGCACGACGAGCGGCCCGTGGAGACGCGGATCGTCGCGGCCACTCACCGCCCGCTCCTCGAGGACATCGAGGCCGGTGGCTTTCGACGTGACCTTTTCGAGCGGCTGCGGGCGCTCACGGTCACAGTCCCGGCCCTCCGCGAGCGCCTCGTGGACGTGCCGCTCCTCTTCGCCCACTTCCTACGCAGGCTCGCGGCCGACCGGGACGAGCTCCGCTGGCTGGTCGCGCCCGCCGACCCAGCCGCCGCCTCGCCCCTGCCGCTCGATCACGTGTTGGGTCTCCTGCGGTTCTCATGGCCCGGCAACGTCCGGGAGCTGCGCAACCACGTCACCGCGCTCGCGGCCGCCAACCTCGGCGGGCCCCCGTTTCGGCCGGGGCCTGAGCTCACCCTGCCGTCCCCTGGGGTCGAGCGGTCTGGTGAGCCTGAGGCGGGGAAGCGCCGCGCGTCACCAAAAGATCTGCCGCCGGACGCCGACGTGGCGGAGGCCCTCCGGATCGCCGGTGGGCGCGTGCAAGACGCAGCCGAAGCGCTGGGTGCTTCCCGGTTTCAGGTCTATCGATGGCTGCACGCGCAGGGGAAGCGGCCGGCCGACTTCGCCTGACGCGGCGGGGCAGGTTGGGGCGGTTTGCGGCTTCACAAGCGCCTCCAATTGGGTTAGGCCTCGCGCCCCATGAGCAACCCTCGCGTCTTCTTCGACATCACCCTCGCTGGCAAACCCGCTGGTCGAGTCGTCTTCGAACTCTTCGCCGACGTGGTGCCGCGCACCGCAGAGAACTTCCGTGCTCTGTGCACGGGCGAGAAGGGCATGGGCCCTTCCGGTAAGCCGCTGCACTACAAGGGCTCGGGCTTCCACCGAATCATCTCGCAGTTCATGTGCCAGGGCGGCGACTTCACCCGCGGCAACGGCACCGGCGGCGAGTCGATCTACGGGTCGAAGTTCGCTGACGAGAACTTCAAGCTGAAGCACACCGAGCCCGGGCTCCTGTCCATGGCCAATGCCGGCCCCGGCACGAACGGGTCGCAGTTCTTCATCACCACGGTGATCACCTCGTGGCTCGACGGCAAGCACGTGGTCTTCGGCAAGGTGGTCGAAGGCATGAGCGTGGTTCAGGCCATGGAGGCGGTGGGCTCGCGCAGCGGCACCACCAGCGTCCCGGTCGTGATCGCGGACTGCGGTCAGCTCTCATAATCTCGCTACGGGCGCGCGGTGAGCCGAGAGGCCGCCGCGTTGCCGCCCCGGATCACGCCGGCACTCGCGGGCTCACGCGCCTCGCGGACAGATAACCGAGCACCGGTCGCCAACGAGGCAGCGATGGCTGAGGCTCCTTGCCGTGGCCCATGCGGTCGATCTGCGCCTGATACCAGCTCCCCTGCACCAAGCCGTCTAGCGTGGCGTTCCCGGTGGCCAGCCGCACCGGTAGTGCTTCGCTGCGGGCGCCCGAGAGGAGGCCCTTCGGGAGCTCCGGCTCGATGGCCATGGGGCGCGCCAGCCCCACGATGTCGACCGCGCCGCCAGCGAGCGCGTCCTGCATCCCCGCGCGCGTTCGGAAGCCCCCGGTGAGCATCAGCGGACACCGGATGCGCGACCGCGCCCGCTCGACGTAGTCCATGAAGAAGGCCTCGCGGAGCTTGCTGCTCGCGCGGGCCGGGACAGTCTCCTCGAACATCTTCGCGGACTCGTAGGTGCCGCCCGAGACCTCCACGAAGTCCAGCGCCTCGCGATCCAGCTCCTCGAGCAACGCCATCGACTCGCTCTCGTCAAAACCCCCTCGCTGAAAGTCGGCGGAGTTGAGCTTGAGGCCCACCGTGAAGGAGGCGCTCACGGCCGCGCGCACTGCACGCAAGAGCTCGATCAGGAAGCGCCGCCGTCGCGCCGCGTCCCCTCCCCACGCGTCGTTACGCCGATTGGTGTACGGAGACAGGAACTGGCTGACGAGATAGCCGTGCGCGCCGTGGACCTGCACGCCGTCGAAGCCCGCCTGCTGCGCGATCCGCGACGTCTCGGCGAAGCGCGCGATGATCTCCTCGATCTCGCGGTGCTCGAGAGCGCGGGGCGTGGCGAAGAACGGGCCGGCGCCCTTCAAGGCCACCGCGGAAGGCGCGACGATGTGCTTGGACACTGTCCGGGGCGCTTGGCGCCCGGGGTGGTTGATCTGCATGAATACGCGCGCGCCGGCCGAACGCGCCGCATCTGCCCACGCCCGTAGGCCGTCGAGGTCGCGCGCGTCCTGGACGAACACGTTGCCCGTCTCGCCCAGAGAGCGCCCGTCCACCATGACGTTCCCGGTGATGAGGAGCCCGGCTCCGCTACCAGCCCAGCGCCGGTAGAGCGCGACCAGCTCGGCGCTGACCGCACCTTCCCGGGTGCCGAGCCGCTCGCTCATCGCCGATTTGGCGATGCGGTTGGCCAGCGCCGGACCGTGAGCCAGCTTCAGCGAGTCGGAGAGGGCGGCCATACGGCGCTCGCGCTCCGGCTCAATAACGGTAGTAGTCCGGCTTGAACGGGCCCTGGACGTCGACGCCGATGTACTGCGCCTGCGAGTCGGTGAGCACCGTGAGCTTGGCCCCGAACTTGTCGAGGTGGAGCCGCGCCACGTGCTCGTCGAGGTGCTTCGGCAGCGTGGCCACCTCTCGGCCGTAGGCCTCGGCGTTCTTGTGCAGCTCGAGCTGGGCGAGGACCTGGTTCGTGAACGAGGCGCTCATGACGAAGCTGGGGTGGCCCGTGGCGCAGCCCAGGTTCACGAGGCGACCCTCGGCGAGGACGATGATCGAGTGCCCGCCGCCCTTGGGGCCGTGGGTGGTCTGCTTGAAGCGCCACTCGTGCACCTGCGGCTTGATCTCGATCTTCTGCACTCGACCCTCGCGCTCGAGGCGCTCGAGGCCGGCCATGTCGATCTCGTTGTCGAAGT
>SXOO01000022.1 GCA_005776725.1 Pseudomonadota bacterium | reverse complement strand
GACGCGGTCGAGGGGCCCATGCCCCAGACCCGCTACGTCCTGCGCAAGGCGCTGGAGCACGGCTACAAGCCCATCGTCGTCATCAACAAGATGGACCGCCCCGAGGCGCGCCCCGAGTGGGTCCACAACCAGGTCTTCGATCACTTCGACGCCCTGGGCGCCAACGAGGAGCAGCTCGACTTCACCGTGGTCTACGCCGCGGCGCGGTCCGGCTGGGCCTCGCGCACTACAGAGCCGGGAGAAGACCTCTCGGCGCTCTTCGAGACGGTGCTCGAGCGCGTGGCCGAGCCCGCCTACGACCCGACGGCGTCGCTGCAGCTGCAGGTTGCCACGCTGGACTACAACGACTACGTGGGCCGCATCGCCATCGGGCGCGTCACGCGCGGCAAGATCCGCAAGGGCCTGCCCGCGGTCTGTATGCGCCGCGACGGGACCAAGTTCTCGTTCCGCGTCACGCGCCTCATGGGCTTCATGGGCCTCGAGCGCATCGAGATCGAAGAGGCCTCGGCCGGCGATATCGTCGCGCTGGCGGGTGTGGCCGAGGTCACGGTGGGCGAGACCATCTGCGACGCCGAGTTCCCGGATCCGTTGCCGCTCATCCCGATCGACCAGCCCACGATCTGCATGACGTTCTCGTCGAACGACTCGCCCTTCGCCGGCCGCGAGGGCGACTACGTCACGAGCCGTCAGGTGTTCGACCGCCTGATGAAGGAGACGGAGCACAACGTGGGCCTCCGCGTGGAGAGCACCGAGCGCTCCGACACCTGGCTGGTCTCCGGCCGCGGAACGCTCCACCTCTCGGTGCTCATCGAGTCGATGCGGCGCGAGGGCTACGAGCTCCAGGTGGGCCAGCCGCAGGTGGTGATGCAGGGCAACGAGGAGCCGTGGGAGAACGTCACGGTGACCGTGCCCGACGTCAGCGCCGGCACGGTGATCGAGAAGCTCAGCCGCAGGTCCGGTGTGGTCCTCCGCCACGAGGTGGACCACAACCGCATCGCCACGCTCGAGTTTGAGGTGCCGTCCCGTGGCCTCATCGGCTATCGCAGCGAGTTCCTCACGGACACGCGCGGCGAGGGCATCCTGTATCAGGCGTTCTCGCGGTACGCGCCGCGCGCCGGCGAGATCCGCCGCCGCGACAACGGGGCGCTCATCTCCATGGAGAACTGCGAGACGGTCACCTTCGGCCTCCACGGCGTCCAGGACCGCGGCCGGCTGTTCCTCGGGGCGGGCGAGACCGTGTACGGCGGCCAGGTGATCGGGCTCCACGCGCGCTCGAACGACCTCGTGGTCAACGCCGGAAAGATGAAGAAGCTCACGAACATGCGGGCGTCGGGGTCCGACGACAAGCAGTTCCTTACGCCGCCGTGGCGGCCCACGCTCGAGCAGGCGATCGAGCTCATCGAGCCCGACGAGCAGGTGGAGATCACCCCGAAGTCCATCCGTATTCGCAAGCGGACGCTGGATCACAACGTGCGGCGCAAGGAAGCCAAGAACGCCGGCATGCAGATGGACGACTGAGCCTCTGACGGACCATCCGGGCGGCTCGAGCCGCCCGGGGGTCTGGGGTCACCCCCAGGCATCAACTAGAAGATGTCTCTGAGCCGCTCCCCCGGGTTGAACCGGCGGAAGTCCAGGCACTCCACGAACGCCTTGAGGACGCGTC
The DNA here is from genome assembly GCA_005776725.1 of Pseudomonadota bacterium. GTDB lineage: Bacteria > Myxococcota_A > UBA9042 > SXOO01. The sequence goes on along the minus strand of SXOO01000022.1, from coordinate 12,900 downwards.
GCGTCGCGATGCCCCCGAAGCGCTCGATCAGCGTCCCCGTGAGCGCCGTGACCGTCAGCTCCGGAAAGCTCACCCCGTAGAGCGCTTGATAGGTCTGGTTGACCCGCTCCATCAGGGTGCGGAGCGCGCGCGCCCGAAGCGGCTGGATCTCCAGCAGCGTCTGGGACTTGCGCCACTCGAGGTACTGGCCGCGGATCGCGCCCGGCGTGGTTGCCAGCACCACCTTGAGACCGGACGGGATTCGCCACAGGTACGGGACTCGCCGGTGGCCCGAGTAGACGAGCCCCGAGCGCTCGCCCACGTAGCACGTCTTGCTCTTCACCACGGGCTCGTCGAGCAGGCTCGGCTCGTCAGAGGCGGCCAGCGTGAGCCCGCGGAAGAAGCTCTGCGCCCGACGGAAGTGGAACGCATAGAGACAGGCGCTGGCGGTCTCGACCTCGTCCACGAGCACCAGGAGCCCCTTCTTGCCGAGGGACTGAGTGATGAGGTGGCCGAGGCCGGAGAGGAGGTTGGCGTAGACGTTGGCGGAGGTGGTGTAGTCCGGCAGGAAGCCGGTGACGGCCTGGGCATCGCCCTCGCCCAGGACAGCCTCCCAGTCCTCGGCGCGCATCTTCCCGCCCCGAATCTTGTCGAGAACCGCGCCGAGGATCGGGTGGCCCTCCGCCGGGTTGGGGCCCGGGGTGTCGGCCAACGCGAGTAGGGCGTGTTCGAGCCGACCCAGTCCGGGAACCTCGAGGCCGCGCGCGACCTGGCGGTAGAGGCGCTTGGAGAAGGCGGCGCTCTCCTCGCCAGCGTCGAGGTGGGAGCTGGACACCGCCCAGCCCTGTCGCAGCGCGCGAGTCCTCAGCGCCTGAAGCAGGTGGCTCTTTCCGCTGCCGTAGGCGCCCTCGAGGAGGAGGCTGCCGTCGGCGAGGTCGTCCAGCCAATGCGCCATGTGGGCGAGCTCATCGTCGCGACCCTCGGTCCACTGCTCGACGTAGGCGTCGGGGACGGTGCCCAGCCGAAAGGCCTCCAGCACCGCTCGGTCTCCGTGCGTGGCCACCACGGTCTTGGCCCGGCCCGTGGAGGGCAGCCCCATCCGCTCGGCGCTGACCGGCAGCTCGTTGGACGCGCTGCGTTGCCTGCGCGCTCCCTCGATCAGCGTGAGCTCCTGGCCTTTGACCCACGCGCGAAGCGAGCGGAACTCGACCCAGCACTCGTAGCCGCGATAACGCGTGGCGAGGACCTTGCCCGCGCCCATCTGTCTGTGACGGACGCTGGCGCCTGCGAGGAACTCCGTCACCGACGTCGGGCAGCGTCGAGGTCGATGGGCGCCGCGCCAGCCGCCCCGCCGGCGCGGGCCGTGTGTAGCGCCTTCACCACGTCCTGAACGAAGAGGCGCTTGTAGCCGATGTCCCCGAAGCGCTGCTCGTAGGCGGCCTTTGCGGCTGCGGAGACCAGGCCCGGCTTGTTCTCGATGCGGCACCCGTAAGCCGCCTCGTAGACGACCGCGAGCCGCTCGCCGATCAGCTGGAGGAGCTCCAGGGGCTTCTTGGCCACGGTGTCGAGCCGGATCGTGACCCCTGTGGGGTTGTAGACGTCGAACACCGTGGCGATGCGCTGGTTCAGGGCCTCGTAGACGCTGGATCGGCCCTCGAAGAAGCGCTCGTCCGGGACGGCATAGACCATGAGCACCCCGCCGAAGTGCTGGTGGCCGCACTCGTCGATGAGCTCGCGGAGGTTGGAGAGCAACCCGTCGCGTTGCTTGGACGACAGGCTCGGGACCTGCTCGGCCTCGTCGAACAGGATCACGAGCCCCGGGTAGCCCATGGCGCGCAGCCACTGAGCCAGTGAGCGGAGCATCGACAGCGCGACGGAACGGTCGACCCCGTGGAGCAGGCCGTAGGGGCGGTGCCGCGGGGCGGAGTAGCCCTCGGCGCCAAGCCATCCGAGCAGGTCTTCGAGCGTGGCGTCGTCGCCCGCGGCGAGCGCCTGCACGGCCTGCGTGAGGGCCTTCTGCATCTGGAGATTGTCGATTCCGGCCACGACCCGGCGCGCCACCTCGGCCTCGGACGCGGGTGTCGCGGGTTCGTCCCCCTCCGCGAGCTGTGCTGAGAGCGCCATGTGCCACGCCGCCAGCAGCGGCCTGAGGCCCGCGTCGGGCATGGTGTCGGGGCGGTCCGGAGGGAGCGCGACGGAGCGGACCACGGCGGCATACACCCGATCGAGGGCGTGAAAGGGCGACGCGTCGTGCGAGAGCGCTACGTACGCCACCGGGAAGCCGCGCGCCCACGCAGCCGCGCGCAGGCTGTAGAGGAAGTGCGTCTTGCCGCCGCCGTAGGTGCCCGCCAGCAGCTTGAAGCTGGCACCACCCATGGGCAGGAAGTCGCGCAGGTAGTCGCCGTCGAGTACCTCGAGGTACGGCTCGATCCCCGCGGTGAAATGCTGAAAGCCCCACTCGGGTGGGGTGCCAGTGGAGCCGACGGTCTCGATGATGCGTCGCGCGACGAGCGGTGAGAGCACTCAGGTGTCCAGTCGTTCGAAGCCGAGCGATGCGAAGTGGGTTCCGGAGAGCGAGGCGCCGTTCGGGACCCACAGGTGGTCGGCGAGGCGCTTCGTCTGGTCGCGCGTGGCCACGCCAAGGACCAGGGTGGCGCCGTCGACCGTGCGCCGGCTGAGGCGCGACAGGTCGAAGGCCAGCTGCACCCGGCTGAGCGGCTGGAAGTTCTGGCGTGTTGGGCTGGCCCAGAAGGCGGGCGCCTGACGGCCCAGCGCGAGCTCGCCCATGACGGCGGCGATCGACGGGTGGGCGGCGTCCCCGCTGCGCGCGCGTGCGGCCCGCCAGGCGGCCTGCAACTCCCGCAGCAGCGCATCGGAGTCGAGCGGGCGGTTGAGCTCGTTCGCGAGGCGCAGCACGGCCTCGGCGACCTTCGCGGGGTCGACCGGCAGCGTCTCCAGCAGCTCGATTCGCGGTCCGAAATGGACCTTGAGCTCCGGCTTCAGAGTCCCTACGAGCTCGAGCGTGAGCGGGCCCAGCTCCAGCGCCGGGAGGCGGCCCTTGAGAGGCCAAGGAGCCGCCTCGAGCGCGTCGGCCAACGCCCCAGCGAACGCGGCCCGGTGCCGCTCGGCGATCCCTTCGGCTTCGACGCGCTGGGCTGACCAACGCGGCTCGTGCTCGGCCACGAGGTCGCGCGCCGCGTGGAGCCCCTTCCATGCCGACTCGAGGTCGGCCAGCGCGGCGAGCGCGGCGAAGGGGGCGCGGTCTGAGTCGGGCGGGAGCGCCGTGAAGGCGTCCGCCAGCGCAGTTGCGTGTTTTTCGAGTTGTTTCGAGGCCTTGCGTGCGGCGTCGAGCGGGCTCGTCGGCATGCTCACGGGGTGAGTTTCTTCCCGAGGGCGGCCAGGGCTGCGGCGTCGATCGGCTGGAAGCCGGTGATGCGCATGTCGTCGCAGACCTTGGTGGCCTTGGAGCACAGGCCGGTGAGCGCGGGGCCGAGGCCCTGCACCGCCCCAACGGACGCAACGATGGCCCCGGGCAGCGCCGCCCCCGAGAGGACCGTCTCCAGGGAGGCCGCGAACGGCAGGCCTGCGAGCGCCTTCTGCTGAACGTCGTCGAGGAGGACCGCCGATACGACGCCCTTGTCGAGGTCTTTCAGCGCCTTGAGGGCGGTGCGCACGCGGCTCAACGCGATGTCTTTGCTCACGTCCAGCTTCCCGTCGAAGCCGACCCGGCTGAGGAACGCGTCGGAAGCGGGAATGGCCGTGCTCACCGGCTTACCCTTGAGCGCGTCGAGGGTGGTGCCCTTCTTCGTGACCACGTGGTAGCGGCTGGCCGTCTCCTTGTTGGTGAGCGTGGCCACCGGGGTGAGACGCCACGCAGTGTGTTGCTGGAGATACAGGTCCAGCGGCAACACCACCACACCTGCGCCGCCCGCGCCGGACTGACACTGGGCGAGGTCGTTGGTGTACGTGCCGGACGCGCTGCCCCAGCCCGCCTGACCCGCTAGGGCCTTCAGGAAGGCGTCCACGACGGGTTGAGCGTCGGCCGTGCTCCCCGGACCACCCGGAAAACACAGCAGGAACTTCACGTCGGTGGCCGAGGCCGTTGCTGGCATCGCAAGGAAGCCGAGGGTGAGAGCACGAAGGAGGAGGATCTTCATGGGGCGCGTATCCTACCGAAGAGGTGCGTCGCGCGCTACGCGGGAGCGCAGCGCTGTGCTCCACCGGAGCAAGTGCCGTGCCCATGTGCCCTCCGGCGGGGTGCCTCACACGGGGCCCAGGGGCGTCCCCCAGGTACGTCATGCCCTCAAAAAAGAATCCGCGCCTTCGCGAAGACCGTGCTGGCGCCGGCCACCGGCGAGCCGAACTTCGTCTCGTCGTCGCCGTAGAACTGCGAGCCGAAGAGGAAGGCCCCCAAGCTGAACTCGCCGCCGCTGAACGGCTTCGCGATGAGCTGCGGGAAGAGCACCCACGAGGTGTCTTGGAAGTTCACGATGCTGAAGAGGCGCAGCCGGATGGTGTCGTGCGCCATGATGAAGTCCATGCCGGCGACGAGGTAGTCGTCGAGGTTCTTGGCGCCGAACTCGTCAACAAAGCCATGGAGGTACTGGACGTTGAGGTACAGCCACTCGGCGGGGGTGTAGTCCATGCCCACGGTGGCCTTCACGAACTGCCCGGCCTCGTGCTCTCGCTCGGGTCCGTTCTTGAAGGCCTCTCCGTTCGTATTGCCGGCGAACTCCCGGCCGTCGATGGTCACGTAGAGGTCGTCGTGGAAGACCACGGCCACCTCAGCCCAGAGGCCGAGGCCATCCAGAAAGTCGAGGCTGGTTGCCGCGTCGATCCCCAGCACGTCCATTCGGGGAAACGTGAGGTTGACCTCAGTGAAGATCTCGCTGGTGTCGCCCGTGACGCGCACGTCCTCGGCGCGCGGGACCTCGTCGAAGCCCCGGAACCACGAGACGCTCATGTCCACCCCGAGGAGCTTCCATCCCGTTCGGACGCCGACGCCCGCGTTCTCGAGCGTGAGCTCGGGGCGGTGGACGCTGACGGTGTATTCGTTCGTGGCGCCGCTCTCGAGATAGGCCTTCTGCTTCCGGGCCATACCCGCCACGGTGTCGGTGGGGGCGAGGCGGATCTGCTGGTCCACATCGACGAACGCGAGCTTGGCGCTGCCGGGCAGCTGCGCCGGCTTGAAGAACGGCGCGAGCACGGCCTCGACGAAGAACTCCTCGAGCCACGGCTCGTCCTCGTCGCCCAGCACGAAGTAGGGCTGGTAACGAAGGTGGATCATCTCGGTGGCCACGGTGTCGCCGAAGGCCAGGGCGTCCTCGACGTCGAGAGCGTTCAAGTTGGACGTGGGGTGGAACTTGTCCGCCGAGCCCCAGATCAGCTGCTTGCGTCCCAGCGAGATATCGAAGCCGTCCAACCCGGCGTCGAGGAACGTCACGAACAGCGCGTCGCTCTCGAAGCGGAAGGGGTCGATCGCCTGCCGGTCGTTGAGCTCGTCGAACGTGCTCGCCGTGCCACGCTCGGTGAAGACCAGCTCGAGCTGGAACTTCCCGAGGAGGTTGTTTCCGTAACGGCCCGTGACTTCGGCCGACGCCCCCGACTCGCTGCGCTCGAAGGGGACATCCTCGTCCACCTCGACCCGCAGGTCCGAGTACAGCTCCGCCTTCCAGCGGAGATCCAGCTCATCGGCCGCTGCCGGGAGCGCGAGGAGGGCGGCGAGTCCGAGGGCGCGCATCAGTTGCCGCGGACGAGGCTGCGCTTCGAGAACACGTCGTCGGCGATCGGCTCACCGATCTTCTGATCGAGCATCTCGAGCGTGGTGGCGTGGCCCGTAGCGACGTCTTTCATCGTGACGAGCCGATGGACCGGCGCACCCCAGCTGTCCGAGAAGCCGGACCGGCTCTGCTCCCGCACCTTCTTACCGTCCCAGTACTCCACCACGTCCATGAGGGCGGCCTTCTTGTCGATCCGGATCCGCAGCTTCGGCCAGGCCACGTCGGCGCCCGACTTTGCGGTGAGCTCGAGCCAGAGATGCGTTGCCGTGTCTTCTCCGAGCCCAACGTCATAGACGGGCGTGAGGGCGATGGACGCCATGTCGTCGTAGGTCATGTCGCCGCCGAGCAGCGTCTGGCGGCGCGCCGAGGTGGCGACACGGCGGACGTTGTCCGTCTGCGGCGAGTAGACGTACATGTCGCCGCTGCCGGTGGAGAGCACGCTCATCCCCTTGACGTCGCCTGGCTCGAGGAAGCGGACGAGGCGCTTCTCCCGCTTCTGCCACACCGAGAACTTCACGTGGCGCGACGACCCGCCCTTGTCGGCGATGGTCATCTTGAACGTCCACTTCTGCGTCGGGTGGTCGTACGTGCGCTTCTCCACGGCCTCGAGCACGGCGGCGCCGCCTTTCCCTTTGAGCGCGTTGATGTCCGGGGTGGAGGCCGTGGCGGCGGTGGTGAACAGCATGGCGAGAAGGGGGAGGGCGCGGTTCATTACGGGCTCCGTGGAGATCGTGGAGTTGGGGCGTGGGATTCGACCCCTCGCTCCGATTCGACGCACGCGCGGGCGGCCAATTCAGCCGTGTTCAACCGGGGCGCGCGAACGGGGCGCGACTATGCCCAAGCGCCCGGAGGGGCGTCAACGCTCGGAACCGCTCGAAATTACGCATGAAACACGTTTCAGTGGGCGTCGATCCACGCGCGGATGTGCGGCCACACCTCTTCGCGGGCGCGGACGCCGAGGATCAGGTCGATGTGTCCGTAGTCCTCTTTGCAGCCCGTGCTCTTGCCGAATAGCTCGAAGCGCTTCTCCGGCGACGAGAGGGCCGAGTGCACGTGCCGCAGGTCGCTTGGCGGCGTGATCACGTCCACCGGACCAGCCACGATCAGGGAAGGCACCACGATGCGATTGAGCTCGTCGGCGTACCCCGTCTTGTGCTCGCCGGGCCCGAAGCCGCGCTCCGCGATCCAGTCCGCGAACTGCTCGATCAGCGTCGGCGGCAGATCGCTCGGGACCACGCAGACCAGCTTCATGAGGTCGATCGTGGAGAGGTTGCGCGGGTTGCCGAAGATGCGGCCGAACGTCTCCTTGAAGATCGGCATGCCGGGAGCGAGCAGGAACGCTGGGCCGCCGTAGGGGACACGCGGGAGCAGCTTCAGGAGCTTGCGCAGCTTCACCACCTTGTCCAGGACCCGATAGCCCGACTTCACGAAGCTGGGACTGCCCACCGCCGTGATCGAGCGGAGGCCCGGATCCAGGCCGTCTCGCGCGCACTGGATGGCGTAGCCGTAGGCGACCATGCCGCCCATGCTGTGGCCCACCCAATGGACGTCGTGGCGGCCGGTCTCGCGCCTCACCAGCTCGAGGGCGGCCGGGATATCCCGCTTCACGTAGTCGTCGAAGTTCCAGGTGTAGCGCAGGCGGTTGGTGAGCCGCGGCTTGGATGACATCCCGGCCCCACGCAGCTCGACGATCCAGCAGTCGTATCCGGCGGCGTTGAGCCACCGTGCGAACGAGAGCTCGCCGGGCGCGTCCAGATTGAAGCGGTTCGCGCCCAGACCGTGGCAGAGGAAGACGGGCGCGCCGGAGCCGAGGCCTGCGCGGCCTGGGTACCGATGCAGCGCGATATCCCATCCGTCGCTCGTACGCGCCGTGTAGCGGTCTGGATCCGGTCCGAGGACGGCTCGTTTGAGGGCGCGGAGCGGTGGGAGTGGGGCCATGAGACGGAGTATCAGAATGGCAACGGCCACGGGTCAAGTTGGCGTCATTTCCGTGGAGCGCGCGCCGTGTTCGGGGTGCGCGGCAAGGCCTCCCAAAGTAATCACCGCGGTCGCCGTTGATCTCTGGGCAGAACCTCTATAAAGCGCGCGCCGTGGATCGTTTGAGGTTCCAGTGGGATGTGCTCGAGGCGATGGTGGGCGGCGCGTCGGCGCTCGATCTGCCGCGGCTCCGGCTGGAGTCGCGCGCCGAGGCCGAGGCGTATCTCCTCAGCTACGGCTTCGATACGTCCATCGCGTCCCAGCGGGACCAGCTGCGGGCGATTCGGATGCTCGCCCTCAGCTTCATCGACGGCACTCTCCTCCCCGAGGTGCCGGGTGTGTCGGTGCTCCCGGCGGTGCGGGCGCAGGACGACGCGGTCACGCTGCTCCTTTGGGCCTCCGATCCGGCGCGCGGGCTGCAGCAGCGCTGGAGCTGCGCGCTGCTTCGCGTCATGCACACGGTGGCGCACGCTCGCCTCCAGCTCCAGGAGCGCTTCGGCACCTCGGTGCGCACCCAGATCCTGGCGCGGTTCACGCCTCACCTCACCCAGGAGGGCGACGCCTGGCGGCTCGGTACGGGCGAGCGCTCCATCCCCCTGGTCGACTTCCAGGTCCGCCACACGAAGCCGGTCGACAGCGTGGTGTTGAAGCTGCTGCACAAGCCAGACAACGTCGCGTCAGACATCTTCGACCAGCTGGCGGTGCGCTTCGTTACGCACGAGCGCCTCGACGCGCTGCTGGTGGCTCGTTACCTCCGGCAGAACCACATGGTGTCGGTGCCCAACATCAAGCCGAGCCGGTCACGAAACACCCTGCTCGACATGTTGTGGGTCGAGCGCGAGATCGAGCTGATCGAAGAGACCCACGGGCACCTGAGCCCCGCCGAGCAGCTGCAGTTGCTGCGGGAGCGTGTGGCCGGTAGCCCGTATCCCGAGCCTCCCCACAAGCTCAACCCGCACAGCGCCTTCAGCTACCAGGCGATCCAGCTCACCGCGCGGCACTACGTCCGCGTGAACGACGTGGGGCAGCCGGGCGAGGTGGCGTTCTTCTTCCCGTACGAGGTTCAGATCATGGACCAGCGGAGCTGGCAGGACAGCCGCTCCGGCGTAGCGGCTCACACCGAGTACAAGCGGCGCCAGCGCGAGAGCGTGCGGCGGCGCGTCCTCGGCCCCGTACTCGACTGGGTGGCGCCTTGATCTGGTGCACGATCTGCCTCCTGGGTGCGCTCCCGGTCGCCGACGGTCCTCGGGCGCTCCAGTCCTCCGTGTCCCCTGTCCCAACTCGCGCGGGAGGCCCCCCGGCCTCCCCACCGCCGAAGTCCCGCGGGCGGGCGCGCTTCGTCAACGGCGTCCACGGTCCGGGAACCGGGCCCTCGGGCGACCTCTGGGTCGACGGCGGGCTGTTCGTTGACGGCCCGCTCCCGGATGCCGAGGTCGTGGACCTCCACGGGGGCTTCGTGGTGCGGGGCTTCGCCGACGCCCACGCCCACGTCGCTGGTCTGGGCCGCGCGCTCGAGGTGGTCGACCTCGTCGGCGCCGGCTCCTGGGCAGAGTGCGTCGAGCGTGTGCGTGCGCGGCTCAGCGGCTCGAGCGCCGCCTGGCTCCTGGGCCGGGGCTGGGACCAGAACGACTGGCCAGGGCAGGGCTTCCCGGATCGCGCGGCACTAGACGCGGCCTTCCCCGGGGTCCCCATCGTGCTCACCCGCGTCGACGGTCACGCCCTCATCGCCAGCAGCGCCGCTCTGGATGCGGCCGGGATCTCGCGCGCAGTGGAAGATCCGCCGGGCGGGCGCTGGCTCCGGCGAGCCGACGGTGACCTCACCGGCGTCGCGGTCGACGCGGCGATGGCCGCGCTGGAGCGCGCCGTCCCGAAGGCGTCCGCGGCAGACCGCGAGCGCTGGCTGCTGCGCGCGTTCCGCGAGCTCGTCGCCCTGGGCCTCACCGCGGTCCACGACATGGGGATGGACCGCGAGACGCTCGACGTCCTCCGGGCCCTGGACCAGGCGGCGCGCGTGCCGCTCCGGGTCTACGTGTATACGGACGGGCTCCTCGAGGGCGTGGGTCCCGGCGGTGCGCTTCCCGACGGGCGGGTCCGCGTGGTGGGCGTGAAGCTCTTCGCCGACGGGGCGTTGGGCTCGCGCGGCGCTGCGCTCCTCGCGCCGTACCACGACGAGGCGAGCCACACGGGGCTGCTGCAGATGGGGCCGGAGGCCCTCCACGAGGCACTCGAGGCTATCCGCGCTCGGGGTCTTCAGCCCGCGATCCACGCGATCGGCGATCGCGCGGTGCGCGTGGCGCTGGATGCACTGGCGGCCGGCGAGCGCGTCGAGCACGCCCAGGTCGTGGCACCCGAAGACATCAGCCGCTTCGCCTCGAAGCGCATCTGGGCCTCGATGCAGCCCGTTCACCAGACCAGCGACATGCCGTGGGCCGAGGCGCGGCTCGGTGGTGACAGGGTGCGCGGCGCGTATGCGTGGAAGACCCTGCACGACGCCGGCGCGCGGCTGGCGTTCGGCACCGACTTCCCGGTCGAGAGCCCGGACCCGCGCGTCACCCTCTGGGCCGCCGTGTCTCGGGCGCCCCGCGGGGGCGGACCCGCCTGGTATCCCGAAGAGCGGCTCTCCCGGGAGGTGGCGTTGGCCGCGATGACCTCCGGAGCCGCGGCCGCGGTGGGCGAGGAGCGACCGCTCGCGGACTTCGTGGTCTTCGACAAGAACCTCCTCACCGTTCCGATCGACGACGTCCTTGCGGCCCGTGTGTTACGGGTGGTCGTGGGCGGAGTCACCGTCTTTCCGGAGTAGAACCGTGTCCACCGTGCTCACGACTCGAGATGGCCGCAGCGTCCCTGGCTACGAAGCGAAGCCGGCGTCCAAGCCGCGCGGCGCCGTTGTCCTCCTCCAGGAGTGGTGGGGGGTCAACGCCCAGATCAAGGGCGTGGCAGACCGCCTCGCCGCCGAGGGGTATCGGGTCTTCGTCCCCGACCTGTTCCGCGGTCGCGTGGCCCAGTCCGCGGACGAGGCGAACCACCTCATGTCCGGTCTCGACTTCAAGGGCGCCTGTCACGGCGACATCCAGGCGGCGCTCGACGCGCTGAGCGCTGACGGCCTGCGCTGCGGCGTCATGGGCTTCTGCATGGGCGGAGCGCTCACCGTGCTCTCGGCCGCCACGCTTGCCGGGGTGGACGGGGCGGTGTGTTACTACGGCGTGCCGCCCGAGGACGCGGCGGATCTCTCGAAGATCCGCGCCCCGATGCTGGGGCACTTCGCCACCCGCGATTACTGGTGCAACGCCGCGGCGGTCGCCCGCCTCGAGGCCGGGCTCACGGCGTCGGGCGCGGCGCACGCGATCTACTGGTACGAGGCGGACCACGCCTTCTTCAACGAGAAGCGCAAGGAGGTCTACGTGGCGGAGCATGCGGCGCTCTCGTGGGCGCGCACCTTGGCGTTCTTCGCAGAACACGTCGGGAGGGGCTGAGCCATGGACTTCACCAACAAGCGCGTCATGGTCGCCGGCGGCACCGGAGCGCTCGGCAGCGCGGTCGTGGAGCGGCTCATCGGCCTGGGCGCGCACTGCCACGTCACCTCGTTCTCGAAGACCCCGGAGCCGTGGTTCAAGTTCGCCGACCACCCGAGCGTCACGGTCCACCTCGACCTGAACCTCGGCGACGAGGGCACCGTCGAGGCGCTGTACGCCGGGCTCCCCGAGCTCTGGGCCTCCGTTCACGTGGCGGGCGGCTTTGCGATGGGCGCGTTCGTGTCCACGTCCGCCGCCGACCTCGACAAGATGCTCTCGATGAACCTGCGCACGGCGTTCTTGTGCACTCGCGAAGCCGCGAAGCGCATGACCGGCGGCGGGCGCATCGTCAACGTGGCTGCACGCCCGGCCATCGACCCCACGGCGGGCGGCGGCATGGTGGCCTACACGGTGTCCAAGGCGGCGGTGGCCGCCCTCACGCTCTCCACGGCGCGCGAGCTCTCGCCGCAGGGGATCTGGGTCAACGCCGTGGCGCCCTCCATCATGGACACGCCCCAGAATCGGCAGGCGATGCCTGGGGCCGATCACGCGACCTGGCCCAAGACGGCCGAGGTCGCCGAAGCGATCGCGTGGCTCGCCTCTCCGGGGAACGCCGTCACCTCGGGCACCATCGTCCCGGTCTACGGGCGGAGCTGGCCTTGAGAACGACGTCCTGCGTCGCGATCTTCCTCCCGCTCCTCGTCGCAGTGGCGCCGGGGTGCAAGGTGGGATCCGGCGGAGAGTCCGGCGCGTCCCTCTACGAGAAGGCGTGCGCGCGCTGCCACGGCCCGGACGGTAAGGGCGGCATCGCGTCGGCCGAAACACAGGGCACGCAGTCTCGCGACCTCAGTGACCCAGCCTGGCAGAAAGTCGTCACGGACGAGGAGCTCCGCCAGATCGTACGGGACGGCCGGCGCACCATGCCGGCCTTCGGCCACGTGTTGTCCCTGGATCGCATCGACGCGATCGTGAAGCACCTGCGGTCGCTTGCTCCGAAGGCGCCCTAGTTTTCCACAGGGCCCCTCCCCCCGTAGCCGCTTCAACATCAACGACTTCGGAGATTCCTGTGGGGAGTCGTGCCATATATGGTCATCCGCGTTGACGCCCCTCGGAGCCGGCCCCTATCCTGCGGCAACCCTATTGGGGTGGTGCTGTCTCGCTCAGACCCCCGTGAATTCAGGTGAACGTCCGTGTCTCAGGTCATCGCAGTAACGAATCAGAAGGGCGGTGTGGGCAAGACCACCACCGCCGTCAACCTGGCCGCGGCGCTCGCGGAGCAGGGCTTCAAGACGCTGGTCGTCGACTTCGATCCCCAAGGCAACGCCACCACCGCGCTCGGGGTCGACAAACACACGCTGGAGCGCCAGACCTACCACGTGCTCATGCACGGCACGCCGTACGAGGCGGCGCGGCGCGAGTGTGAGATCCCGGGGCTCTTCGTGCTCCCCACCAACATCGAGCTCACGGGCGCCGAGCTCGAGCTGGTCGCGCTCATGGCACGCGAGACGCGGCTCCGCAGCGTGTTGGCGAAGGCGCGGGCCGATCACGACGTGGTCCTCATCGACTGTCCGCCGTCGCTCGGCCTGCTCACGATCAACGCGCTCACGGCGGCCGACACGGTCCTCGTGCCGCTGCAGTGCGAGTCCTACGCG
>SXOO01000161.1 GCA_005776725.1 Pseudomonadota bacterium | reverse complement strand
GTCGTAGGTTCAAATCCTGCCCCCGCGACCCATAGCCTGTTGGTCTTCGGACCTGCAAGCAGTCCGAAAGACGTGATTACGGCCGGTTAGCCTCGTTGCTAACTGGCCGTTTTCGTTTCTGGCCCTCGGAGCGGTCGAGCGCCGCCCCGCGGAAGGCCTGTTCCAGTCCCTCGAGCCCAGCGTCAGTCGTGCGGTTGCAGCTTCCATTGCAGCGCGGCCCCGTAGATCCCTGCGCGTTCGCCGAGCGTCCCCACGTAGATCTCCACGCCGTCGGCGATCTCCGGGAACGACGCGCCCCGAATCGCCGCCCAGGTCGCGGCCTCCATGCGGTCCCACGTCCCTGAGACCCCGCCCGCGAGGAGCACGGTCTTGATGTCGAACACGTTTAGGAGACCGCCCAGCACCCGACCGAGCGCGACGCCCGCGGCGTCGAAGCAGGCCTGGGCCGTCGCGTCTCCGCCCCGCGCGAGGTTCGCAAGGAGCTCCGGCAAGTTCGGGGCTTCCAGATCCACCGCGACCTCCCGCAGCCGCGCCTGGTGACGCAGCCCGTTCACTGAAGGATACATCTCGAGACAGCCACGGCCTCCGCAGCCGCACAGCGGCCCCGCGGGGTCGGCCACGATGTGCCCCAGCTCACCGCCCATCCCGTTCGCCCCGCGCCACACCTGACCGTTGAGCACGAGCCCCCCGCCGACACCGGTGCCGAGCGTGAGCCCGATGAGGTCCCGACCCGCGCGGGCACCCATGAGCGCCTCGCCCGCGATCACGCAGTTGGCGTCGTTGTCCACGAGAACGGCGAACCCGGTGAGGTCCTGGAGCCGGCGCTGCACGGCGAAGTTACGCCAGGTAGGGAAGTTGGGAGAGCGAGCGACGACCCCGCTGCGACGGTCGATCACGCCCGCGACCCCGATCCCCACGAGCACAGGGCGGACGCCCTCGCGCACCTGGTTCACCAGCGCTGCGACGCGCGCGATCAACCCCTCTTCGGTCTTGTCGCCGGGCTCGAGCCAGGCGACGGCCTCCCGGACCACCTGGTGGTTGTCGTTTACGAGGCCCGCCTTGAGGCGGGTCCCGCCGATGTCTACGCCGACGTAGTGCTTCATGGCGCCGGAGCGTAGCGCGTGGCGCCGCGGCGACCAACCGGACCCGCGCCGTTTCGTTCGGACACCGCGGTCCACAGCGGAATCCAACGCTTGCCAGGAGTTCCAAGCAGGACTAGAACGCGCCGCTGATGGGCTCCGCCGACCCGCCTGTTCCTTCGAACCGCACAACGGCGGACTCGCTCCCGAGCACGGACGGGCTGCCGCCAGAGCGACAGGCGGCGCGCCATACGCGGGCCCACGCACCGGACGGCCAGTCACCCGCCCAGCCTGCCGACAAGGCGTTCTTGCTGCTCGCCCTCGCGGCCCTCGGCGTGGTCTACGGCGACATCGGCACGAGCCCGCTCTACGCCGTCAACGACATCTTCTTCGGGCAGGCGCCGATCAAGCTCAGCCAGGCGGCCGCGCTGGGCGCCACCAGCCTCATCCTGTGGGCGATCACGATCGTGGTCACCCTCAAGTACGTCTGGCTGGTGCTGCGCGCCGATCACCACGGCGAGGGCGGGGTCTTCGCGCTCCTCGCGCTGATCCAGGAGCGTGGCGGCCGGAACGTGGTGCTGTTTACGCCGCTGCTCATCCTGGCGGCCGGGCTGCTCTACGGGGACGGCCTCATCACACCCGCCATCTCTGTGCTCGGAGCCGTCGAAGGGATCAAGGTGGCCGCGCCGAACCTGGGCCCCTACGTCGTCCCGATCTCCGTGGTCATCATTACGGCGCTGTTCGCGTTCCAGTCGCGCGGCACGGAGCGCGTGGGCCGGCTCTTCGGGCCAATCGTGCTGGTCTGGTTCGCGGTGATCGCGCTCGTGGGCGCCCGCCACATCGCGGCCCACCCGCAGATCTTCCAGGCGATCAATCCGGTCCACGCGGTGCGTTTCCTGATGTCGGACGGCGGCAGCCACGCGCTCGGGATCCTGGGCTCCGTGATGCTCGTGGTCACGGGCAGCGAGGCGCTCTACGCCGACATGGGTCACTTCGGGCGGCGCCCTATCCGAGTGGCGTGGCTCCAGGCGGTTTACCCCGCCCTCATCCTGAACTACCTCGGCCAGGGGGCTTACATCTACGGCGGAGAGCCCATCCGCGAGAGCAACGTCTTCTACAGCCTGGTGCCCAGCTGGGGCCTGATCCCGATGATCGTCATCGCCACCATGGCCGCGATCATCGCGAGTCAGGCCCTGATCACCGGTGCATACAGCCTCACCCAGCAGGCGATGGCACTCGGCCTCTTCCCGCGTTTCCGGGTTGTACACACCAGCGGCCAACACGAGGGCCAGATCTACCTGCCATTGATCAACGGGTGCCTGTGGATGGGCTGCGTCGTGCTGGTGGTGGGCTTTCAGGAGTCGATTCGCCTCGCGTCCGCCTACGGCCTCGCGGTAGCCGGAGTGATGCTGGCCACGTCGGCGGCGATGGCCGTAATCTCGCACCAGCGCTGGGCATGGCCCGTGTGGAAGTCAGCCGCGGTCTTCGTTCCTCTCGCCCTGATCGACGTCGTGTTTCTGGCCGGGAACAGCCTCAAGCTCTGGGAGGGCGGGTGGGTCCCAATCGCGATCGGCGGCGCGTTGTTCGTGATGATGACCACGTGGTTCTGGGGCCGCGAGCAGCTGGCGCAGACCTATCGGCGCTACGCGTCGGAGTCCATGAACGTCCAGGAGCTGGTCGAACAGAAGGTCACGGACGGCCAGATCCCGCGGCTGCCGCGCAGCGTGGTCTTCATGGCCAGCCGGGCGGTCGAAGAGACCACCGACCGGATCCCGACGCTGCTCCAGCTCTTCTTCGACCGGTATGGCGTGCTCCCGAAGCACATCATCTTCCTCACGGTGAAGCAGCAGCACGTGCCGTTCGTGAAGCCCGCCGACCGCTATGAGCTGGTCCCCTTCGCCGCGAGCACCGAGCACGGCACGGTGATCAGCGTGTCGGCCAACTACGGCTATATGGAGCGTCCGGACGTCAGGAAGGACCTGAGCGCCTTGAAGTCCCATCGCCGGGTGAAGCTCCCCGGGGATCCCAAGCGGTGGCTCGTGGTCGCGGGCCACGAGAACGTGATCATCGCCGAGGATCAGCCGTTCCTGTACCGCCTGCGGATGGGGCTCTTCCGTCTGATGCTGAAGAACTCCGCGCCCGCGTGGCAGTACTTCGGCTTCGGCGCCGACGCCGGCGTCACCACGGAGACCATCCACATCCGGCTGCGACGCGCTCCGGCCACCCAGCCGGACACTTTCTGACCCCTTACGACGGGCACCCCGTCGTCTTGTTCCGCGCACGCGTTCCCGGTACGCTGCGCAACGCGGGCGAGGTCGTCGCCGCTTGCCGCCAGCCACCAGGAGTCCTCATGCGCACCGTCCTCGCGACCTGCCTCGTCGCCGCTTCGCTCGTCGCCTGCAACGACGTGCCGGTAGCGGCCACGCCGTTCTCGCTGAAGGTCACGAAGACCGAGGCCAACTCGAAGCCGATCAAGGTGGACTTCCTCTGGCTGGTCGACAACACGCCGTCCATGTGCCAGGAACAGTCGCAGCTGGCCGACTCGCTAAAGGAATTCCTCAGCAAGATCGAGGGCTTCGTCGCCCTCGACTACCGCATCGCGTTCGTGACGCAGGACATGCTCACGCCCGGGAGCATCGGCGCCTTCCGCGCGCAGAAGACCACGGAGTTCCCGTACGCCTGCGCGGAGAAAGAGCTGCAGGTGTGTCTGCGCGAGGGTCAGCTCGACACGCCCTCGGACGCGCTCAACAAAGTGAAGCCCCTTTGCGCCACCCCGAACTGCGACTGCGGGAACCTCGGCGGCGACTGGAAGTGCGACGCTCAAGATAGCCCGAAGAAGGTCCTCAACTGCAACGGGACGTTCAACTCCTCCTGCCAGCGCCTCTGCACGCAAGACTCCGAGTGCGACGCCACGTTCATCGGCGAAGCGGAGGGCGCCGCGTGCGCCGCCGATCCGAGCAAGTGCGTGTTCAAGTGCCTGAGCCCTTCGGACGACAAGACCCAGACCGGCTGCGTCCGCCGCCCGGACACGGCGAGCTGCCCCAGCACGGAAGATCTGCGCCGCCTCGTCATCGAAGGCGCCGGCAACGTCTGCGACAACGGCGACTCCTGTGACGACGCCACGCCCTGCGCCGACGGCTCGGCGTGCGCGCCCCCGCCGGTGCCGTGGCTCACGCGCAAGACCGCAAACGACTACATCAAGTGCCTCGGCATCGTGGGCGCCGAGCAGCGCATCACGGCCACGCTCGAGCAAGACCTGAACGCGGTGCTCTACTCGCTGTCCGAGGCCGAGGGCTCGCCAAATCGCGAGCAGGCCAAGCGCTTCCTCCGCGAGGACGCGTACCTCGTAGTGGTCATGGTCACGGACGAAGACGACTGCAGCATGAACCGCTGCGGCGTCGACCCGAAGGACGGGATCTGGAAGTGCGGCCACGAGCTCCGCAAGGAGGCCTACGCCACCTGCAGCTGCCTCCAGGACGCGCGCGCCGGCGGCAAGCCCGAAGAGGCCCTCATGCCGGTGGCCTCGGCCATCAACCAGATCAAGGCGCTCAAGTCGGATCCGGGCCGCGTGCTCGTGGCAGCCATCGTCGGCGACTCCACGGCCACCGATCCCCAGCAGAAGGCTGAAGAACGCGACGCGTACCGCAAGTCGAAGTGCTCGCAGTGCACGAACCCGGCCGACAAGCACCCGCTCCTCTCCTACACGTACGTGTGCCAGGCGGGCGGCGGCAAGGCGGACTACGCCGGCCGAATCGTGGAGTTCGTTGAGGCCTTCGGGCAGAACGGGATCCTCACGAACCTCTGCAACGACGAGGGCATCAAGCCGGCGCTCGACACCATCGCCAACCGCATCATCCGAGTCTTCACCAAGGTCTGCTTGCCGCGCCCTGTGGCCTCCGACGAGAACCTGGTCGTCCAGACGATCGGACCGGCCGGGACCTGCGCCGACGGCTCCGCTTGCTGCCGACAGACCTCCCAGAGCTGCGCGGCGCCTGAGGCCTGCGGGGACGGCTCGGCGTGTACGCCCACGCTCACGAGCCTCGAGCCGGGCGAGGTGGCCGACACGCCCACCTACCAGCTCACGCTGTCGGGCGACTGCGCAAGCGTCTCGCTCGACGAGGCCACCCCGTCGAAGAACGCCGTGATCTTCAACTCTCTGCTCCCGCCCGGCACCGGCATTCAGATCGACTACGAAGCCGACTACGAGGGCCGCGTCTCCAACTGAGCGGTACGGCGCGCGGGCCGCTCAGGGCGGCCCAAACCCGATGACACTGGAGGGGTTGCGTACTGCGTCGTAGAGGCGCAGCGCTCGCTGCGTCGAAGCGCCCGCGCTCGTCGATGCCGCGCCGGCGCACTCACGGCCCCGACGCTCGAGCGCTCGTCGAAACGGCGCCGGGTGGCTCGCTGACGTCGCAGCCGTACCGACCCGGCAGAGCCGGACGGGCCCGAGAGCCCGAACCTACGAGTGGTGATTATTGCGGAGCCAACAGTCGGACTCGAACCGACGACCTGCTGATTACGAATCAGCTGCTCTACCGACTGAGCTATGTTGGCGGCCCTACGGAGGGGCACTAGGCCCTCGAAAGCGGTGCGCACGCTAAGGCACGAGGGGCGGGCGCGTCAAGCGGTTTCCGTGTTCGGAGCGGTCGGGAAGAACCGCCGCCCACGGCTTGTTCTGGACAACTCGAATCTTTGGGTGTCCAACCGTTCGCGGAGTGACCGTGTCCCGACTTGCCCTCGACGAGCTCAGCCTGACGCAGCGGACGGTCCGCTCGGCCAACGTGCACGTCCGCGCGACCGCGCGCCGCGTGGCGTGGGCGCTGCTGCCGGATAGGTACCCGCAACCGGTCGCCGCTTCAGCCGACGCCTATCCGCATCTCTGGGCTGCGGCGTGCCGTCAGGTGCGTCGTTCGGATCCTGACGTGGACCCGCGACTCGAAGCCGGGAAGCTCCACAACCTGCAGCTGGCGGCCCCGGCGTTCGATGGCCTGGAGCTGAGCCCCACGCGGCCCCTCTCGTTCTGGCGGACGCTCGGCGCTGCCACCGCCGAGCGCGGCTTCGTCTCGGGCATGGAGCTTCGCGGGGGGTGTGTGGTCCCGGCCATCGGGGGCGGGCTCTGCCTCCTCTCGAACGCCCTCTTCGAGGTGGCCGCGCGCGCCGGGTGCGAGATCCTCGAGCGCTGGGGTCACACGCGCGAGGCAGCGCCGCCCGATCCCGCCCTGCCCTTCGGGCTCGACGCGACGGTGTTCTTCCCCCACGTGGACCTTCGGTTCCGGCCCGAAGAGGCGCCGTTGCTGCTGCGAACACGGGTGGACGCCGAGCGCCTGGTCACTGAGCTCTGGGGCGCCACGCCCCCGGGACGCTCCGTGGTCCTCGAGGGCCACGATGATGGGGTCGACCGGGGAATGCGGACCGGCCGCCTGTGGCGCGACGTCACGTTCGCGGACGGGAGCACGGTGCGAGAGCTCTTGGCCGAAGACCGCCGTGAGGTGATGACCTCCACGGAGCGCCGTCGGAACTGCATGACCTGCGGGCTCACCGCCTGCCCGTCTCGCGTGGAGGCCCGCCTGGCGCCTTGAGTAGGGGCCCCGCTAGTTCGGGGCGGCCGACCATGTCCCCTCGCCGACGAGTGGCAGGAGACCCGCGTTCTCGGTGCCCAAGAGGAAGGCCGTGGTGGACTTGATGTTCCACGTCCCCGTGAAGGTCCCGTCGGCCCCCAGCGTTCCGGGAGCCTCGCCGCCGAAGACGTACTTCATCACGCCCCAGACCGTGACATCGCCGTCGAGCAGCTTGATCTCGAGGCTCTTCGAGGACGGCTTGTAGGTGCCTGACATCGTAAGGGTGAACTTGTTGCCGCTTGCCTCGCCGCTCATGGTGCCGTTCACGATGAGCTTCGAGTTGAAGCACTTGATCGTGAACGACATGTCGCCGCTGGTGCTCGCGTCGAAGGGGATGAGGCTGAGCGCCGAGAAGGTGATGTCGCCCTTGAACTTGCCCTCCCACGCCTCCGCGAGGTCGAGCCCCTCGCAACCGAGCGTGGGATCCGGGACGCACTTCTTCCCGCCGCACACCGTCTTCTCGGGGCAGACCCCGCAGCTGCCGCCGCAGTAGTCATCCCCGCACTCCGCCTCTTCGCAGAACGGCACACAGGCCACGTCCACCGGCGCAGGAGCCGCGTCGGGCTCGACCTCGACGCCAAGATCCTCCGGTGCGGACGTGTCTTCTGGCGGTGCCTCGGGGAGGTCGGGGACCTGTGTGTCCGGAACGGGAGGGTTGGACGAGTCGAAGCCCACGGAGAATCCCCCGGAGGTGTCGGGCGCCGTGAGGTCGAGCGGTCCCGCGCCGTCGGCCGCGTCGCCGCCCGGGTCTTGGCACGCCACAAGCACCGAGACGCCCAACACGACTGTGAGCAACGAACGCATCCTCTGTCCTCCTTGTGCGGGCCAAGTCTATTCGGCGCGGGCCCGTTCTACCAGCCGCGGCCGGGTGTAAGCTTTCGTTCGACGCGGCGTTGTGAGAAGGGACGCGGGTGGAGACCGAGCTCGAACGCCGGCTGATCGAGCGCGCCCGAACCGGGGAGACGAGCGCCTGGGACATGCTGTACCGCGAATACCACGCCCCGCTCCTGCACGGCGTCATCCGCCCGCGCGTTGCGTCGCAGGCGGACGCCGAGGATGTCCTCGGCGCCACCTTCTCGGCGGCCCTGCGGGCGCTCGAGCGTTACGAAGACACCGGTCGTTCTCTGGGCGCCTGGCTCACGCGGATCGCCGTGAACCAGTGCTGGGATCTTGGGCGCCGCCGTTCACGGGCGCAGCGCCTCGAGGCGGCCGTGAGCGCCGTGGAGCGCACCCCGTTGCCGCTTGCAGACGCGAGCCTCGTGGCCCTCGGCGACCGAGTGGCCACCACGGCGCGCGTCCACGAGACGCTGGCGGGTCTGAACCCGCGCTACGCCACCGCGCTGCGTCTGCGCCTCCTAGAAGACCGGCCGCGCGAGGACTGCGCCCGGGAGCTCGAGGTAAGCGTGGCCACGTTCGATGTCGTGCTGCTGCGGGCGGTGCGCGCGTTCCGCGCCGCGTGGTCGAGCGACGAGTCCGGAGGTCCGGCGTGAGCCCTGTCGCCGAGCCTACGCCCACGGAGGAAGAGCGCCGTGACGCGGAGGCCCTTGCGCAGTTCCTGGCTGGACGCGGTGAGCCACCAACGCTCGAAGACGGCGAGACCGTAGGCCTGCTCTTGTCCACCACCGGCACCGGCGCGCACGAAAGCGCCGACCCAGGAGCCCACCCGATCCCTGTGGGGGGCAAGGGGGTGCGCGCCGCCGGCAGGTTCCGCCCACGGGACGCGCGCATGTTGCCCGGGCTGCTCGCCGCGGCGGCCGTGCTGGTGTTCTTCCTCTGGCCGCAGGAGACCGAGCTCCCGGCGGGCGCGGGTCCCGCCGATCACGCCGCCGCCGTAGCAGCGTTGTCGGCCCGCGAGCCGATCGGCAAGCGCCTCGATGCGCTCCACCGCCTCGCGGCTCGGGCGCGCGTGCCGTTGGTGGCTCGCCTCATGCGCCCTGCCGATGCCGGCAAGCCCGCCCTGGCGGCCCTCCCATGAGGCGCGGGCTGCTCTCCATCGCGTCGCTCGCGCTCCTGTTGGTGGTGACGGCGTGCGAAGCGCCTCCCGGGCGGGAGGAGAGCGCCGCGGCCGCGTGGACGCGCGCGATCACAGCGCTCCGCGCCTCCGCGGACCGGGCCGTCCAGGATCAGGACCTCGCCACCGCCGAGGGCGACCTCTCGCGCGCCCTGGCCCTGCCCGCTCCGGAGCGCCTCGAAGCTCGGCTACTCACTCAAGACCTTCACTTCGCTCGGGGCACGGTGCACTTCGCGCGCCGCGACCCGGCGGCTGCCCTGGCCTCTTGCGACGCCGGGCTCGCCGCGGGCCCACGAGACAGCGTCTTCGCTGCCAACCTGTACGCGCTGCGGGGCATGGTCCTCGAGGCGACAGGCCAAGCTCTCCCCGCCGCCGAGGCCTACACCGAGGCGCTCCGCATCCACAAGGCGCACTACGACGCCGCCCTCGAGGCCCCATGAGAGTCCGCTCCCCAAGACGTCTACTCGCGCTCTTGCTCCTCGGGGGTTGCGCTGCCGCCCACGTCAGCACCCCCTCCGAGTCGCCCGCTCACGATCCCGAGCCGGTCAGCGTGACCGTGGAGGCGCTGCGGAAGGAGCAGCTGGAGCGGCTCTATCGCTTCGACGGAGACCTCGGCGTCATGGGCGACCGGTGCCAGGCGCTCTGCAGCCACCACACGTCGATCTGCGGTCTCGCCACGCGTATCTGCGGCATCGCGAAGGCGAACGCCAACGTCCCGCGGGCCGCCGATCTGTGTGAAGTGGCCTCCGCCACCTGCAAGGACACCAGCGCCCGCCTGCCAACCGACTGTTTCTGCCAGTAGAGCCGCGGGTATAGCCCGGCGGCGGGCGAGGACGGCCCGCGAAGCCCTCAGGCGAGCGCGCGCCGGAAGTCGGCGTTCATCCGCGCGATCACGGAGATGGGGATGCCCTTCGGGCACGTGGCCTCGCACTCCTGGTGGGAGGTGCAAGCGCCGAAGCCCTCGGCGTCCATCTGCGCCACCATGGACTGCACGCGCGCATCACGCTCCGGCTGCCCCTGGGGGAGCAGGCCCAGATGGGTGATCTTGGCGCCCACGAAGAGCGCCGCTGAGCCGTTGGGGCAGGAGGCCACGCACGCGCCGCAGCCGATACACGTCGCGGCCTGGAACGCGCGGTCGGCGTCATTCTTCTTCACCAGCATCGCGTGGGCGTCGGGCGCCTGCCCCGTCTTCACGGAGATGTAGCCGCCGGCCTCGATCACGCGGTCGAAGGCGCTCCGGTCCACCACGAGATCCTGCACCACCGGAAAAGCAGCCGCGCGCCACGGCTCGATCACGATGTGCTTCACGCCGCGCATGCTGAACTCACGCATGTGCAGCTGGCAGGTCGTGGTGCCGCGGACGGGGCCATGCGCCTCGCCGTTGATCATCACGCCGCACATGCCGCAGATCCCCTCCCGGCAGTCGTGGTCGAAGGAGATCGGGCGCTTTCCCTCGGCGAGGAGCCGGTCGTTCACGACGTCGAGCATCTCGAGAAACGACGCGTGCTCGCTGATGCCCTTGGCCTCGATGGTCTCGAAGCGTCCAGGCGTATTGGGACCGTCCTGGCGCCAGACCTCGAGGGTGATGTCCATGCTGCTCATGTTGCGCTCCTCGCCCTACTTGTAGCTGCGGATCGTGGGTTTGCAGTGCTCGAAGGAGAGCGCCTCTTTGTGGAGCGCCGGGCGCTCACCGACGCCCTTGAACTCCCACGCAGCCACGTAGCTGTACTTCTCGTCGTTGCGGAGACACTCGCCCTCGGCGTCTTGGTGCTCCTCCCGAAAGTGGCCTCCGCAAGACTCGTCGCGGTCGAGCGCGTCGATGCACATGAGCTCGGCGAACTCGAGGAAGTCGGCGACGCGTCCGGCCTTCTCCAGCGTCTGGTTCAGCACGTCCCCGGTCTGTGGCACGAAGACGTCCTTCCAGAACTCGTCGCGCAGCTTCGGGATCTCGGCGAGGGCGATCTCGAGGCCGCCCTTCGTCCGCCCCATGCCGCAGTAGTCCCACATGATCTTGCCGAGGCGACGGTGGAAGACGTCGGGTGAGGTCTTCCCCTTCACCTCGATGAGCCGGTTCATGCGGGCCTTCACCTCCTCCTCCGCCGCCTTCACGGCGGGGTGCGAGGCATCGACCTTCGGGAAGGTGTTGCTCGCGAGGTAGTGGCCGATGGTGTACGGGATGACGAAGTAGCCGTCGGCGAGCCCCTGCATGAGCGCGCTGGCCCCGAGCCGATTGGCGCCGTGGTCGGAGAAGTTGGCCTCTCCGAGCACGTGCAGGCCAGGGATCGTGCTCATGAGGTTGTAGTCCACCCAGAGGCCGCCCATCGTGTAGTGGACGGCCGGGTAGATGCGCATCGGCACTTCGTAGGGCGACTCGTCGGTGATGCGCTGGTACATGTCGAACAGGTTGCCGTAACGCTCTGAGACCACAGCCTTGCCCAGGCG
>SXOO01000160.1 GCA_005776725.1 Pseudomonadota bacterium | reverse complement strand
GGCCGCGTGTGCCCCGCGCCCTGCGATGGGGCGTGCACGTTGGGCATCGCGCCGCCCGGCGGGGTGCCGAAGCCGGTGACGATCAAGGCCATCGAGGTGGCGATCGTGGATCGGGGCTTCGAGATGGGCTGGATCCGCCCAGACCCTGCCCTGCGCAAGACGGGCTTCAAGGTGGCGATCGTGGGCTCGGGGCCCACCGGCCTCGCCGCCGCGCAGCAGCTGGCGCGCGCAGGGCACGTGGTCACCGTCTTCGAGCGCGCCGACCGCCTCGGTGGCCTCCTGATGTACGGGATCCCCAACATGAAGCTGGAGAAGCGCCTCGTGGAGCGCCGCATCAACCAGCTGCGCGCCGAGGGGGTCCGCTTCGTCACGCGCACCGACCCGCTGGCCACGCCCGAGTCGGCTCAGGCGCTCCGGCGCGACCACAACGCGGTGCTGCTGGCGATCGGCGCAGGGGTGGCGCGCGACCTCGATGACCTGCCCGGCCGCGGGGCCGCAGGCATCGGGCTGGCCATGCCGTATCTCGAGGCCGCCACGCGCGCCGCACTCGGAGACGGGCCGGTCCCGGCGCCACTCGACGCCCGAGGGCGCCGCATCCTGGTGATCGGCGGCGGCGACACAGGCACGGACTGCGTCGCCACGGCGGTACGGCAAGGGGCGCGGTCGGTGACCAACCTCGAGCTCATGGAGCGCCCCCCGGGGGGCCGCGCGGCGGACAACCCCTGGCCCGAGTGGCCGCGTATCTTTCGGTCCGACTACGGCCACGACGAGGCCGCGGCCAGGTACGGCCAAGACCCGCGCGCCTTCGGCGTGATGACCACCGGCTTCGTCGAGACCGCCGGGCAAGTCACCGGCGTGGAGGTGGTGTCGGTGGCGCGCGCGGGCCGCGGCTTCGAGCGGATCCCCGGGAGTGAGCGCAGCCTCGAGGCGGACCTCGTCCTCCTCGCGCTCGGCTTCACGGGCGCCGAGCGTTCGTCGGCGGACGCGCTGGGCCTCGCCCTGCGGGGCGGACGAATTCCTGCTCCGATGGGCGCGGGGGCCGGAGCCTTCGAGACGGCGGTCCCCGGTGTGTTCGCGGCGGGTGACGCGCGCCGCGGGCAGTCGCTGGTGGTGTGGGGCATTGCCGAGGGCCGCGCAGCCGCGCGGGCCATCGACTTCTGGCTGATGGGGGAGACCACCCTGCCCCTCCCGTCGGACACGGCGCGGAGCGGCTGAGCCTGGGATTCGGGGTGCGGGCCGCTTCCTCGAGCGCCTACTTCGCGCGCAGCACGAAGTCCGCGAGGTCGAGCTCGATCCCCTCGGCGAGCCGCGCCAGCAGGTCTGCGCGGGCCCGACGCTTGGTCTCGGCGTGGGCGGGTCGGTTGAGGAGCGCGAGCTGATTCGCCAGGACCGACGCGGCGCCGTCGAGCTCTTCGTTCGAGACCACGCGATCGACGATCCCGGCTTCCACGGCGTTCTCGACGGAGTACACCTCGGAGAGCAGGGTCACGCGCCCGAAGTGGCTGGGCGCCAGCCGCGCGCGGCAGATCTCGAGCGCAGCGCGCGGGACGATGAGGCCGTTGGCCACCTCGTTGGCCACGAGCTTGCCGGGCACGCCCCGAGCGGCGAGGCGATAGTCCACCGACTGGAGCACGAAGAAGCCCATGGCGATCGCGTGACCGCGGCACGCGGCCACGACCGGGGCGGGGAACGCCAGGAGCCGGGAGGAGATCTCGAAGCCCGCGCGGAGGAGCCCGCTGGTGGACGCGCCGCCGGCCATGAGCTCGGTGAGGTCGAAGCCCGCGGAGAAGGCCTTCTCACGACCGGCGAGCAAGACGGCGCCCGCGCCGTCGGACTCGGCGCGGTCGAGGGCCGCGCCCAAGGCGGCCAGCATGGCGCTGGAGAGCACGTTGACCTTGCCGTCGTCCATGGTGATGTGGGCGACGGCGCCTTCGAGGCGATAGTTGACCAGGTTCATGAAAGCTCCACGAGGTGCGGGGCTCGGGTCGAGCAGCGCGTCTGCAGAGCTCGCAGCCGCTGCGACCGGGGTCTCACTTCTCTTCGGACCGCCTCACCACGATGCGCTCCTGATTGAACTCGGAGTACCAGGACACGATGCCCCCATCGAGGGACGCCACGTCCCGGAAGCCCTGGGCCGTCTGAAGCCAGGAAGCGACCTGCGCGCTGCGGATCCCGTGCAGGCAATACACGATCGTGCGCCGCGACGGGTCGAGCTCGGCCAGCCGCTCGGGGATCGAGTTCATGGGCACGTGGAGGCAGCCTCGGATATAGCCGGCCTCCCACTCGTGGAGCTCCCGGCAGTCGAGCAGCAGCGGTGGATTGGCGGAGTCGAGCTCAACCTTGAGATCCTTGACGTCCAGGGCGGCAACGGGGCGCATGGCTTCTTCCTCGAGCTGGTGTTCGAGTCCCGCCTGCTCCGGCGGCTCGGGGTTGTGCGGCATGTTGGCGTTGGGCTCTTGCTTCTTGCCCAGGCGCTCGCGGAGCTCCTGGCCTGCGAACCGGGCGGCGCCGATGCCGAACTTCAAGCCGCCTTTGATCAGTGAACGAATGCCCATCAACGCTCTCCTCGTGTTCGTACCAGCGCGGAGCGGGTGATCTCGACCACCTTCTCCTTCACCTTGTCAGCGCCTTCGCCCTTGGCCCGCTCCGGGGTGAACAAGTCGCGCCCCGCGGCGACGAGCGCCTCAGGGTGCACGTTGCTCACGCCCACCGTACGGAACACGACCTCGCCCGTATAGGGCCCGGTGCGCTGGACTTTGACCACCTGGGTGGCGGCGTACAGCGTGTCGCCCGCCAGCACGGGCGAGGGGTGGGCGCCGTCATCGAGGCCGAGCTCCCAGATCGTGTTACCGCCGGTGTCCCAGCTTGCCGCCGCCAGCACCCACGAGAGCACGAGGCCCCCGTAGACGATGCGCTCCTTCTTGAAGGAGTTCTCGAGGCAGTAGCCATTGTCCCAGTGCAGCGGGTGGGAGTTGCGAACGAGGCACGACAACATCATGTGCTCGGACTCGCCCACGGTCCGCCCCGCGTCGTGGAGGAACACGTCCCCGGGGACGAAGTCCTCGAAGAAGAAGGGCTGTCCCACGGTCCCCGCGGCTGCGGCCCCCGTGACGGCCACAGACGGCGCGTGCGCCACCTTCGTGAAGCGCTGCTCCTCGAGCTCTCCCCAGCCCCGCACGCGGGTGGAGGGACGGCCGGTCACCTCTCCCCCACGGATGAGGGCCTTGCGCTCGAAGACCAGGACCGCATCGCCGTGCTGGTTCACGCCCACGGTCTGTACGTGGACCGTCCCGCGCGAGGGGTCCGAGCCGACCTTGGTGCCGATCACCCGGCTGAACGCGCGGAAGGTGTCGCCGACGTACAGCGGGCGCGGGTAACGCACGTCGATGTAGGCGAGGTGCGCGATCGCCTGCTGGCTCACGTCGTGGACGGAGAAGCTGAGGCCGAGGTTGAGGACGAGCGAGTGGGGGACCACGCGCCCCTTGAACCCGATGGCGTGCGCGTAGGGGTCTGAGCTGTAGAGCGGGTTCGCGTCGAGGAAGCTCGCCTGCCAGAGCGCCAGCGTCCCGCCGTCGACGGTGAGCTCCCACGGGTGGTCGTAGACGTCGCCGCGGATGAAGTCGTCGAGCTTGCGGCCGTAGCGGGGGCGGTGAATCGTCACGGGCGGGGAACCTCCGGGGCGCGCAGCCTAGCAGCTGTCACCGGGC
>SXOO01000021.1 GCA_005776725.1 Pseudomonadota bacterium | reverse complement strand
GCGTGAGCGCGCGAATCCACTGCTCGGTCGGGTCGATGAGGCAGTCTTTCTGCAGGGCCTCACATTCTGCGGGTTTGGCGGCCTGGGCGCAGTCCGTGAACGGGGCGAGGCACTTCGCGTCTTGCTTCACGTTGTAGGTGATCTCCAGGCGATAACCGAAGCCGACGGCCGGATTGCCGATCACCTGCTTCTTCGACAGGAGGTCCATGATCACCATGGGGGAGCTGTCGGCGGTCTGCACGTCCGTGAGCGCCAACCCTTCGCGCGAGAAGCGGATCGCGTACCCCTTCGGGTCGAACACGAAGCCCTGGTCCGCGTCAGGGCTGGGCAAGGCGCGACAGTGGTTGTTCACGTCGCAGTACCAGTCGCTCCCCGGGCAGTCGACGCTGCGATAACACCGGGGGGCGCACAGGCCGAGGAGGCAATACGCCCCGGAAGGACACTTCGAGTCGGTGGCGCACGTCGTGGTGGTGACGTCGACCCCCGTGCACCGGCCGCGGCTGTAGTCGCACACCTTGAGCGCGCCGGAGCACTCTACGTCCAGTGCGTCGATGGACGGTTCACGCGACGCCACAACGCCGCAATCGCGCTGACACGTGTGGCGTGCGGGGTCGCAGTAGAGCCCATCGCCGCAGTCCGCGTCTGCTGCGCAGGGGATGAGGTCGTCCGCGTCGCACGTCCCGGCCTCGAGATCACAGCCGGGCTGCTCGAGGAATGCCAGCACGCACAGATCCATGTCGTAGATCGAGAACGAGCCATCGCTGTCCTGATCGAGGAAGCGGTTGAGGTTGGACTCGAGGGAGCAGGCGTTGTCGGAGAACGCCGGCTGCAGACCGCCGAGGTAATGCGCGATGCACTTGTCGAGCAAGTCGAGGGTCATGCGGTATTTCGCCGGTTTGCACCAGAAGGCCTTCTGCCCCGGGAGAGCCTTGCCCTCCACGCACACCTCACCCGTCGCGCAAGCCGCGCGGTCCATGGTGGTATTGCCGTTCTCGGTGCGCTGGCAGGGGATCTCACAGCGACGGCTGGACGCGACCCCGGGCTCGTGCTCGAGGCACGCCGTGGCGTAGGCGTTGAGCTCGCAGCTCGCCGCGTTCGTACACGGCTCGCCC
Organism: Pseudomonadota bacterium; assembly: GCA_005776725.1. GTDB lineage: Bacteria > Myxococcota_A > UBA9042 > SXOO01. The sequence continues at coordinate 6,141 of SXOO01000021.1, read as the reverse complement.
TGGCCTCCGGGGTTCGTGCAGGCGTTCGGGTCGGCGCCGTTGGGCTCCGCTGCGAACGCCGCGGAGGAGAGCAGCGCGACCAGGGTGAGAACGAAGCGTGTCGCGGCGTTCATGGCGCGCTCCCGAGGGTGAGCGGCGCGCCCAGCAGCACGCCGTCGTTGGCTTCGCTTGGGGCGAAGACCGGGTCGTCCGACAAGAGCTCGAGGCGGCCGACCGGGCCCGTGCGCCGGAGGGTGAGCTGCGCCAACGTGCCACTGTCGAGGCGCTCGAGACTCCCGGTGCCATAGAGCACGAGGCGGAGGCGACCGTCTGACGGCTGCGCCACCAGCTGCTTCCCGGCGCGACTCGCGCTGTCTCCGGCCTTGGCTGCCTGGAGCTCGACGCCCGTGAGCGCGAGCTGCAGCTCGGCCACTCGGGGTCCGGGCTGCTCCGGCCGGCGGCGATACTCGAGGTCGACCACGGCGTGCGTGTCTGTGAGCGACACCGTCCGACGTGCGACCGTCTCGGTGGAGACGACCGGAGCCGGCGTCTCCGCCGGGCCTGTCCCGGAGACGTCGTGCCCGGTCTGGCACGCGAGGAGGGAGAGCACGAGAAGGCCTCGGGATGTCACTGCGTACATTCGCTGGGCTCCTGGGTGCAGGTGTAGCCGGCCTCGACTGTGCACGTCGCCGCGCAGCCGTCGCCGTCGATTCGGGCGGAGTCGTCACAATCTTCGCCGAGCTGAACGAGGCCGTCCCCGCAGACTGTGGTGGCGATGGGCTTCCAGGCTGCGTCGGAGCAGACCGTCACCTCTTTGGTGGTCGTGTCGAGGTACAGATAGCCGGAGTGCGCCGCGTCGCATGTGACCGGCGGCGCCGCGGCCTGCTCGAGCCGACCATCTACGAGCGCCCCGCTCAGGCTGGCGGGCGCCCCGAGCGCGAGGCCACCGGCGAAGGTCACCCCGCCAGCCAGCGTGAGGGCTCGGCTGTCGCCGGCGTACTGCACATACCGGAGGTCTGCGGCGTTTGCCGTGGTGAAGCCCTGCTCGAAGGTGGCGAGCCCGAGGATCCTGGCGGTGCCCGTGACCACGAGATCACCCTGCACGGTGAGCTGGGTCGCGATCGTAGCGGCCCCGGAGATGGACGACGCCTCGGGGAACGCCAAGGAGCCACCGGAGATCAGGAGGGCGCCGCCCGTGGTGAGCCCGCCGTCGAGGCTCGAGTCGCCCGTGACGGTCGCGCCTCCTGCGGAGTTGGTGAGGCGTCCGCCCGCGGCGAAGGCGCCCCCGAGCGTGCCGCCGAGGCTTACCGTGAGCCCCCCCGCCGCGATGTGGAGCCCGCCGCTGCCGACCGTGATGGCCGCCGCGACGTCGAGGCTGCCCGTGCTCGAGTCGCCGACTACGAGGGCGGCGCCGGCGACGTCGAGGCTCAGTCCCGGGGAGGCCGGCGAGACGAAGAGATCGCCTCGGGCCGTGATGCGCTTCGCGGCCACGTGTAGAGCATCGAGGGAGGTCAGGGGGCCGTGGGGGACCCCGGCAGCGACGTGCAGGGTGTTCGAGCCGGTCACAGTGGGGGTCCACTGAACGAAGCCGCTCTTGGCGTAGGGCGCGTACTCGGCGGCGTCGTACAGCGCGAGCGCGTCGGCGACCGCGTGGGTGTGGAAGTCGAAGTAGCCGTTGCCGAGCGTGGTGCGCTGCGTGAGCTCTGCGTCCGCCGTGAGGCGATGGGCCCACTCGGCGCGCGCGGCCTCCTGGGCGCGGCCGGCGTCGACGGCCTCGGCCGCGTAGGTTGCCTTCACGGCGTAGGGGACGGCGCCGAGTCGCACTGGGGCGAGGCAGGCGCCGGGACCGCCGAGGCACACCTGGAAGGCCAGCTCGCTGTTCTCGGCGATGACCTCCTCGAGGGCACACGACATGCCGCGGCCGATCTCGAGGTTGAGCACGCCGTCCGTGACCTCGACCTTCGGGAGCGACTCCTTACACAAGATCTCCGTGCCGCTCAGGAGGTTCACGAGGACCTCTTTGAACACGCCGGAGCCGTTCGGGAGCTTGGCCGCGGAGACCCGCGCGCTGAAGCGAAACACCGCCGGGCCGCGCTGGAGCTGGAGCGACTCGATGCCGTAGTGGCACGCGCCCGAGCCGCTGCCGATACACGGCACCGTGGCGCTGGCGGAGCCCGCTGCGACGAGGAGGGGGAGGAGAAGGCGCATAATCACTCCTGCTCGCAGGTGGGGCTACAGCCGTCGCCAGAGGTGGGGTTGCCGTCGTCACACGCTTCGCCGGGCACCTGGAGCCCGTCACCGCAGACGCGGTAGGTGAGCGGCCGGTACTCGCCCTGCGCGCAGACCTGGACGGTGGCGTTGTCGGTGGAGAGGTGGACGCGGCCGTTGAGCGTGGGGAGGCAGGCCGGCGGCGCAGCGTCCGTGGGGACTCGCCATCCCGAGATGGTGGCGCCACCGAGCTGCAGGTCGGCGTTGAGCGCCAGGGACGAGGCCGTGGTCACGAGACCGCCGAAGCTGAGGTCGCGGGACTCGCCGGTAGCGACGACGTAGCGGGCGTCGGGGCCGACGTCGGGCTCGGAGTGTCCGACCTCGAAGATCACCGGACCCTTGAAGGTCACGGAGCCCGCGACGTCGAGCGTGCTGCCGATCGACGAAGCGCCGACGGCCGTGAGGGCGCCGCCGAAGACCGCGTCGCCGGCGACGGAGAGCCCTCCCGACGTCGACAGGATCCCGCCGGGGACCGTGAGGGCGCCGGAGACGACGCTGTCGGCGCCACCGTGGAGCCCGCCGGCGGACACGGAGATCGCGCCGGCGGCCGTGACATCGCCGGTGCTAGAAGCGTCGCCCGTGAGGAGCAGGGCGCCGGCGGCGATCGCGACGCCTCCCGAACCGACGGACAGCTCGCGGCTGGTGGTGAGGAGGCCGCCGAGCTCGGTGTGGCCAGCGACGTGGAGGCCCGCTGCGGTGACCTCGAGCCCCGGGTTGACGCCCGCGGGTGGGCGGACCGTGACGCGACCCGTGATCCGGGTCTCGCTGGCGGCCAGGGTCAACGACTCGAGCGGGCTCAGCGCGCCCTTGTATGCGCGCGCCGCCAGGTGAAGGCTGCGAGCGCCGCGGTTGCGCGTGGGCGTCCAGCGGATGAAGCCGCCGTTCCGGTAGGCGTCGAACGCGGCCCCGGGGTAGACGCCCTGCGCTTCGGAGGGCGTCGGGGTGGTGAACTCGAAGTACCCCGTGCCGATGGTCTTTCGGTCGTGGACGGCCCCGTCCACCGCGACGCGGTGCGCGTACGTGGCCTGGGCGACGTGCTCAACCCGCCAGGCGCGGTCGGCCTTCGACGCGAAGGACGCCTTCACGACGTAGCCGGCAGAGGCGATCGGGATCGCCGGCAGGCAGGTCGCCAGGGTGCCGGGGCAGACGTGCAGCGAGAGGCCCGTGTTCTCGCTGAACACTTGGCTCATGTTGCAGCTGAGACCCGGCCCGATCTCGAGGTTCATCACCCCGGCCGTAACGCGGACGTCGGTGAACGCCTGTGTGCAGAGCGCCGTGTTGCCCTGCTTCACCTGGACGAAGACCTTCCCGAAGAGCCCCTCACCGACGGGCAGCTGGGCCTGCGAGATGCGCGCCTGGAGGTGGAACACCGAGGGCACCTCCGAGAGCCCTACCTCTTCGATTTGTAGGCCGCAGGGCCACGCCTCGCCAGGCGCACAGACCCGCTGGTCCGCCGTTGCCGGACGAGGCGAGAGGGAGAGCAGCGCGAGCATGATGGGCAGTGTTCGATTCATGATCAAATCCTGCAGTAGACTGCGTTGTTGATGCCGTCGAAGCAGAAGTAGCCCGGGTTGCGCTCGCACCATGGGGTGCAATTGTACCCGTTGTTCGGTGGTGCGGCGTTCTGGCCGTCGTCGCACTCTTCCAGTTTGTTGCACCCCATTCGACGTACACTGTGCATTACGAGCGAGCCGGACCCGGACGCGACTTTGAAGTAGATATTCACGCCTGAGTTTGGAGCTATCAGGATCGGAACGTCGAGCTGAACTTCCACATAGGCGGTGAAGGCCGGGTTCCAGTTGCCGCCCGTGTACCGCGGCGGGCGGATCGTCGTCCGCGCCAAGAGCGGACCGGAGTGGGAGTTCAGGTGGATCTCCAGGTCACCGCTGAAGTCAGTGCCCCCGTCCAGAACGAGGCGAAGCGCGTTCGTCCTCTGCTCGTACGGCAGGAGGTTCGGCGCGTACCAGCCCCAATAAGCCCCGATGGTGTTGTAGGTGGCAACGAAGCTGCCCGTATTCGTGACACCGAAGGAATCACCGTAGTTGTAGTAGTTCGTGGGGCTCATCAGGGGGTCCCAGATGTCACAGGGGCCCGGCGGATAGCTCGGGACCTGTCCGTCACCACAGGTCGCGTTGGTGGGTGTGCAGACGCTGGGGCCGGCGCCCTGTGAGCAGCGGTAGCGGCGGTCGATATAGCAGGTGCCGCCGCAGCCGTCCCCGTAGCTGGGATTGCCGTCGTCACACTCCTCGAAGCGGCCTTCCTGCTGCACCGCCCGAACCCGATCCAGCCACAGAGCGCCGTGCGCCTGGCGATGGAAGAACAGGGTGAGGTTGTGGACGCCAGTGAGGGTGGTGCCGAAGCGCAGGCGCATCTGGAAGGGCGCGCCGTTGCCGCCTTGGAACGGGACGTCCACCCAGGTGATCAGCTGACCCACGGGCTTCAGCGGATCTCCAGGATCAGTGCGGCGCAGCTCGATCACCCACAGGTCGTCCGAGTAGTTGTTGTCTCGCATGTCCAGAAGCAAAGCGTCGCCACCCTGCGCTCCGAAGTTCATGGTGAACACGAAAGCCGTGTTGTTCTCATAGACACTGGCGCAGGGCTGGTTGGTGCCTGGACACACCGGCAGTCTCTGGGTACCGAAGGTCGTGGCTTGGGTGTGGTTGCCGCCAAACACGGTGTCGCGGACGATGGGGGAGTCCGCGCGGTGCCCGTCACCGCAGACCGGAGAGAATGTACAGATACTCGGGGTCCCGCTACACGCCCAGGACGGCTCCTTGTGGCAGAGCGAGTCACACCCATCCCCGCCTACAACGTTCAGGTCGTCACAGGTCTCGCCGAGGCCGTCGACCTTGCCATTGCCGCACTGGCGAGTGCAGGGCGTGGCGGCGACCAGGCACTCGTAACCCACCTCGACCAGGCACGTGTCCGAGCAGCCGTCGCCGGCGGTCTTGTTCTTGTCGTCGCAGGTCTCTTTGCCCGTAACGCGGCCGTCGCCGCAGGCCGCGGCGACCGCCCGCCGCCAGGTCCCGTCGATGCAGAACTCCACGCTGGGGCCGTTGACCACGAACGCGCCCTGGTTCGCGGCGTCGCATAGCGGCAGCGCCCCAACCGCGGTCGGCAGCTCGAGGCCCGCGACCTCCTGGCTGGCGAGGTTGAGGCCCGTGCCTACGGTGACTGCGCCGGCTAGCGTGGTGACACCGCCGAGGGTGACAGCGCGGGTGTCGCCGGCCGAGACATATCGCGCGTCGGCCTGCGCGCCGACGCTGCTCGAGCCCGCCTCGAGCTGGGCGAAGGCCTTGAAGGTGGTCGTACCGTGGACCACGAGGTCGCCGCCCACGTCCGTGTCCAGCGCGATGGCCACCCCGCCGGTGGCCGCGTCCTCCGCGATCTGCGCTCCGCCGGAGCCGATCACGAGGTTCCCGTCGAGCTCGAGGGCGCCGGTGATCACGAGGTCCCCGGCGAGGTTCCACCCGCCGCCGGCGGTTAGCCCTGTCGCGACGGAGAGGCCGCCCCCGAAGCGGGTGTCTCCGACGACGTCCATGCCGCCGGTGATCGTGAGGTCGCCGGCGGCGCTGGTGACCGCGCCAGCAGACAAGAGCGCCCCGTCGAGGGTGGTGTGTCCGGAGACCAGGGCGTCTCCCAGCGTGACGCGGAGCCCCTGGCCGGTGAGCTCGGGCGTCACCCGGAGGGCGCCCGTGAGCGCCGCGGTGTGCGCCAGGAACACCAGCTCGTCGAGCGAGCTCAATCGATCCGAGCGGACGCCCTTGCCCGAGATGTGGAGGTGCAGCGCGTTCGGGTCGGCGAGAGGGCTCCAGGTGAAGAAGCCGGCGTTGGCGAACGCCGAGAAGGCGTCGGGGCCGTACAGGTTACGCGCGTCGTTGGGCTCGGGCGTGC
>SXOO01000159.1 GCA_005776725.1 Pseudomonadota bacterium | reverse complement strand
CCAGGGCCTGATCGCGGTGAGTGAGGAGCACCTGCAGCCGCGCCGATGAGGGCGAGTCGCCCAGCACCTTGAAGAGGCCAGTGCGGCGCCCGCGGACCTCCTCCCGGAGTACGCCGTCGAGGAGGCTGGCGCGACGGGCCAGCTCACCCGGCGCCGACTCTGCGGGGGCATCGCTGGTGATCACGTCGAGACGCCACGTCATCTGGGCCTTGAGCGCCGGCCAGACCGCGTCCAACGCGTCGCGGGCGAGGCCGCGGATGCTCTCTCCCGAGATTCGCCGCGCGTTGGGGAGCACCTGCCTCCCATAGACCGGATCGCGTGGCCCGTCGGCCGCGGGCGTGGTGACCACGCCGGGCACGAGGACCCGTCCACCGAGCTCGTCCGCGAGCACTGACTCGAAACCAGGGGCGCAGAGGAAGGCGTGCATCGGCGCGAGACGCTACCACCCACGAACGCCGGCCATGAACTTGTTTCCTCTCGCGCGGAGCGGGGAGCCCTTCGTGGGCCGGCGACGCGAGGCCAGGATGTGCACGAACTTGCCTCCACTGCGCCGCGGGCGGAGGCTTGTCACATGTGTCGCCTCTTCGGCTTTCGGTCGATCATCCAGAGCCGCGTCCACACGAGCCTCACTCGCGCCGAGAACGCGCTCGGGGTCCAGGCGCAGCGCCACCCCGATGGCTGGGGCGTGGCCTACTACGTTGCGGGCATCCCGCACGTGGTGAAGTCGGCCTCGGCAGCCTGTGGCGACCGGCTCTTTCAGCACGTGAGCGGCATCGTCACGAGCGAGCTGGTCATCGCACACGTGCGGCGCGCCACGGTCGGCGAGCTGTCGATCCTGAACAGCCACCCGTTCCAGCACGGTCGCTGGGTCTTCGCCCACAATGGAGACATCCCCGGCTTCTCGGAGATCCGGGCGGAGCTCCTGGGCCAGGTCGCGCCCGCGCTGCGCCGCTATGTGTTGGGCGACACCGACTCGGAGGTGCTCTTCTACCTCGTGCTCACCGAGATCGCGCGCGCCGAGGATCTGCACCGCCCGGGGATCACCTCCACGCTCATCGTCGACAGCCTCCGCACGGCCCTCTCCACCGTGCTCTCGGTGAGCGCGCGACACGGGCTCGCCACACCGCTGCTCACCGTGCTGCTCTCCGACGGTCAGAACCTCGTGGCGTCGCGTTTCGGGAAGGAGCTGCACCTCTCCACCCATAAGCGCCGCTGCCCCGAGCGCGACACCTGCCCGAGCTTTCGGACGGAGTGCGAGGTGCCCTCTCCCCAGGGCTTCGTCTCCCACTTCATCCTCAGCTCCGAGCCGCTTCAGGGCGACAACGTCTGGACCGCGCTCGACGATGGCGGGGTCGTGGGCTGCGACAGCCGGATGCGCGCCCAGGCGTGGGTGATGTGAGCTGCCGGGGGCACAGCGCCCCGGCAGCGCGGCGCTGGAGCCGCGAGGTCCCCTGAGGTAAAAGCCGGGCTCATGAACGCCCGCGGCCTCGTCGACTTCATCAACGCCTCCCCCAGCCCGTTTCACTGTGTGGCGGAGGTCACGCGCCGCCTCTTGCAGGCCGGCTTCTCCGAGACACCCGATGACGCCGAAGGACCGCTGCCGGAGCGCGGCTTCCTATGCCGCAGCGGCACCGTGCACGCCTGGGTGCGCGGCACCGATGCCCCCGCCTCGGCCGGTTTTCGCCTCGTGGGCGCGCACACGGACTCACCCAACCTGCGGCTCAAGCCGAGCCCCGCCTTCGCCAAGGAGGGTTACGCGCTCCTCGGGGTGGAGACCTACGGCGGCGTCCTACTCCATACGTGGACCGACCGTGACCTCGGGATCTCGGGCCGAGTGGTGGTTCGAGGCGATCGCGGCCTCGAGACGCGGCTCGTCCGAATCGACCGCCCGCTCGCCCGGGTCGCCAACCTCGCGATTCACCTCGATCGCGAGGTCAACACCAAGGGCCTCGTGCTGAACAAGCAGACGCACCTCCCGCCAATCGTCGCGCTCGGGTCCGCCGTCCCGGTCGAGACCCTGGTGGCGTCGGCGCTCCACATCGATCCCAAGGCGCTCCTCGGCTTCGACCTGGGCCTCCACGACCTCCAGCCGGCGACCCTCGGCGGGCTCAACGACGAGTTCATCTTCGCGCCCCGCCTCGACAACCAGGCGTCCTGCTACACCGCCCTCGAGGCGCTCATCGCGGTCGCCGCCGGCCAGAGGCCCGCCAGCACCGCGGTCATGGCGCTCTTCGACCACGAGGAGTGTGGCTCCGGCTCGGAGCGCGGCGCGGAGTCGGCGCTCCTCGGGCACCTCCTCGAGGCGCTGGCCGAGGGGCCGCTCCGCCGCGCCCTGGCGCGCAGCTTCCTGGTGTCTGCCGATATGGCCCATGGCGTGCACCCGAACTACGCCGACCGCCACGAGCCGCACCACAAACCCATGCTGGGAGGCGGCCCGGTCATCAAGACCAACGTCAACCTCAGCTACGCCACGGACGCCGAGACCGCCGCGCGCTTCCGGGCAGCATGCGCCGACGAGGGCGTCGCAACTCAGGATTACGTGGTCCGCTCGGACCTGCCGTGCGGGAGCACCATCGGCAGCATCGCCGCGGCGGGCCTCGCCGTGCGCACGGTGGACGTCGGCTGCGCGATGCTCTCGATGCACTCGATCCGTGAGCAGGCGGGGGCTGACGACGTGGCCGCCATGGCGCGAGCGATGCGCCGGCTCCTGGCCGGCGGCTGAGCCCGGCGCCCCGTGGTGAACGCGAGCGACGTCCGGCTGACGCAACTATCGTTTGGCGGCGAGGGACTTCAAGGCCCGGTGCCCCGCCGCGGCGCCGTGTTCGAGGTGCGTCACGCCGCCTCGGGGCTCCACGCGTTCATCGCGCTGCACGGGGAGGGCCCCTGCTTCGGAGGGATCCGCCGTCACGCCTACCCCACTCCGGCGGCTGCTCAGGCCGAGGCGCAGGCTCTGGCCGAGGCCATGAGCTGGAAGGTGACCCTGGCGGGGCTCGGCGTCGGTGGCGCCAAGGCCGTGGTGCTCGACCACCCTGAGCTAGAGGTCCTGCCGGCCTATGAGGCGCTGGGGCACGCGATCGCGGCGCTGGAGGGGCGGTACTTCGGAGGTCCCGACATGGGCACCGGCGAGGCCGAGCTCGGGGCAGTGCGGGTCGCCACCGCGCACATCAACTCTGCCGTGAACCACCCGTCCGCATCCACCGCCGCAGGTGTTCTCGCCGGCGTGGACGCGGCGCTCGCGGTTCGCGGCGAGTCGCTCCAGGGCGCGGTCGCGACCGTTCAGGGGCTCGGGGGCGTGGGCGCTCGAGTGGCCGCAGGGCTTCACGCGCGGGGCGCGAGGCTGTTCGTGGCAGACGTCCGCGCCGAGGCCGCTCGCCACCTGGGCGTCCCTGCAACGCGACTCCCGGGTCGGGCCCTGCTCGCGCACCCTGCCGCCCTCCACGCGCCCTGCGCCGTGGGACACACCCTCTATCCCAGAGCGCGGCTGGGACCCGGGATCGTTTGCGGCGCCGCCAACGTTCAGCTGCGGAGCCCCGAGACCGCGGCAGCCCTCCACCGGGCCGGCGTCCTCTGGTGCCCGGACTGGCTCGTGAACGCCGGCGCCGTCATCGAGGGTGTGATGGTCGCGCAGGGACGTGACCGCGATGCGGTGCAAGCGGCGCTCTCGGCGATCGGACCGCGGACGCACGACGTCTTGTCCGAGGCGCGGCGGCGCGACGTCTCGCCGCGCGTGGTCGCCCTCGAACGGTGCGGCGCCGCGCCCCGACCTTGAAGGTCCCCACGCCCCAGCACGCCGTTACTCGCGCCTGCGCGGCCCTCGCGCTCGTGCTGCCAGTCGCGTGCGCCGGCGAGCCCGATCTCTACGTGGCCACGCTGGGCGTTCTGGACACCGGCACCCCGAGCGACGACGCGCTGCACGGACCCGCGGACGCGGCCGACACCCGCTTGGAGCTCGGCGACGACCGCCCCGACGCGCGCGCGGCGCCCAGCTCCCAAGACACGTCTCCGGCGCTGACGCTTGACCTCCTCGACGCTCCCAGCCCGGCCGACGCGCAGGACGCTGACGCCCCTGCCCTCCCGGAGACCGCCGTCGCCGACGCGTCCGAGAGCCCGGAGACCAGCGCCGGCCCAAGCGACGTACTCGGTCCCGACGGCGCCGTGGTCGCTGACATCGCGTCGGTGGACGTCGCTCCCGAGGCGCCCTGTGGTCCCTCGTCGTGTACCGCAGCTCAGCTCCCCGTCCCCACAATGCCCCCGGTGGAGCCGCCGGGGCTGGGCGGCTGCCCGCCGGGAATGGCGCTGATCCCGGCCACCGCGCCGTTCTGCATCGACCGCTGGGAGGCGGCGGTGGTCTCGAACGTCGACGGCGCCCCGCTCACGCCCTTCGCGCCGCCTCCGGCGAACGCGCGCGCGGTCAGCGCCCCCGGCGTCACTCCGCAGGGCTATACCTCCGGCATCGCAGCCGGAGCGGCGTGTGAGTCGGCGGGGAAGCGCCTCTGCACAGACACTGAGTGGCTCCGCGCCTGCCAGGGACCCGATGGCTGGAGCTATCCGTACGGTCCGGCGCGCGTCCCCGGTCGCTGCAATGACGCCAGGCCCTGCCACCCCGCGATACAGTACTTCGGCACGTCGGCGAGCTGGATCTGGTCCGAGCTGAATCACCCTTGCCTGAATCAGCTGCCCTTCGGCCTGGGCGAGACGGGCGAGTATGCCCTGTGTGTAACCCCCGAGGATGTCTACGATCTCATGGGCAACCTGCACGAGTGGACGGCCGACCCGGCCGGGACCTTCCGCGGCGGCTTCTACGTGGACACCGTCATCAACGGGGAGGGATGCCTCTACAAGACCACCGCACACAGCACCGCGCACCACGACTACTCCACCGGGTTCCGCTGCTGCGCTGACCCCTGAGCTCCGCGTGGGCCTCGGCCCGCCCGCGCGCAGCGGCCCCACGGCAGCCGCCGGAGCGTCCCCTCGCCGCCGGAACGTTCGGTCACGGTCTAGTTGCGCCTCCGTCGCCTTCGGGTAAGGTCCGGCGCGCGGCTCAGTGCCGCCCCCGGAGGCGCCTCGATGGGACAAGACACGGGCACGGCAACTCCGCTCCACGTCGTGCACGTGGCGTCGGAGGTGGCCCCGTTCGCCGAGACCGGCGGCCTCGGGGTCGTCGCCGGCGCGCTGCCGGCTGCGCTACCGCAGGCGGGTGTCCGAGCCTCCGTGATCACGCCGTGCTACGGCGACACCCGCAAAGACCTCTACACGCTCACGGGCGACACCTTCGACGTGGTCGTCGGGCCCACCAAGGTGAAGGCGGAGCTCGCCCTCGGGCGCCTGTCGGACGAGGTGCCCGTCTACCTCGTGAAGTGCGACCCCGCCTTCGGCCGACCCGGTCTCTACGGACCGCGCCCATCGGCGGACTACCCCGACAACGCGTGGCGCTTCGCCGTTCTCGCCGAAGCGGCGTTTCAGATCATGCGACGCCAGCGCCTCCATGCAGACGTGCTTCACTGCCACGACTGGCAGACGGGCCTCCTGCCGCTGCTCGCGCGCACCCGACACGGCGGCTGGGTTCGCACGGTCCAGACCATCCACAACCTCGGCTACCACGGGACGTTCCCGCCGGACACCGTCGACGAGCTGGGGCTCCCGCGCGAGCACTTTCGGCCCGACGGGTACGAGTTCTGGGGCTGGCTCAGCTTCCTCAAGGCCGGCCTCGTCTTCGCTGATCGCCTCACCACAGTGAGCCCCACCTACGCGGGCGAGATCCAGACGGCCCGCTACGGTCACGGCCTCGACGGCGTCCTGCGGTCACGTGCGGCGGACCTCACCGGGATCCTGAACGGGATCCCCACCGAGCGACACGATCCGGCCGACCCGCGCTTGCCCGCGGCTTTCTCCGCGGACGACCTGGGGGGCAAGGCAGCCTGCAAGGCGGCCCTGGCAGAGGCGTTCGGCCTCGAGGCGTCGGATACGCCGATCCTGGCCGTGGTCAGCCGCCTCGTCACGCAGAAGGGCATGGACCTCATCGTCCCCGGTCTCTGGGCGCGGCTCGACGCCGGGCAGGTTCGACTGGTGGCGCTGGGCACTGGCGACCCGGAGCTCGAGAAGGGCCTCACCCAGCTCGGCCACCGCTTTCCGGGGCGCGCCGGTGTGCGAATCGCGTTCGACGAGGGGCTCGCGCGCCTTGTGCTCGCGGGCGCTGACGCGCTGCTCATGCCGTCTCGTTACGAGCCATGTGGCCTCACCCAGCTCTTCGCGCTCCGATACGGCACGCTGCCGATCGTGCGAGCGACCGGCGGGCTCGTGGACACGATCTCGCCGGGCGAGACCGGCTTCGTCTTCGACGACCCCACCGCCGAGGCCCTCGATCGGGCCGTGGCCACGTTCCTCGATGTCTTCTACTCTCCCGAGCGCCTGCTCGCGATGCGCCAACGCGCGATGCGGGAAGACTTTTCGTGGCATCGATCAGCGGCCCGTTATGCCGCGCTGTATGGAGATCTCGCCCGTGCGCAGTGATTCGAGTGCCGTCTTCGAACGTCTCGACCGCCTGAACCGAGAGGCCGAGGAAGGGGGCGGCGCCACGCGCATCGCCAAGCAGCACGACGGCGGAAAACTCACGGCCCGGGAGCGCATCGCGCTCCTTTTGGACCACGAGAGCTTCGTCGAGGTCGACAAGCTGAAGGCCCACCGCTGCACCGACTTCGGGATGCAGGACCAGAAGTTCCCAGGAGACGGCGTGGTCACCGGCCACGGGACCATCGACGGGCGCACGGTGTTCGTCTTCGCCCAGGACTTCACAGTCTTCGGCGGGAGCCTCTCGAGCGCGATGGCAGAGAAGATCTGCAAGATCATGGACCTCGCGGTGGACGTGGGGGCGCCGGTGATCGGGCTCAACGACTCCGGTGGCGCCCGGATCCAGGAGGGCGTGGAGAGCCTCGCGGGCTACGCAGACATCTTCCTGCGCAACACGCTCAGCAGCGGCGTGATCCCCCAGCTCTCGGCGATCCTGGGCCCCTGCGCCGGCGGGGCGGTGTATTCGCCCGCCATCACCGACTTCATCTGCATGGTCGACAAGACGTCGTACATGTTCATCACGGGTCCGGACGTCATCAAGACGGTCACCCACGAGGACGTCACGAAAGAGCAGCTTGGCGGCGCCATGACGCACGCATCGAAGAGCGGCGTCGCGCACCTCGTGGCGAAGGACGAGCGCGAGTGCCTCGCCCAGATTCGGCACCTGCTCTCCTTCATGCCATCCAGCAACAAGGAGCTGCCGCCCTTCAAACGGACGAGCGATCCGGTAACCCGCGCCGACGCGGCGTTGGACGACATCGTCCCGCCGCACGCCAACAAGCCGTACGACATGCACGAGGTGATCGGCCTCCTCGTGGACGACGGGCAGTTCTTCGAGATCCAGCCCCACTTCGCCGGCAATATCCTGGTCGGCTTCGCCCGATTGGGCGGGCACTCGGTGGGGATCGTGGCGAACCAACCCGCAGTGCTGGCGGGCTGCCTCGACATCGACGCATCGGTAAAGGCCGCGCGCTT
>SXOO01000158.1 GCA_005776725.1 Pseudomonadota bacterium | reverse complement strand
GGCAGGCTCAGCGGCGGGCGCGGCAGCAGGTTCGGCGGCCGCGGCGGGCGCGGGTTCCGCAGCCGGGGCCGCGGCGGGGGCAGATGCTGCCGCCGGCGCAGGGGCAGATGGCGCGGGGGTAGCGGCCTTCTTGCCACACCCAACCAGGGCGAGGCCGCCCGCGATAGCCAGAATCGAGAGATGAGATTTCAAGGGCAGGTCTCCCATGCCTGATGGACAGGCGTGCGTCGGGGCCGTGGACCATCGGCGCCCACGAGCCTCCGCAAGGCTCTCATCGACGCTGTCGCTCACACGAGCGACACCTTCGCCAATGGTGCCGCCATGGGAGCAGCCTCGCTGGGCCGGGGTCAAGGGCCGGCGGACCGCAGAGCCGTCGGTACGAGAAGATTCTCCGAGATGATCACCGTGTTGACGAGGCCCCTCCTCAGCGGAAGATGGCCCGACACGGGGGACTACCATGGCGCTTCTCAGGACACGCGGTTGCACGCCCGCCGTACGGGCCCCCGGCCGCGCTCTTGCCGGATACCGCGTTCGCACTCAGGTGGCCGCGAGCGCGCCTTCGGGTCTGCTGGCGCTCTGGGTTGCCTCGATAGGGGCCGCCGCATCCGCGAGCGCCGCAAGCCCTGGTGGGACCCTTCCGAACCGCGCGTTCGCTGCCGAGCAGCACCTCCAGCGCATCTCGCCCGATCTCGGCGCGGAGCACCACAACCAGCCGATGATCGTGAACGGCTACCTGGTGCTGGCGGGCAACGCGTCCCACCAGCTCTGGGACATCTCCGACCCCACAGCGCCGGTCAGGCTCTCGTCGTTTGCAGGGCCCCACGGGGCCAAGGAGGCCGAGTCCCACTCCGTGACCGCGCGGAAGACGGCCGATGGGCGTCACCAGCTCGCGACGATCAGCGGGAAGGGCGTGGATCTCTGGGATCTCACAGACCCCGCGGCGCCGGTCCTCTTGGCCGCGGTGGAGCTGGAGGGGATCTCGTACGGCGACAACACGGAGGCGGTCTGGGGGCTCTTCTGGCAGGGGGACGTGCTCTACGTGGGCGGCACCAACACCGGCTTGCACCTCGTCGACACCGCCGACGCCGCGAAGCCGGTGGTCTTGAAGCGGCTGCCCACCAGCGCGCTCGGAGGGGTCAGCGCCGGGCCGCTGTACGCGATCGGGAACCTGCTGGTGATCACGACTCCAAAGAAGGGCGCGGGGATCGCCACGCTCGACATCGGAGACCCGCTGAACCCAGCGCTCCTCGACGCCGTCCACCCGGAGAAGACCTCGTACATCGGCGGGATGTACGGGCGCTACGCGCACCTCGTCTTCCCGTTCCGCACGTATGACGTGACCACGGATCCCTCGAACATCACGCTCGTCGCGAGCGCCGAGACGGTCGAGACGGAGTACATGAGCTTCGGAGACGGCGTGCTGTTCCTTGGTGCGCTGCGACCCAACCAGGGGATCTACAAGGTGCCGCTCGGCGACGACCTGTCGGTGCTGGACCTGAGCGTCAAGATCGAGGGCCGGCGCCCGGACCCGTTGTTGGAGTGGTTCACGGACGACCAGTTCAGCACGCCGGTCGGAAACCTCCTGGTGATCAGCGACGACGAGGTCGACATCGGCTCCACCATCGCCGTACACGACCCCGCGCCCGACACGATCCCGCCCGCCGTGGTGGTGGTGAACCCACCGGACGGCGCGCTGGGCGCCCCGCTCACCACCCGCGTGGGGCTCTCGCTGTCAGACACGGTAGACCTCCGGACGGTGGACGCGACCACCCTCGTCGTGAGGCCTGTTTCGGGCGGTGAGGCGCTGACGGGCTCGTACGGACAGGTGGCCACCTTCGTGAGCTTCTGGCCCTCTGCAGCGCTCGAGCCCGGCACCACCTACGAGATCGTGGTGCCCGTCGGGGGGATGCGCGACCTCGCCGGCAACCCGATCGCGGTGGAGCACCGCTCCACGTTCTCCACGGGGACCACGCTCAATACCCTCGCGTGTGCGATCGAGCCGCCGGCGCCGGCGCGGGTCGGGGAGCCGGCCGAGCTGCGGGCTGCGGACGCGGGGGCCGACGTGGCGTACTCGTGGGAGTTCGGCGACGGCCAGGCGTCGGTGGCAGCCGCCGACCGCGAGGTGACGCACGTCTACACGAAGACGGGCCGCTATCCCGCGACGCTCACCGTGGAGGACTCCTCGGGCCTGCGCAGGCGCTGCGGCGCCACCCTGATCATTCACGAGGCGCCCAGCGCCATCGCCCCCGCCCGCGCCGCGAAGATCGCCGCCGGGCCGGCCGGTGTCGCGGTGGTCACCCCAGACGCCGATGTCCTCGCGTGGCTCCCGAGCGGCGCTTCGGCCGCCACGTTCATTGACGTGCCAGACCACCCAGTGTCCGTGGCCCTGGCGGGCGAGGACGCGTGGGTCGCCTGCCGCGACGCGGACCGAGTGGTGCGCGTGGGGCTGCAGAGCGGCGAGCTCGAGGCGGAGCTTCGGGCGCCGTGGGGGAGCCGGCCCAGCGGGGTTCTCGTAACCGCCGACGGAGCGCGGGTGGTCGTGCTCCTCGAGGCCGGCGACGCAGTCGCTATGGCCGACGCCGCTGCCGCGACGTGGATCGGTGACCCCATCCGGGTGCGCAACGAGGAGCCTCGGGCGTTGCTCGGTGGCCTGGCGTTGCTCGACGGGGACACCGCGCTCGTAGCGCGCTTCGGGGCGGCCGCGGATCACGGAGAGCTCTTCCAGGTCTCCCTGGCCTCGGGCGAGGTGAAGCGGCTCGTCCTCGCGGCCTCTCCGGGGCCCGACCGAGCGAACGGCGGCCGCGGGATCCCCACCGCGCTGAGGTCACCCGCGGTATCCCCCGACGGGAAGCGCGCGTGGGTTCCGGCGATCTTCGCCAACACCGGTCGCGGGCCCGTGCGCGACGGGCAACCGCTGAACACCACGAACACCGTCCGAACCGGGTTGGTGTTCGCGGCTCTGGACCCGCTCGTCGACGTGCCCGTGGCGCGCCTCGACCTCGACGATCACAGCATGGCCGCGGCGGTGGCCACGAGCCCGCTCGGCGACCTGCTCTTCGTCGCCAGCATGGGTTCGAACACGGTCGACGTCATCGACTCCGCCAGCGGCGAGCTCGTGGCGGGCGCCCGCGTCGGTCAAGCCCCGGACGAGGTGTTGGTGACCCCTGAAGGCGACCTGTACGTGAGCGAGAGCCTCGACCGGCGACTCGCACGGTATGACGTCCGCGGGCTGCTCGCCGGGCTCGACACCGCGGCCCGTCGGGTGTCAGCACCGAACACGGTGCCGGAGGAGCCGCTGGCGCCCGAGGTGTTGCTGGGCAAGGTCCTGTTCCACGACGCGTCCGACAGGCGGCTCAGCCAGGACGGCTACATCGCGTGTGCGGCTTGCCACCCCGACGGGGCGGAAGATGGCCGCGTCTGGGACTTCACCGATCGCGGAGAGGGGCTCAGGAACACCATCGATCTTCGAGGGCGCCGGGGAGCGGGGCATGGGCCCGTCCACTGGACGGCCAACTTCGATGAGATCCACGACTTCGAGCACGACATCCGCTCACGCTTCGGCGGCGCCGGCCTCATGGAAGACGAAGACTTCGACGCGCACGCAGAGCCGCTTGGCGCCCCAAAAGCAGGGCTCAGCGCGCCGCTCGACGCGCTCGCCGCTTATGTGACGTCTCTCGGCAGCTACCCGCGGAGCCCCTACCGGGCTGCGGACGGCTCGCGCACACCCGAGGCCGAGCGTGGCGAGCAGCTCTTCCGGGCGCTGGACTGCCTCGACTGCCACTCCGGGGAGGACCTGACCGACAGCGCCTCGCGGGAGCGGCACGACGTGGGCACCACGCGCGAGACCTCGGGCCAACGGCGCGGGGGACCGCTGGACGGCTTCGACACGCCGACGCTGCGCGGCGTCTGGGCGACCGCCCCGTACCTCCACGACGGCTCCGCGGAGACGCTTCGCGACGCGCTGCTCGTGGTCGGGCACGGCAACGCCGGGCTACTGGTCGAGGCCGACATGGAGGCGCTCCTCGCGTTCCTCCTCCAGCTCGAGGACGAGGCCGTGTCGCTTCAGCGACTGCCGCCGTACGAGCCGCCGCCCCTGCCCGAGCCGAGCCCGGCGCCGCCGGATGCGGGGCGTCCTTCGGCCGAGAGCGGGGAGAGCGGGTGCACTTCGGGGAGTGGGCCGTGGAGCCCGGCGTCCCTCGTGCTGCTGGTCTTGCTAGGTCTGCTCCGCCGCCGAAGGGAGGCTCGATGAACATCCGTACATGGGGCTGGGCCATGGCCGTGACCCTGGGGCTCGGTTGTGCGCGCGACGAACAGGCGCCCGCGGCGGAGAGCGCGGGGGGCGACCTGCAGGCACCGGACGCCGCAGCGCAACAGGACGCTGAGCCCGGGGTCGACGCGGCGCCAGCGGCCGACGTCGCCGCCGTGTCGTACCCCGCATACCCGAAACACCCGGAGCCGCCCACGATCCTGCGCGATGTGGCGCTCATCAACGACGACGTGAAGTTCACGAACCCCTTCGTGCCCGGACACCGCACCACGATGGACGGTCGGGTGGCGATTCGAGTGCAGGGGGGGCCTCCGGGCACCGAGACGCTACGGACCGCGTTCAGCTTCAGCCTCTTCGCGCCTGAGCGGCTGACGTCGCCCATCATGAGCGGGCCGCCGGGTCCAGAGATCCTCGCAGAGCCCGAGTCCGTCGATTGGGTCTTTCCGCCAGCGCTCCTGCCCGAGACGAAGCGCCTCGGGCATCACGCGATCTGCGACCCCACGCAGGAGTTCGCGGCGGAAGGCGAGCGCCCCAACCCGTATCCGTGCGGTCCGGACTCGCGCCACGACTGCTACGACCTCACGGTGATCAGCAGCACGTCAGACGACGTGAACGCTCAGCTCTGGGGCACGCCGGTGACGGTGGAGGTGGAGCATCCGAAGACCGCCCAGGCGCGGATCGTGAAGGTCCAGGGCGGCGAGCCCGTCCGGGGGGCGGTGATCCCGTCGTGCACCGAGTGGACCGAGCCGGCCGTGAGCCAAGACGGACGCCTCTTGACCGGCCGGCTCGGGCGCCTCCCGCGCGAGTGGACCAACCCGGTCACAGGGAAGTCGCTGTACCGCTTCTATGACCTCGCCTACGCGGTGCTCCCCACTGGCGCGAAGCCGTGCGACGTCACCGGGTGGACGCAGTTCCACCCGATGTCACACGCGCCCTACGACCCAGCGATGGTGGGCACCTACGGCCTCGCCGCGTACCCGTTCCGCGACTCCGAGGGGACGCTGATCCCAGACGGCGAGGACGTGGGCGGCACGTACCCGTGGGTAGACCGCGAAGGCACGAACGTGTTCATGGCGGGGGTCCAAGGGCAGATCGCCGAGCAGTCCACCACGCGTTACCCGCGCCGGTGCGTCACACCGGGCTGCGAGTCGTTCGAGGAGAGCAACGACTGGGACCGGGGCTTCCTCGTGGCTGGCCTCTGGACCCATGGGCGCCTCGTCCACCTCGACGGCATGATCAACAGCTTGGACTGGACGGTTGGCGTCACCCCGGCCGCCCACTTCCTGGTGGACCTCTACCGGGACGCCGCCGGCGAGCCCGTCCCCGTGCGCTTCGGGGCCGGCCGGTTCATCGACGCCGTGCGGAGTCAGGGCGGGCCGTACCCGGCGGGCTACACGCACAACGCCAACATCCTCGACTCGCTGCAGAACCTGCTCACGTTCAATCCGAACACCACGCCCGTCACTCCGCGCGACGTGGTCTGGCTCATGAGCACCGGCGTCGCGACGGACGAGATCGCGTTCGACGACCTCCTGGATCCGAACGCGTTGATTGTCTCGAACATGCAGGCGTCCATCACCCAGGACATCCACGCGGTGTTCGGCCACACCTCGCTCCCGATCCATCACAACGGGCAGGTCCGGAAGAACACCCTGGGCCTCCCGTTCCCCCAGAGCAACGTGCTGGACCCCGACGCCGACGCGCCCATTCACCTGCAGAACGGGGCCACGTCGCTCGCGTGGAACGTGCCGCCCTTCGGCCTGGTCGACGCCGGTGAGGCGCGGGTGGAGCCTGCGGCCCTCGGGGGCGTGCGGGGGCGCGGCTTCTGGCTCTCAGGCGCCACCGAGGTGCGCTACGAGATAGCGGCGCAGCCGCAGGACGTCGCGGCGCGCTCCTGGACCGTGGGGCTCTTCCTGGATCCACGCGCGCGGCCCGGCGAGCTGCGCCGCCTCCTCACGTTCCCCGACGGGACAGCGCTCTTCGCGGACGGGCATCGCCAGGTGCAATACCGCTGGGGTGCCGAGGTAGTGCGCGAGGTCACGCTGCCCGCGCCAGACTCCAAGGGCTGGCTGCACCTGGGCCTCCTGCTCGCGCCCGGGAACCAGACGGTGACGCTGCTGCACGACGGGTTCGCGCTCGACCGGTTCCAGTCCGAGAGGCCGCTCTTTCAGATGGTGCCGGGGGTCTTCCGCGTCGGCGAACGGGGGCCCGAGGCTGCGGGGTGGCGGGGGTGGATCGACGACCTCGTCGTTTTGGCGCACGACGTCTCGCCCGAGGTGGCGTGCAACCACGCGCTCGGGACCCTGGTGCGGGTGGAGGCGAACGAGGCGTGGGCGTCCCACGGAGCTCGGTACCCCGTTTGGGCGCACGCCGAGGTGGCGACGGCCGCCGGACAGCCCGAGGGCGGCGTGTATGCCTGCTACCACAGCTTCTCCGCGGACTACGCGGCGCACCTGGCCAACATCCCGGGCGGAACGCAGCCGGTCCGGGAGCGCATCATCTTCCCCGAGGGGCCACTCAAGGCTGGGGTCCCGCGCCCCGACTCGAGCAAGAACGCGTTTTGCCTGACCTGCCATCACGCCGACGGGCGCGGCGGGCTCTCGCTCGAGGCCCTGGTGCTGAAGCCGGGCGTGCTGGCAGAGCACGATCGCCGGCGTCAGCCGATGCAGCCCCCACGGCGCGTTTTCGGCAACATCCCGGCCGGCTGGATCCCGCCAGGTCACGGCCCGGGCAGCCCGAAGGAGGCCACGGTCGCGCCGCCCGAGGGCGCGCTCATCGATCGTTGGGTGCTCGAGACCGCCGCAGCGCCTCCCTGAGCAGCGACACGACGTTCGTCAGTCCGATCCGACCTCCCGCTGATGCCGAATGCGCAACACCTTCACCACGTCGCGGGTCGGATCGAAGGTGTAGGCGGCGACGTATCCGGAGCTCCCACGCGAGACCACCAGCTCCCGGAGCCGGCCACGCCGTCGCCCCACGAGCGGGTGCCGGCGCAGCAGGGCGAGGGCCTCGACGATCAGAGCAGCGGTCTCGTCCGCCTGGACGGGGTGTGATGCTCGCAGGAAGTCGCTGACTCGCTCGAGGTCGGCCAGGGCCCCCGCGCTGTAGATTAGCTCCGCCACGGGCGCGGCTCGGGACGTTCGGGATTCTCACCGCGAACACGCGCCCGAAAGTAGGCATGCACGTCTTCACCCGCGTAGCCCGTGTTCGTGCGCTCGGCCTCCTCCGCCGCGGCAAGCGCATCCCGATAGAACTGCTCGGCGAGCTCGTCGCGAGTCAGCTGCGCCTCGAGCGCGTCGACCATGTAGGCATGGGGCGACTTGCCCAGCGCGGCTGCAGCGGCGTTGACGCGGTCTTTAATCTCGGGACGGAGCTTCAGGCTGGTGGCGGTGTTGGCCATGGGCGCCTCCGGTAGTCATCGAATACTACCGCTCGGACCTAGCCGTTCGTCAACAGGCTCCGGAGAGGCCCCCAAAAGGGGTCGCCGGTCAGATCTCCACCGCTCCGCGGGAGCCAAGGACCTGCTGCGCTCCGACGAGGGTCTCGTGGATGAGGAGCACTGCGACGTGTTGGGGGCTGAGGTCCCGCGTGGCCAGTACCACCCCGGTCTCTTCGT
The DNA here is from genome assembly GCA_005776725.1 of Pseudomonadota bacterium. Taxonomy (GTDB): domain Bacteria; phylum Myxococcota_A; class UBA9042; genus SXOO01. The sequence continues at coordinate 84,689 of SXOO01000158.1, read as the reverse complement.
CGGGTGTGGGGCCCACGATCCGCTCCGCGGTCACCCCAGCCTGCAGCAGGGCGCGGCGGAGGATATTGGGCACCTCGCCCGGGGCCCGGTCGTAAAGCCGACCCGCGACCTCCTTGAGCACGATCAGCTCGGCGTCGAGGCTCGCCGCCTCCGTGGCCATGCCCACGAGGTCTTCGTCCGTGCGGTCGCCCGCTTGGCCGAGGAGCAGCGTACGCCGCGACTTCGGCCATCGCCGGATCGTCTCGACGATGCGCCGGACGCCGTCCGAGGTGTGGGCAAAGTCCACTACGGCGAGGGCCCCGTTCGGCAGCCGGAAGGTGTTCATGCGCCCGGGGTTGTTCTCGGTGGACGGCTGGAACGTGCGCAGCCCCTGGCTGAGCGCATGCCCCGGCAGGCCGATCGCCAGCCCCGCCAGCGTCGCCGCGAGGGCGTTCTCCACGTTGTGGCGAGCCGTGCCGCCGAAGGTGATCGGCACCTCGGAGAGCGGCACGCACGACTCGCCGGCGTCAGCGGGGTCGCGTGGCCGTGGCCGCTGGCTGGCATAGGTGAAGCGGAGGTAGCGGTCGTCGGCCCAGCCCGCGGCGCGGCGCGTCGACGAGAACGTCCACACCCGGACGTCGGGCCGCCGCTCGAGAATGCCGGGGATGCGCCGGTAGATGGGCGGCGACACCGCCGGGATGATGAGGGTGCCGCCGGGCCGTAGCGCGTCGGCCAGCACCAGCTTGGCCCACGCCATGTCGTCGATGGAGTCGATCCCCCACTCCCCGAAGTGCTCCGGCGTGACGTTTGTGACGATCGCCACGTCGATGCCGCCGATGACGAGGCCTCGGCGCAGGATCCCGCCGCGCGCCGTCTCGAGGACAGCCAGATCGACCCGGGGGTCGCGGAGCACCTGACGCGCGGCGCCGGGGCCGGTCCAGTCGCCAAGCGAGACCGTCTCGTCCCCGATGACCACCGCATCCGAGGAGGTACGCCCCACGCACAGGCCTGCAGCCTTCCCGAGGTGCGCGACGAGGCGCGTGGTGGAGGTCTTGCCGTTGGTGCCGGTGACCATCACCACGGGCACGCGGCCGGGCGAGAGCTCGTTGGGCGCGGGGAAGTGTTGGCGGACCGACCAGCTCTCCGAGTGCTTCCCGAGGCCCACGGTCACGAGGCGGTCGCCCACGAACACGCGGTCGGGGTAGGCGGCGTGGAGCGCGCGAAGCTCGAGGTCGGCGCGGCCGTCACCGATGATGCCGGTGAGCTCTGCGTCGCTCTCTTCGCCGCCGGCCCACTCGAGGAGGTCGAGGGCCACGTTCACCTGGTCGATGGGACAACGCAGCCCCACCGACACGCTCTTCACGTGGCCACGGTAGACCGCAGGGGCCCAGCCCATCTGTGCGGCGGCGCGATCGAGGCGTTCGAGGACGGCGCCAGCGTGGCCATGCGGGACCTCGCCAGCGGCCCCGGGTCCGCCGAGCAGGGGGTGTGGTCCGGCGATCCGGCGCGTTGTCGAGACGATCATGGCCGCGACGCTACACGCCCGCGGACGACAGGGCCAGTTGCGCATCGGAGGTCCCAGCGGGCACGCTACGCCCATGCGCCGTATGCCCCGCTGGCTCCGATCCACCCTCTGGACCCTCGGCGCCGTGATCCTCCTCGGGGCGCTGGCCGAGCTCGTCTGTCGAACGCTGGTCACGCCCTCTGCCGGCGCCACCCGCTTCCTGTTCCTGCACCAGATGAGCCTCGAGCGCTGGGACTACCTCCTCGAGAGTGGGGAGGAGGCCGCGCCCGTGGAGGGCATGGCCTTCGACTTCGCGCCGACGCGCGAGAAGAACCGGCGCTGGGTCGAGGAGCCCGAGGACGACCGGCCGCCGTACGACCGGATCCGCAACAGCTTCGAGATCGTCACCAACAGCGACGGCTTCCGCGACCGGCCGTTCACCGCCCAGAAGAAGCCGGGCGTGAAGCGCGTGATGGTGCTGGGCGATTCGATCAGCTACGGCAAGGGCGTCGCGCTGCCCGAGCGGTTCACGAGCCTGCTGGGGCCGCGCCCCCACATCGAGATCCAGAACCTTGCGTACCCCGCCTGCGGCACCTCTTGCGCCGCCACGATCTTCGACGAGTTCGCCCACCTCGCGCCGGACCTCGTCGTGTTCCAGACCTCGGGCAACGACGTCGACACCGCCATGGCGGTCGAGGCGCGCGGGGCCCAGGTGGGCATGCCCAGCGCCCCGTTGCGTGCGCTGCTACGCCTGCGCTCGGTCCAGCTCTTGTCGTACGCGCTGTTCGGTGACGCCAAGACCACTCAGATGGCCTCGGCCATCGACGCCGCCCGGCGGGTCTACGGCCCGCGCCTCGACGCGTTCTTCGAGAAAGCTCGGGCGCGTCACGTGGCCGTGGTGGTGCTGGGCTTCCCGAGCTCGTCCGGCGACGTGTACGCGCAGCACGCCATCGAGCGCTGCGCGGCGCACCCTGACGTTTGCCTCGGCAGCGTGGTGGTGGACCTCGCCGCGAGCGGCGGGGCGGAGCCGCTGTGGCTGCCCGAGACCGCCCAGCTCCTGAGCCTGCCGCTGGAGGGCCTGCGCGAGCTGTTCCCGCGGGCAAACTACTTCCTCGACATCGTCCACCCGAACGCCGCGGCGCACGCTGCGGCCGCCCGCCAGCTCGCTGCCTTCCTCAATGACCGATGGCCCGGCTGGTTGCGCTGACGGCGCTCGGGCTCGCGTGCGGGGAGGCCACGCCGGCCCCCGTCGCACCCGGCCCGCCGGTGGACCCCGCCCTGCTCTATCGGGACCTCACGCCCGAGAGCGGCTTGCCGTCCACGGGCGGCCCGGGGGTCACGCTGGCTGACCTCGACGGCGACGGCGACGACGACCTGGTGCTGCCCACCCCCGAGGCGCTGCGCCTGTATTACAACCGAGGCGACGCCCCCGTCGAGCCGGGCCCGGCGGTGGCGTTCTCGGAGGGCGCCCAGTCGGTCTGGGCCGCCGACGTCACCGGCGACGGCAGCCTCGACCTCCTGGCGGTGGACCCGCGCGAGCTGCGCCTGTTCGTAGGCCCCGACTGGGCGCGCTCCACGCAGCTGCCGGAGCTCCCGATCGACGGCGAGTACTCCGCGGTCACGTTCGGTGACTTCTCGCTGGGCGGCCGGCTCGATCTCCTGGCGATCCGGCTCCACGCGGCGGGCGGTGAGGCCGCGATGACCTCGGTGCTCGTAGAGCGCACCGCGGACACGCCGCTGGCTCGAGAGGTGTTGGATCCGCTGCATGCGCGCGTCGCGGCCACGCTGGACCTGAACGACGACGGTCGGCTCGACGTGTGGGTGGGGCAGGAGGGCTTCGCGCCCAGCCGGGCGTATCTCGGGGACGGCGGCGGTGGCTTCGTGGAGTCCAGCAAGACCCTGGGATTGGACCTGGCCGCCTCCGCGATGGGCTTCGACGCCGGCGACATCGACGGTGACGGCGACCTCGACCTCGTGGTGGCCAACCTCTTCCCCGCGCTCCAGCTCTTCGTGAGGGACGGCGAGCGCTTCGTCGAGTCCGCGACAGCCCGCGGGCTCACCGGCCTCGACGGCGGGTCCACTTGGGGCTTGGGGCTCGTCGACGCCGACAACGACGGCGACCTCGACCTCCTGGCCGCGTCGGGCTTCGGCCAGGGCGAGGTGGAGGGGGACACCGGCCTCGAGCGCCTCTACTTCGAGAACGACGGCGGGCTCTTCACGCGCAGGTTCGGGGCCGCGGACACAGCCCTCGATGTGTCGAGTACGGCGCGGGGCGCCGCGTTCTCGGATCTCGACGGCGACGGCGATGTGGACGCTGTGATCACCAGCGTCGACGCGGCGCCCCAGGTGCTGCGCAACGAGCTGGGCACGGACGCGCGACGCTGGTTGAAGATCCAGCTGCGGTATCCGTGGCACCGGCCGGCCGTGGGCGCGCGGGTCCGCCTGACCGCTGGGGGCCGCACGCTCACGCGCTGGGTGGTGGGCACGCCGAGTTATGGGGGGTCGTCCAGCGAGTGCGTGCACTTCGGCCTGGGCGCCGCCGCGGAGTACACGGACCTGGAGGTGCGTTGGCCCAACGGGGTCACGCAGCGCGAATCGGCGGGTCCGGCCAACCGGACGGTCGTGGTCGGCTACCGCTGACCGCGGGTCTCACACTCCCAGGGCGGCGCGGCGGCTCCGGGAGCCACAATGTTCCTTTGGATCGCCGCGGACTTGGCGCTAGCATGACAACCCCCGCGGGTCCGCGCGGCTGCAAAGGAGCCTCACATGTCCAAGGCGATCCCCACGTTCAAGGCCACGAGCTACGCGTTCGAAGAGTTCGTGCCGGCCGGGAACTACATCGGCGGCGAATGGCGCGACCCCTCCACGGGTAACTGGCTGCCGGTCGAGAACCCGCGCCACGGCAAGCCCATGAGCAAGGTGGGCCTGTCCGATGCGCGAGACGTGGCCGCCGCGGTCGAGGCGGCGAAGGCCGCCCAGAAGTCCTGGCGAGACGTTCCCATCAAGGAGCGCGCGCAGGTCATGTTCAAGCTCAAGGCGCTGATGGAGCGCGACCTCGTGGAGCTCGGTTGGCTGGTCTCGCACGAGAACGGCAAGACCTTCGAGGAGGGCAAGGCCAGCGTGCTCAAGGGCATCGAGTGCGTCGAGTTCGGCGCCTCGCTCCCCAACGCGAAGGCCGGCGAGCACCTCGAGGTGTCGCGCGGCGTCACCTGCCTCGAGACGTACGAGCCGCTCGGCGTCGTGGCGGGTATCACGCCGTTCAACTTCCCGATCATGGTCCCGCTCTGGATGCTCCCGCAGGCGCTCGTGGCCGGGAACTCGTTCGTGCTGAAGCCGTCCGAGCAGGTGCCGCTGGGCTCGCTGAAGCTGGCGTCGCTGCTGGAGGAGGCCGGCCTGCCGCGCGGTGTGTTCAATATCGTGCACGGCGGCGCAGACGCGGTGAACGGCATCTGCGACCACCCCGACATCAAGGCCGTGGCGTTCGTCGGATCCACCAAGATCGCCAAGCACGTCTACTCGCGCTCTGCGGCCACGGGGAAGCAAGCGCTCTGCCTCGGCGGCGCCAAGAACCACCTCATCGTGGTGCCCGACGCAGACCCCGCGGTGACCACGGAGAACGTCGTGGCGTCGTTCACCGGCGGCACGGGCCAGCGGTGCATGGCCGCCTCGGTGCTCGTGGCCGTTGGGACTGTGCAGCACATCATCGACCGGATCGCAGAGGTCGCCAGCAAGCTCCAGGTGGGCAAGGACGTGGGTCCGGTCATCACCAAGGCCGCCGAGACGCGCATCAAGAGCTACATCGACGACGCCGAGCGCCGCGGGGCCAAGGTGCTCGTGGATGGCCGAGAGAAGCGTGGCGACGGCGAAGGGTACTGGGTGGGCCCCACGCTCCTCGACAACGTGTCTCCCGACATGCCGGCGGGCTGCGAAGAGATCTTCGGGCCGGTCCTGTCGATCGTGCGCGTGAACACGCTGGACGAGGCGATCGCGCTGGAGAACAACAACCCCTACGGCAACGCCGCCTGCATCTACACCACCAGCGGCGCTGTGGCCGAGTACGTGGTGAAGCGGGTCGAGGCCGGGATGGTGGGCGTCAACATCGGCGTGCCCGTGCCGCGCGAGCCCTTCGGCTTCGGCGGCTGGAACGACTCGAAGTTCGGGGCCGGAAACATCACCGGGATGGACGGCTACAGGTTCTGGACGCGCCCGCGCAAGGTCACGGTGAAGTGGGCCATCCAGAAAGACCAGACGTGGATGAGCTGAGGGGGGCCGCTTCGATGGACGCACAAACCATGATCGAGCTGTGCAAGAAGCACACGCTCTACGCCTGGTCGGCAAACGACACGGTCGATCCGCTGGCTGTCGTGCGCGCCGATGGCTGCTATCTGTACACCGCCGACGGGCAGAAGGTCCTCGACTTCAACAGCCAGCTCATGAGCGTCAACATCGGCCACGGCCACCCCAAGGTGATCGAGGCCATCAAGCGCCAGCTGGACGAGCTGATCTTCGTCTACCCGGGCACCGCCACCGCGGTGCGCGCGCGGGTCGGGCAGAAGCTGGCGCAGCTCACGCCGGGCGACATCAACACGTTCTTCTTCACGCTCGGCGGCGCCGAGGCCAACGAGAACGCGATCAAGGCGGCGCGCCTATACACGGGCCGCTCGAAGATCCTGTCGCGATACCGCAGCTATCACGGCGCCACCAACGCCACGATGCAGCTCACGGGTGATCCTCGCCGGTGGCCGTCGGAGCCCGGAATGCCCGGGGTGATCCGGGTGATGGACCCGCAGCCCTACACCTTCTCGTTCGGTGAGTCGGAGGAGGAGAAGACTCGGAACAACCTCACCTACCTCGAGGAGGTGATCCAGTACGAGGGGCCGCAGAACATCGCCGCGATGTTCCTCGAGTCGGTCACGGGCACCAACGGGATCCTGGCGCCCCCCAAGGGCTATCTCCAGGGCCTCCGGAAGCTCTTGGACAAATACGGCATCCTCATGATCTGCGACGAGGTCATGGCCGGCATGGGCCGAACGGGGAAGATGTACGCCTTCGAGCACGGCGACATCATCCCGGACATCGTCACCATGGCGAAGGGCCTCACCGCCAGCTATCTGCCGCTGGGCGCCATGGGTCTCCGCGACCACGTGGCCGACCACTTCCGCAAGAACGTCTTCTGGGGCGGCCTCACGTACAACAGCCACCCGGTCGCGCTCGCGTGCGCCGAGGCAGTGCTCGACGTGGTGGTGGAGGAGAAGCTGGTGGAGCGCTCGGCGTCCATGGGCAAGCTCATGCGGTCCGAGATGGAGCGCCTGCAGGCAAAGCACCGCTCGGTGCTCACCACGCGCAACATCGGCCTCTTCGGCATCGTGGAGACGCAGAAGGACACGAAGGGCACGCCCATGGCGCCCTACAACGGCAGCCACCCGGCCATGGCCGAGCTGGGCAAGTTCTTCCGCCAGAACGGGCTCTTCACGTTCCAGCGCTGGAACAACTTCATGTGCAATCCGCCGCTCACGATCAGCGAAGCCGAGCTGCGCGAGGGCTTCGAGATCATCGACCGCGGCCTCGAGATCACCGACCGATACGTCGAGGGCTGAGCACTCGCGGCGCTGCCCGCCCGGGGGGGGTACTCCCGTGGCATCAACGGCGCCCGGACTCGCTATCCCGACCGCATGAGGAGTCCGGGGGTGGCCCCCAGACATCCTCTTTGGCTCAGCGCTCCACGCGCCGGACGCCGCGACTCGCGTTGCGGGCGGCCTGCGCCTTCCAGATCGGCGCCCAGCAGGGCCGATCGACGTAGCGGCCGGCCCCGCGCACGGTGTCGAGCGCGCCGTTCTGCCAGACGATCTTGCCTCGGCTGAGCGTGGTCGCGGGGATGCCCGTGACCTCCATCCCCTCGTAGATATTGAAGTCGATGTTCTGGTGGTGCGTGGCCTTCGAGATCACCCGCGTCCCATTCGGATCCCACACCACGAGGTCGGCGTCGGCCCCGACCGTGATCGAGCCCTTCTTCGGGTACATGTTGAAGATCTTGGCGGCCTCGGTGCTGGTGGCGGCGACGAACTGGCTGGGCGTGAGCCGCCCGGTGCGCACGCCGTGGTGCCAGAGCACCGACATGCGGTCTTCCACGCCGCCGGTGCCGGTGGGGATCTTGCGGAAGTCGTCCACGCCAGCGCGTTTCTGCTCGGTGCAGAAGCAGCAGTGATCGGTGGCCGTGGTCTGGAGCATGCCGGACTGGAGGCCCTTCCAGAGCGCCGCCTGGTGCTCCTTGCTGCGGAACGGGGGGCTCATCACGTAGTGGGCCGCGGTGTTCCAGTCTTTGTTGTAGTAGACGCTGTCGTCGAGGACGAGGTGCTGCGCCAGGACCTCGCCAAACACCTGCTGGCCGGCGAGCCGAGCGCGCGTGATCGCCTCGAGCGACTCGATGCAGGAGTTATGCACGATGTAGAGCGGCACCCCCAGGGCCTCCGCGAGGCGCGTGGCGCGGTGGGCGGCCTCGCCCTCGACAACGGGTGGCCGCGACTGCGGGTGACCCTCGGGGCCCGTGACTCCGGCCTCGAAGACCGCCTTCTGCAGCTGCACCACAAGCTCGCCGTTCTCGGCGTGGACGGTGCACAAGGCGCCGAGCTCAGCCGCGCGGCGGAAGCTGTGAACCAGCACCTCGTCGTCGGCCATGATGGCGCCCTTGTACGCCATGAAGTGCTTGAAGCTGTTGACGCCGTGGTCGCGACAGAGCGCGCCCATCTCCTCGGCGACCTGCTGGCCCCACCAGGTGATGGCGACGTGGAACGTATAGTCTGCGGCTGACTTCTCGGCCCACCCGCGCCACGTCTTGTAGGCCTCGAGGATGCTCTGGCCGTACCCCGGGATCACGAAGTCGATGATCGTGGTGGTGCCGCCGGCGACCGCGGCCGAGGTGCCCGTGAAGAAGTCCTCGCTGGCCACGGTCCCCATGAAGGGGAGCTCCATGTGCGTGTGCGGGTCGATGCCGCCGGGGATCACGTAGGCGCCGCCCGCGTCGATCACCTTGGCGCCCGCAGGGGCGGCGAGGTTCGGCCCCACGGCCGCGATGGTCTCGCCCTGCGTGAGCACATCCGCGCGCAGCTCGCCCTCGGCGGTGACGACCGTTCCCCCTCGAATCAACACGGACATGCGGCTCTCTCCTCGGTCTACGGGTCAGGCGCCGACGTTAACACACGGTCCCCGCCACGGGAACGCACCCCCCGCCTGGCCCGGACAACACGTCGCGAGCGGTGTGGCCGCCTTGGCGTCTTCGGGCATTCGCCCATCGCCGTGATCACAGCGTGGCTGCGGGCGTATCCCAAGCTCGCATGACCCGGGCGGAGGCTACTCCGGCGGCTTCGGGCAGAGTCCGAGGTCGCGGGCGGTGAGCGATTGCTCCGGAATCCCCAGCGATGTGGCGATGCGCGCGAGCTGACGCTCCGAGGTGCCGGTGGCCTTGATCAGCCGCCCGGCGCGCGGCTCGTCGCCATCAGCCCGCGCACAGGCGATCTCAGAGATGACGCCTTCGACCTGCTTCTTGGTCGCGGTTCCCTCATGAAGCGCGAGCAGTCGCGCCGCCCGACTCTTCGGCTGATCGCCGCGGGCCTCCGTCTTGACCACCCGGCCGAGGAGCTTCCGGCCGTCGGCGTGCCGGGCCTGACTCATGGCGATGAGCCCTTGCTGCAGCAGCGCGTCGGCGACGATCGTCCCGACCTTGGACTTCTCCGCCTCCTTGCAGGCCTGGGTGGCGGCTACGAAATCGCCACGTCCGAGCCAGAGCAGCTGGCAGAGGTGCAAGTGCGCCAGGCGGTAAGCGGGAACGAGCGCGAGGGCCGCGCGGAGCTTCTTCTCGGCGGTCTCGATGTGCTGTGCCCGGGGGTACTGGAAGCTCAGCGCGACCGCCTCGCCGTTCAGCCGTTCGGCTCGCGCCGCGGCGTCGTCGCGCTGCCGGAAGTCGTCGTAGCGCGTCCCGTCGGCCACCACCAGTGTCCGGTGCCCCCGCCTCTCGCGGACCTTGAGCGCGGTGACCCGGGTGGGTCGCCAGAGGGTCGAGGTGGTGCCCAGACCGTCCTCCCCCGGCTTCGGTTGGACCGGAGCCCTGGCACCGAACGCGGCGTCGACTCGACGGAGGATGTCAGCGTGGTCCTGTCCCAGCTGAACGGCCAATTGGTGAAGCCTGTCGTTGTAGAAGCTCGCCACCACGCGCACGGAGCGGCCCTTCGGGTCCTTCTTCGCCGTCTTCCACGAACATGACGTGACGTAGGGCCGAAGATCGCTCTCTTCGTCACGACGGCACTCCGGCACGGCCGCTCGAAGCTCCGGCATCGTGGCCCCGAAGACATGAGTCATGCGGTTGACTCCGAGCCGTGTCGCCATATCCAGGATCAGCTCGCCGCCAGGCACAGAAGGCAGCTCGGCCAGGGGATCGCCCGGAGGGGGCTTCGGCGCTTCCGCTGGCGGTGCGTGGGGCTTCGGTGCCTCGGGGACCGGGGCTGGGGGCTTCGGCGCTTCGGGGAGCGGCGCCGGGGGCTTCGCTGCCTCGGGCTTCGCCGCCTCGGGCCTTGCAGTCTCCGGCGCGGTGGGTTCGGGCTTCGTGAGCTGCGGTGGCGGCTTCGGGGGCGCAGCGGCCTCCGAAGGCTCTGGGGCGCCTGGGCGCGGGCCCGCGGCCACAATTGGGGGCAGCTTCGGCTCGCAGCCATAGAGCGTCTCGAGGACGGCCTTCAGCGCGGTCTCGTCGGCTCCGGGAGCGACTCGGGGTCGATCGAAGGCCAGCTCCGCCTCGACCTTCGCCCGGAGCCGCTCGTAGCAGTCAGCAGCCTTGCAAGTGCACGCTTCGAGAGCGAGGCCTCGATACTTCGACAAGATCGCCGTGAAGTCGGCTGGCGACGCTTCGGGCGCTCTCGGGATATCGGCTGCCGGGCTCGTTGTGGGCACCGCCACCGGCGCGGCTTCGGGCGCCTTCGGTGCGGTGTCGGGTCCCTTGCAGGCGACGAGGGCCAGGAGGAGTGAGAGCTGTCGTAGGCGCATCGCGCGAGTCTGGTGCCGCACGCGCTTCAAGGCAACGTGCGCTCGGAGCCATGCTCTCCTCGGTCTACTCGCCAGTCACCGACGACACCACACGGCCCGGGCGCGGGAACGCCAGGCCTCGCAGGTCGAGCCGCGGTCGGCGATTCTGAACGGCAGGCGCACGATGGTGCGCAGATCATCCGTATGGACTTGAGGCGTGCGAAAAGGGATCCTTTGGGCTCACCGAGGAGGAACGGCAACATGGCGAAGACGAGGCAGTGGTTGATTCTGGCGATGGTGGGCGCGTGCGCGGCGAGCTCAGCCACGTCGAGCGGCAGCGGCGATACAGCTGGGGCGGACGCCGCGGACAGCGCCGACGCCGCAGACGTGACCGACGCGACCGACGCAGCGGACGCCACCGACGCCGCGGACGCCACCGAGTCCGCGGACGCCACTGACGTCACTGACGCCACCGACGCCGCGGACGCCACCGACGCCGCAGACGCCGCAGACGCCGCAGACGCAGCAGACACGGCAGACGCAGCAGACGCAGCAGACGCGACCGACGCAGCAGACGCAGCAGACGCAGCAGACGGCAGTGATGTCGTGGATGCGACCGACGCTGCCGACGCGACCGACGCAGCAGACGCGACCGACGCTGCCGACGCGACCGACGGCGCCGACGCCGCAGACGCGACCGACGGCGCGGACGGAGCCGACGGAGCCGTCACCTTCGGCCAGGTCTGGAGCCAGGTGCTGGAGCCCAAGGGCTGCACGGCGGGGTACTGCCACTCGGGTGGGTCGGGCGGCATGCTGCTTCAGAGCCCGGAGGAGTCCTACGGCGTGATCGTCAACGTGGACGCCACCACACCGGACTGCGGCCTCACGAAGCGCGTGGTCCCTGGGAAGCCGGCCGAGAGCATCTTCCTGGAGCGCGTACGGCCGGGCAACGACGCGGGCTGCGAGGGCGAGAAGATGCCGCTGGGCACGCCCGGCCTCGATGAGGCCTCGGTCAAGCTGATCGAGGACTGGATCGCCGGTGGCGCCAAGCCCTGAGCCGCGCTCCGTGTCGCCCGCTCGGGCGGGGACGCGGCGCGCCGGCGGCGCGGTGTGGGCCCTGCTGTGTGCGGTGGCCTGCGGCGGGCCCGAGTGCCCGCTGCCGGAGCCCACGTCGGAGGCGCTCGACTCGTGGCTCCGAGAGGGATGTTACGCCACGTGGGCCCCCACCTCCGCGGCGGTAGAGCGCTCGGACATGGGCCCGGGCGGCGTCCGGGTCTATCTGTCACCCGCGCTGGAAGCCTCGCTCACGGCCTTAGCAGACCATCCACTAGGCGCTACGGCGGTGCGGGAGATGTACGCGCCCGACCTCCGCACCCGCGTAGGGTGGTCGGCGAGCGTGAAGACCGCTGACGGCTGGTTCTGGTACGAGCGCTTCGATCGGCAGCCGCGCGCCGCGGTGGCGTCCACGTCGGCGCCGGGCTGCACCGGGTGTCACGGCGCGGGTCGCGACTACGTGCAGTCCACCCCGTGGGCGGGCGCGACCCATGCTGCGGGCTCGCGCGTTCAGCCCACGCGATAAGCCAAGCCCGCTCAGCCCTCCGGTTGTGGCTCGGCCTCGGAGGGACCCTCGCTGGGGTCGGGGGGCGCGACCAACAGCTCGCCCAGCAGCACCGTGGCGTAACCGCCGGCCGGGAGCTGGAACGTAACCCAGAGGTCTTCGCCCTCCACAGCCACCGACGTGCCCTCGACCCGTGCCCGGACCGCGCGGCGGGTCCCCTCCGCGAGCGCGCCAGCCCGGCCGAAGTCGGCGAGGGTGAGCTCGTGCGCCAACATCGCGGCGTCCTCCCACGCGGCCGGCAGCGTGCCCGGGGTGGGCAGGCGCATGCGCGGCCCGGGGATGGGCCCGGTGGCCGAGACCTCGAAGGACTCGACCCGAGGGCCATCGACCGCGGCGTCGGCGCAGGTGAAGAGGCCGTGGGTGATGGTCTTCTGGAGCACGTCGCCAACGAGCGCGGCGTCCAGCTGCCCGGCGTCGAGGCGCGCGTCGAGCACGGCGTTGAACACGCTGGACTGAAGGGCCGACACCACCAGGCGGGCCTTCCACGGGCTCCCAGCGACCCGGGGCCCCCTGGCCAGCACGGCCCGACCGAGCGCGGCGGTGTCACCGCTGACGCCGAAGCGCTGCTCGCCGTAGTAGTTGGGGAGACCGCGGCGCGAGAGGACGGCGAGGGCTGCCTGCGCGCTCTCGGCGCTCCCGCTGCCGCCGAGGATGCGACAGCGAAACCGGTTGCCCGCCAGGTGTCCTGTCCGAAGTTTGTGATTGTGCCGCGTGACCTCGAGCACGCGCAGGTCAGGCGCCTCGAGCGACGCCAGCGGCGCGTCGGTGCGCGCGAGCACTGATATCTGCTGGCGGGTGACCGCGTGCCGGTCCTTCATGCCGGCGGTGCCCACATCCGCGTCTTTGACGCCGAACGCCCGCACGAAGCGCAGGACGGCGTCCCGCGTATTGAGCCCGCGCTTCTCGATGGTGACCCAGAGGTGGTCGCCCTGCCCGCTCGTGGGATAGAGCGGCACCTCTTCCACTTCGAAGTCGTCCACGGAGGGTCGGAATGTCCCCGAGACGCGCAGAGACTCGGGCAGGAGCCGACGCATCAGGGCAGCTGACCGGCGGTGAGCCATTCCTGGATCTTGGCCTGCTCCGTGAAGGTCAGGCACTGGGGCTTCCCGGCATCCGTCGCCGGCACGCCGGTACACCCGGCGCCCTGCGGCATGGAGCCGTCCTTGATGCGAGTCAGCGCCGCTGTGCCCTTGGTTTGGCCAGACACGTAGTAAGAGCTGTCCTGAGTCGTGGCGTAGTCCGTGAACAGCAGGTCGCCAGAGCCCAATGTGGTGTGGCACGGGCCGCACTTCATGGTGAGGATCGGCTGCACGTCCGTGGCGAAGCTCGGGGCGATCGGGGCGGTGCAGATGTTGGCTGCGCCCGGCGTGAGCGTGCTGGTCTTGGAGAAGTCGTCGGAGTTCACGTGGGTGTCGGTGCCGTTGGGGCAACGGGCGAGGGCGGTCGTGCCGCTGTCCTCCCCGCTGCTCGAAGAGCCCTCCGAGGCGTCGAGGATCACGCCTTCGTAGCTCATCTGGTCCAGTACGAAGCCGTCGCGAACCAGGCGTATGGCGTCCGGCGCGCCGTTCTGGAACCACCCGGCGTTGCCCATCGGGACGGTGACGGTGGGGATCCCAGCCACGAGCGGCAGGGTCTCGGTCTGTACGAGCAGGTAGCGGTTCGCGCCCAGGGTGGACGCCGCGACCGACAGGTCGATGGTGCGGTAGACCTTGCCGTCCGCCCCGTTCACCAGCTCGAGCACCGCGCCGAGGAGCGACGCCTCGCCGGAGCCCGCGTTGTAGATCTCGATGTACTCCGCCGCGTCGTCGCCGGGCTGGTCGTAGTCGACCTCGTTGATCACCAGCGCCTCAGCACCGACGCTGGGCACACAGGCGCCAGACACGCAGGTCTCCTCCGTGCCACAGAAGCCGCAGGAGCCGCCACAGCCGTCGTCACCGCAGACACCGGTACAGGACGGCACGCAGCACGACACGGTGAGCACCGTGCTCTCCGCCCCGCCGTAGGGGCTGTCGAGCGCCACGTAAGTGGTCCCGAAGGGCACGTAGAAGTACGCGGAGTCGGCGGCAGCCGCGACACACTCCCCGCTGGGCTCACACCCGTTCGTGCTGGTGTAGACCTGTATGTCCAGCGGCGAGCTCTCCGTGAGATTGACCAACGCCCCAGGCGGCGCGTCGAGGACGAACACGGTCTCGTTGCCCATCTCGTAGCCGGAGTTGGTCCCGCCGCAGGGGTAGTCGGAGATGGACGACGAGCTCCACGAGGTGTCGACCTGGACCGCGTCACCGCAGCTGAGCACGCTGAGGACCTCACAGGGCACGGAGTCGTCCTTGCAGACCCCCGAGAACGAATCGCAGGTGGTCCCCGGTCCGCAGGTGCATACGCCGCCGCAGCCGTCGCCGCCGCAGGTGGTGCCATCACACGCCGGGACGCAGCAGGTCACGTTGACTGACGCATCATGTTTGGCGCCCTGGTAGTCGTCGAAGGCCACATACATGGGTCCGGGCACAGCGATGAACGACACCGAGCTGGTGTCTGCATCAAGGCAGGCGCTGGCGGACGGAGTGCAACCGGCTCCCGGTGCGTAGGCGAATACATCGAAGTTGGTATCGCTGGTCCCGGGACCGCCAACGGACTCGGTGACCGTGACCGGGGTACCGACCGGCGCGACGATCTCGATCACCACCTCGGGGGACTTGGAGTAGTTGTCGCCATAGAGCTGGCAGGGCCCGCTCGAGGCGTAGCTGGAGATCTCAGCCGGCGCTTCGGAGTTGCTGATGACGAAGCCTGACTCGCACCCGACGACATTGTAAACGAAACAGGTGGGGCCCAACACGTAACAGTATTGGTCGACGGGGGAGCACTCGGTGCCTGCGGCGCACTTGCACGACCCTCCACAGCCGTCTTCCGCGCAGTAGGTGCCGTCACACTCGGGAACGCACGGGCCGTCTGTGGCGTCCATGCCATCCGTGGCATCGGATCCGTCGGTCCCGTCGGTCACGTCGGTCACGTCGGTCCCGTCTAGCCCATCGGTCGCGTCGGTCACGTCCGACCCGTCCGTCACGTCCAACCCGTCCGTCACGTCCAACCCGTCCGTAACGTCCAACCCGTCCGTTACGTCCAACCCATCCAGGGCGTCCGTCACGTCCTGGGCGTCCGTTACGTCCTGGGCGTCTGAGGCGTCGAGGCCGTCGGTGGCGTCCAGACCGTCTGTCGCGTCGGCGCCGTCGGTGGCGTCCTGAGCGTCCGCCACGTCCAGCCCGTCCGTGGCGTCCAGTGCGTCGATCGACTCCACGCCGTCAGTCCCGTCCGCGAGGTCGGTAGCATCCGCGGCGTCGGTGGCGTCGCTCAGGTCGGTGGCGTCGGTTACGTCGGTCGCGTCCGTGGCGTCGCTCAGGTCAGTGAGGTCGGTCGCGTCGGCGCCGTCCGTCGCGTCAATGCCATCTGTGGCGTCGGCCGAGTCCGCAGTGCCGTCGGCGGCGTCCACGCCGTCCGCGTTCACCACGTCACCCTTGCCCTTACGCCGGGTTGTGCCGCAAGCCACGAGCGAAACCAGAACGACCGCGATCCAGAGCGTCCGCATGGCCCTCAGCCCTCCTCTTCCTTCAGCCGAATGGGCCCGAACTTGTCCGGGTACTTGCCCACGAAAGGCGCATAGAAGGCGCGCAGGATGTCCATGTCGGCGCGGATGTTCCCGGTGGGGTACATCGGCGGACCGAAGCCTGCCGCCTTGTTGGGGTAGTCGAGATAACCCGGCACGACGGGCACATTGGCCGTTCGGGCGATGTGATAGAAGCCGCTGCGCCAGTACTCAGCGCGTTTTCGGGTGCCCTCGGGCGGGATGGCGAGGACGAAGCTCTCGCGCTTGGCGAACTCGTCGGCCATCTGATCCACCATGTTGCGGCGCTCGTGCCGTACCACCGGGACGCCTCCCAGCGCGCGCATGATGGGCCCGAATGGCGGCTTGAACAGCGTGTGTTTGCCCATCCACGAGACGTCCATTCCAGACGCGTAGCCAACGGCCTGCATGTAGACGAGGTCCCAGTTGGTCGTATGGGGGGCGGCGATGAGCACGTACTTCGGTACGGACGGTCGCGGCGAGACCAGCTTCCAACCCGAGACGGCGAGAATCGACTTTCCTAGGAGCGCGCGCATCGCCGCGCAGCCTGCCAAAGAACGCCGCGAGAAGCCACCTCCGCGCGTCCCCCGCCGTGGCGCGGGCGGCGCACCTTGCTCTATTGTCGCGCGCGATGATCTGCCCGCGCTGCTCCTTCGAACAACCCGACGCGCCCGAGTGCAAACGCTGCGGCGTGATCATCGCGAAGGCGCGCGTTCGCCCGCCCCGTGAGCAGCCGGCGACGCGGGCGCCTCTGGTTGCAGCGCAGGCGACGCCGGCTCCCGCGGTGGCAGCACCGGCACCTCCGCGACTCCGCCGACTCCGCCTCGGCCTCGCGCAGCGGAGGGACGTGTGCGGCGCGCTCGCGCAGCTGCTCAAGGCCGGCATCTCGCCTACCGCCGCGCTCGAGACGATCGCCGGCAGCGCCAGCGCCAACCTGAAGAGCGCCCTCCGGGACTCTCGGCGCGCGATCGAGGAGGGGGCCACGTTCACCACCGCCCTCCAGGCCGTGCCAGGCTTGCTCGGGCCAGCGGAGGCGTCGCTGCTGTTCGCGAGTGAGCAGATCGGCGCGTTGGATCGGGCGCTGGCCGAGCTCGCGGCCGGCTACGACGACAGGATCCGCCTGCGTCGGCGCTTCGCGTCCGGGCTGGTGTACCCCGCGCTCATCTTCCTGGTCGCGATCATGGTGGCGCCGCTCGTGGAGAGCGTCGGAGAGCTCGGCGTGCTCGGGGTGGTGTCCGGCAGCCTCGGGAGCACCTACTGGGGCAAGGTGCTGCCCCGGCTCGCGGCGTTGGTGGCCACAGTCGCGGTGGCGGCCGTGGTCGTCCCCAGGCTGGCGCGCCAGCCCGTGGTGAGGCGGGCGCTCTGGACCCTGCCCTGGCCGGCCACGCTGTACGTCCGTGCCGTGCGAGGTCGTTATGCCCGCATGCTGGGGCGCGCCCTCGAGGCGGGCCTCGGCCTGCCGCAGGCGACGGCGCTGGCGACGCGCGCGGCGGACGATCCAAGAATCACGGAGGCGAGCGACCGTCTCTCGGATCCGAACCACCCCTCGCTGCTCGCAGCGCTGGAGTCGGCGCAGCTCCTGGACCCGGCCGACCGTATGCTCGTCGCGTCCGGGGAACAGGCCGGCTCCCTCGACGCAGCGCTCTCCACCGTGGCTGCGCGCCACAGCGAGGCCGTGCAGCGGGGCCTCGGCCACCTCACGCTCGTGGTGTCGGCAGTCGCCTTGATCGGCGCAGGCCTTCTAGCCATGCGAACCGTGGGACAAGGACACGCCGTGCTCGAGGGCGAGACCGACCGGCTCATGAAGGAGCTGGAGCGCGAGCTCCCGCCGGGCTTCCGGCTGGACTAGGCGCGCGGACCACCCAAGAGCGCGCGGGAGCTCACCACAGCGCCACGCAGGTTGACCGGCCCGTGGGGCGCCCCCCTAATCGAGCGATGCGGATACCGACTGCACTCTGGATCCTGCTGCTCGCGCTCCCCATGGCCGCCCGGGCGGAGAACTGCAGCGCCGAGGAGCGCGCGGACGCCGACCGTCGGCTCTGGCTCGACGCGGCCTCCAAGGCCTTTGCTGAGACCACGCACGCCCCCTGGGGGCTGCCGGTCGCGACTGTGGGAGCTCCCCGGCTGACGCCACTCACGCAGCGGAACTACCTCATCGGGTACTCCGGGCAGCTGCGAGTCCCTGTCTGGACCGCGAATCAGGTGACGGCGGGGGACGGCGTGCGGCGCCGCGACTGCTTTCGGGCGGATCCACGCCTCAGAGGCGTGGAGGCGTCACGGCCCTCGGACTATCGGGAGCCGCTGTTCGACCAGGGCCACATGGTGCCCAGCGCCGACGCGATCGACTCCGTGGGGATGCTGAACACCTTCGTCATGTCGAACATGGCGCCGCAGTTCTGCCAGTTCAATCGCGGCGTCTGGATGATGCTCGAGGCCCTGGTCCGAGACTACGCCCAGTCCTCTCCGGTCTTCGTGGTCACCGGCGCGGTCTTCGACTACGACCGCGACGCCGCTCCAGACGCACCCGATACGGTCGTGCGTATGGCCCGCGGGGACCGCGAGCGGCGCGTCGCCGTGCCCTCTGCGTTCTTCAAGGTCCTTGCGCGCAAGACGGCGGAGGGGACCGTGGAGACGGTCTCCATTCTGCTGCCACACAATCAGAGCGAGGTGCGCGCACACGAGCTCCGCGGGGCGCTGCAGCGGGGGGTGGTGACGTTGGCGGCTGTGGAGCGCGTCTCTGGCCTCGACTTGTTCCCCACCGTGGGGGCCGGTCATCGCGACGCCACGACCCTCTGGCCATCCGAGCTCCGCCCCCGGAGCTTCGTTGACTCGCGATGCCGGAGGACCTCCGGGGCGGTCGTCGAGCGCGGGACCGGCCTGCCCTATTACCGGAGGTGACGTCCGGGTGTCGCACGGGCCAGTCGGCGCCCGCGAGGCGCCCCAGCAGCAGACAGAAGCGCTGGCGCTCTATCGAGGGTCAGTCAGCGCACGTCTGACAGCTGGCCGCCACGCTCAAGGCGACGCACGCGGCATCCCAGCCGATGGAGCAGCACGTGCTGTCGAGCGCGCAGACGCACGCCTCCACCGCTGGCGCGGCCCCGCAACCGGGCAGCCCGAGCGTTGCCGCGCAGCACGGCCCGTCGGCGGGCCCCACTGGGCAGGGCATCCCGCACGTTCCTGCCGCGGCGGCGCAGTCCGGCCCCCACGGGCCCGTGCAGCACTCTGGCGCCTCGGCGCAGACGCACGCTTCTACGGCCGGGAGCGCGCAACCCGGGAATACGCTGGGCTCGCAGCAAGGCGGCGCCAGCAGCGAGCACGGGAACACGTCGGCGCAGCTGGGATCCAGGCAGTCCGCGAGCCCGTCGAGGTCCTCGTCCACGCCTCCGGTGCAGTCCTCGTCCGGAGGAGCGCAGGTGGCGCCGCACGTGTCGAGGGCTCTCGCCACGCAGATCAGGTCCCACGACTCCTGGCAACACGCAGGTTCCAGCGCGCAGACGCAGGCTTCCTGCGCTGCCGACGTGGAGCATCCTCCGCCCGGGTGCGGGGTGCAGCAGTTCGGCGCGGGCGCCGCGCAGGCGGCCTGAGCGATGCACCCGGCGTCCTCGCAGTCGATCGCCCCGTCGCCGTCGTCGTCGGCGTCGTTCGTGCAGTTCTCTGGGGGGACAACCCCGGGGCACGACGCGCCACACCCGGCCGCTGCTGCGGTGCAACCGAGGTCCCAAGCGCCTTCGCAGCACTGGGGCCGCAGCGCGCACACGCAGCTCGTGACGTCCGCATCAGCGCAGCCCGAAGTGGGCGCGGGCGCGCAGCAGCTCGCGGTGGCGCCGCAGCGCCCGCCGCAGGTGGCGGCCCGCGCGGCGCAGAAGGCGTCCCAGGGGCCCGCGCAGCACGCGGGGTCTTCCGCGCAAACACACGCCGCCACGGCGAGCTCGGCGCATGCCCCACCCTCGGTGCAGCACGTGCTGGGCGCGTCGCACGGGCTGACCTCCGCACAATCCGAATCGGCGCAGTCGATGGCGTCGTCCCCGTCGTCGTCGAGGCCGTCGTTACAGGCCGCCTCGCCCACCGGAGTGCCTACGTCGTCCGGTGCGGTCAGGTCGTCCGGCGTACCCACGTCCTCAGGTAGGGGCGCGTCGTCCGGTGCCGTGACGTCGTCCGGCGACGCGGCGTCGTCCAGCGCCCCCCCATCGTCTGGCGCAGGGACGTCGTCCGGCGACGGGGCGTCGTCCAGTGCTCCGCCATCCTCGGGCACCGCGACGTCGTCCAGCGTCCCGAGGTCCTCGGGAGCGGGCGCGTCCTCGGGGGCTGGCGCGTCGTCGGGGGCTGGCGCGTCCTCCGGCGCCGGGACGTCGTCCGACGCCGTGATGTCTTCCGACCCAGCGTCCTCGGAAGGAGGCGCGTCCGCCTCGAGCACGTCCTCGGTCCCGAGCACGTCGTCCGGGGAGGAGGAGTCGGCGGGGCCCACCTCTTCGGAGGACGTGAGGGTGTCTGCAGGCGTCGCGTCCGGCGAAGCAGCACCGCAAGCCACGAGCACGCTGGCAAGGCACAGGGAGAACAGTCGTCTGATCATGAGGGGGCTCCGGCGAGGATGACGAAGTCACGCATCCGGCCGCGCGTCACCGGGTCCACCCCGGGGAGCTCCGCGATCACGGCTGCAGCCGCGACGAGCGCCGGGCGGTTTGGCCCGGCGAGATGTCGCTGAAAGAACGTTAGGAGCTGGCCCGCCAGCTTGGGGTTGATCGCCCCAGCCACCCCTGCCGCCGCCACGGACGGCACCACCTCGGGCGACGAGCGGGCGAGCGTGGTGAGCGCATCGAGCGCGGCGCGCGCCAGTGCAAGCTCGCCCGCCAGTCGCGCCACGAGAGCCGGCAGCGCCACCGGGTGGTGTCGGAGGCCCCGGGCAGCCGAGACCGCGGCCTCCCCTCCCTCCGCCAGTGCGGCTTGCAGGACAGCGGCGGCGGTGGTCGTGTCGGTGTTGCCGAGCGCCCCCAAGAGGGCCGGGCGGTCGCTCCCGCGCGCCGCGTCAGCGAGCCGCTTCGCCACCGCCTCGTCGCCCGCCGACGCCGCGCCTAGCGCGTGCGCCGCGGCGAGGCGCACGTCGCGCGAGGGCCCGTTCGTCCACCATCGATCGAGCGCCGCGCGTGTCTCCGCTGTGGGCGCCGGGATCAGCACCGAACGCTGGAGCTCGGCCGCGGCCTCAGGGCGTTCCTCGTGGACCGCGTCCTCCACGAGGCGAACGAACGCCGCCTGCGCTGCCGGCGTGCCCGCTTGAGCGAGGAGGTCGAGGCCCAGGTCGCGATCGGGGCCTCGCGATCGGCGTAGCTGCGCCTCAGTCGCGCGCACGGCCGCAGGATCCAGCGCGAGCGTGCGTGTGGCGTCCCAGGCAAAGCGGGCGCGCTCCGCCCCCGGGGCGGGGGGCGCGGCGAGCGTCCCCAGCAGCGCAGTCTGGGTGAGCGCCGGCATCGGCGTGGCGGGCGCAGCGGGCGGTGCCACGGCGGTGGGAGTGGCGAGCGACATCACCGCCACCTCCGTGGTCCCGATGCGCACGCGCTCGGCGTCGAGGCTCGCCGAGAAGCCCCGCCCGTCGTCGAGGCGCTCGGTGGCGTGGAAGCGCTCCACACAGATGAGCGCTCCCGGGTCGACGCCCGGGGGGCACGCCAGCGTGAGCGTTGCGGCGGCGGTCCCCGGCGCCTTGTACCGTCGGGCGCGCGTGAAACCTGCGGGGCCGAACCTATAGACCGCTTGCGCCTCCCCCACAGCGCTGACCTCCTGACGAGTGCGGCCGCCGCCGGTGGGCGGGAAGGTCTCGCGCGCCAGCATGCCCATGAGGTGCGTGAAGAGCGGCGAGGCGCCCTTGGAGACGGAGAGGCCGACCAGGGCGCCGTCCGAGCCCAGCGTGAGGCGCGCCACGGCGTGGGTGAGTTGGCCGCTGAAGGGCACGCCCATGACGGCGGCACTGGCGGCACGCACGGCGGAGAACCCCGCGCGGAAAACTCCCGGGCCTTCCTGCGTGAGCCTCAGGTCGGCGTCCAACACGACACGACCGTCCAGCGCTTGTTCGCCGACGCGGAGCGACGACTCCACGGCGAGGCGCACCCGCCAGTCGGTCGACGCCGGAACGCTGGCGGCCAACGGGCCAGGCGACGGTGGAGCCGTTGCGCCGACTCGCGCCGCGGAGGCATCGCCAGCGACGGAGGGTGCGTCCACCGGCAGCTCCCAGGCGCGCCACGCCGCACCCACCACCGCCAGGCCGACGATGACGGCCAGCCCGAGCCTACGGCGCATCGCTGGACTCGCAGACGAGCGCGCCGGGGATGGCACACGCCTCGATCAGCCCGAAGAGCGGCACCTCGAAGTCCGTAGCGAAGAGCGTCCCGCGGGTCTCGACGCCACGCCAGCTCGCGATCCGCTTCTCGTAGCGCTCCTTCGTGATCCCGAGGTTGATCTCGGCGAACAACTTGAAGCGGCCGTTGAGGCTGCGCAGCGTTGCGATTGAGCTGGCCGCGGCGCGCGCCACGAACGCGTTGTCCTCGAGGCTCACGCGCGCCCAGAAGTTGGTCGGGATGTCGGCGCCGATGAGCACCAGCTCGCCGCGAATGCCCGCGCGGACGATCGCGTAGTCCACGGCCGCCTCAAGGAAACCGTACACCTCGGCGGATGGGCGGAAGGTGGTGCGAAGGTCGGCGCGGACCTCCGCGGTCGGTGCCGCCGCCGTCATGTCGAAGTCGAAAGCGATCGAGCCCCCAATCCCTCCGCTGATACGGATCGGGACACCGGCGATGACGAAGATCGGGCCGTCGGCGCGGATTTCGGCGTTGTCCTCGTACCGGGTGCGCACGAGGTCCCACCTCTGGGGCACCCGCGTACTGAAGGTCTCAGCGTAGAGCGTAGCTCCCAGAAGCTCGACGTGGACGGACGACTCCGCCGGTTCCACGGTCCCGCCGAAGTCCGCCCGGAACCCGGCCAGGGGCACGGTTCGGCCCAGCACCACAACGGTGGCGTCGAAGGCTGCGAAGGCCTGCACGTCCACACTCGGCTCGTTCGGATCGGAGCCCGCCACGTCGACCAGCGACCAGTCGTAGTGGAACGCCGTGTCGAAGCCGAACCACCGGTCCGGCAGGGCGTCCCGGAACATATCCATGACCTGGCCCAAGGTCGGGACGCCGTCCACCACCGCGAGGCCAAGCCCCGTCACGTGCGCCACGACGTCGCGCACCCAGGCCTCCTTCTCGACCGTCAGATCGTCCAACGCCGAGGCGCTCGCGAGGTAGTCCCGCGCGGGGTAGGTCTTGGTGCCCAGCGTGGGGAGCGCGAAGTTGGCCAGCTGCGAGAACGTGAACGTGGACGTGGCCTCGTAGCACCGCAGCAGATCGCGCTCGCGCCCCGGCAGCGCCGCGGACGCAACGTCTCGCACGAAGTCCTCGGGCGACCAGTCGCATGGCGTGACCCCGGGCTCGAGGCAGCCGAGTGCGCGCGCGTCCACGAGGGCCTCCACGACGCGCCCCACCAGGCGCTCCGCCAGCGCGTCGGCGCGGGCCAGATCCTGGGCTGTGGGCGCACCCGGCAGGTCCTCGAGCTCGGGCTCCTCGGGCCCGACCCCGACGGGCGGCTGGAAGCTGGGGATCTGCCGGTTAAGGAACGCAGCGCGCTGAAGCGCGCCCTCAGCCGCCGCTACGAGCTGGCGGAACCGCTCCTTGAAGGGTTCATACGACAGGAGCTGCACGTCGTCGTAACCCGCTGCGATCGCCGCGTCGTTCCGCGCCCTGTGCCAGACGAATGAGCGCGTGGTGACCGTCTGCATTCCGGCTCTCAGCTTCGGCCACGCGGCCCAACCGGGGGGCAGCGTCGTCCCGATGCCCAGGCTGGCGAAGGGCGCCGCCGGGTTGAGATCGGGCCGCTGGCTAAGCGCCACGTACAGTGTGGGCGGGATGTCGAAGAACGGGCTCCGTGCCCCTCGGCGATCGAGCACCAGCTGACGGGACACGGAGCCATCGCGCGCCCGGAGCCCACTGCCGTTGATCGTGCGCGTAGCGATGCTGGACGCCGTGCCCACGGGCCCGTAGGCCAGCTGGTAGACCGCTCGGGCGTCTTCGACGGAGGCGGCGGCGTCCTCGAAGCGGTGATAGTCGAAGTGCCGCTCGTACAGCGCCTCGACACACGACGCGACCCTTGCCCCGTTGACCTCGAAGAGCCCCTTGACGAAGGCCTCCGAGTTCGGTGGGACCTGCGCCCAGGGCGTGTCGCGCCGTATCCGGGCAGGCTCCGTTGGCGCAACCGGGATCGCCGCCGTCTCGGTCAGCGGCCGGGGCGGGGCAGTGAGGGATACCAGCCGGGACGCAAGGTTAGGCAGGAGCGTGCGCTCCGGAGCCTCCGTGATCGCCTCCGCGGCATCGTTGCCGTTCGTCTGCGCGAACGCGTGGCAGGGATGGTCCGGATCCTGGCGCGCCGCCACGAGGAGCGCGCGCCCGCACGGCCGATCCAGGTAGGCAGGGTCCGTGCAGCGCTGGAGGGTGGGCGCGCCGCAGCCGAACACCACCTCTCCGAGCTGACCCCAGCCCTGAGGGAGGGGGATGCCGCCGAAGAAGTAGAGGTCGCGAGGCACGCACGCTCCTGAAAGACACTGCGCGCCGGTCCCGCAGGCGCAGTCGGCGGCGCAGTCGCTGCAGCCCTCCCCAGGCGTGCAGAGGTCATCGCCGCACACGTCCGGCGTACAGGCCTGCGCCCGATCCACGCAGGCGGCGCCCCATGGGCCGCTACAGCATTCGGGCAGCGCGGCACAAACACAGCCTTCAATCGTGCCCGTGGCGCACCCGCTGCTCGAGTGGGCCTCGAGGCAGGCCCCTTTCGGCGGCGGGCCCGAACACCCGGCGCCGCAGCCGTCGGCGAGCGCCACGCAGGCGCCCCCCCACTCCTCGCAACAGTGGGGGTCCGCGGCGCAGACACACTGGGTGATCTCGGCGTCGTCGCAGCCGCCGGGGCGTCCATCCACCTCGCAGCACTTCGTGGCCGGGCACGGGACGCCGCAGTGCGTCTCGGCGTAGAACGCGCAGGTGAGACCCCAGCCGAGGGTGCAACAGCTCGGAATCGCGTCGCAGACACAGGCCTGGACCGGGAAGCTCCCGCAGCCGGTGGCTCCTACGTCGCCGACGCAGCAGTCGTTCGAGCCGGCGGTGGTGCATACAGCGCCGCAGGCCGTGGCGAGCACGGCGCAGGCGGCGTCCCAGCGCTGCGTGCAGCAGCTGGCGCGTTTCCCGCACACGCACGCCTCGACTTCGGGGTCGACGGTGCCGCGAGCCACCTGCGACGGCGTGCATGGGTCGGCCTTCGGCGCCGGGCAGTCGCCGGAGATCACGGCGAGGTCCGCGCACTCCTGGGTCCACGGGCCCGAGCAGCACTCGGGGCGCTTGGCACAGACCGCGGCGGCCACGCCTGGCTCGTCGCACGACTTGGAGTCGTGAGCGCTGCAGCAGGGCTCGAGCGCGGCCGGGCACTGGGCGTTACACGCCTGGTCGGCGAGCGCGACGCAGCCGGCGTGCCACTGGCCCGAGCAGCAAGCGGGATCCTCTTCACAGACACACAGCTGGACGTCTTCATCGCTGCAGCCGGACGCGGAGGAGGCTTCACAACAGCCCTGCGAGCCGCCACAGCCACACCCGTGAGCCACGTTGGCGCAGGCGATGTCCCAGTTCGTGGTGCAGCAGTAGGGGTCCGTAGCGCACACGCAGCTCTCGACGGCCGGGTCGTCGCAGCCGAGGCCCATGTTGCCCAGACAACACTGGCCCTTGGGGCAGTCGGCGCCGCAGGTATTGCGCGCGAGCTGCATGCAGACCGGCGTCCAGGCGCTGGTGCAGCAGGGAGGGTGACTCGCGCAGACGCAGCTCTCCACCACCGGATCGGCGCAGCCCGCTGCATTGGTGTTCGTCTGGCAGCAGGTCTCGGCCTTGGGCAGCGTGCACGTCAGGCTGCATTGGCTCTTGGCGAGGGCGATGCACGTCTCGTCCCACGCCGTACTGCAGCAGAAGGCGTCCTTCGCGCAGACGCAGGACTGCACGGCGCCGCTGTCCGGGCAGCCTGGGTTGGCGTTGGGCGCGCAGCAGTCGGCCAGGGCGCGGAGCGGCATCACGAGGGCGAACAGGACGGCGTAACGAGACGGCATGGGACCTCCGGCGGCGCAGCCCTATCGTCAATACGGGGATGCCACCTTATTTGGAAGTTGAACGTCCAAGCGATAATCCAGGCGATGGACTGCGGGCTCACCGTGTTCTCACGGGTCGCAGCGCGCTCTACGTGCCAGTGCTGCGCAGGTTACGGGCGCCCGGCCCGCCAAGTCATCAAGACGCGTGACGTTGCGTTCGCCGTGTCACGTGGCTAAACAAAGGCTTCCACAAGCCAGGAGCCCGTCTCATGAGGCCATCGCTGTTGTTCGTTCCGCTCCTCCTCGGCGTCGCGTCCAGCTGCGCGGGTTCCGCGGCAACTTCGGTGCCCGACGCGTCGACGGCGCCAAGAGACGCCCAGGTCCCCGAGGGCGACGCCGGCGCGGAGGCCCAGGAAGACGGCGCCGACGCACCCACCGAAGATGCGTCCGGCAGCGACGCAGGCGCGGACGTGCACGCCGCCGTGCCCTTCATCCAAGACGTCCTCGACTGCGGCAAGAAGGGCAGCGCGGGCGGGCTCGCCGAAGGGAAGGACGACTCGGTGTTGTCGAGGCACGACCTCGATCTCACCGTCTATCCGGACGCGCTGTGCAACGACGGCACCGGGGCCGTCTTCTACTATCGCCCGGCACCAGCGGGCGCCGACGACACGCGCTGGATCATCCAGCTCCAGGGAGGGGGCAACTGTAACAACGGCGACAGCTGCGCCGGCCGCTGGTGCAACGTGGGGACGGCGTTCTCGCTGCTCGGGATGTCGATCACCCCGGCGCCGAAGGTGGGGATCGATGGGAAGGGCATCCTCGCGCGCCCCGCGAGCTTCGCGAAGTCCGTCGCCAGCCCCTTCCGTCAGTACAACCAAGTCTTCGTGAAGTACTGCTCGTCAGACAACTGGATCGGGACCCACCGCAACGCCGTGCTCGAAGGCCACCACCCGCACACGGACGCCGCGGTCACCTACAAGGTGCACTTCCTGGGGCGCCGAATCCTCGAGGCCACCCTCGCCACGCTCCGCCGCGAGGCGGGCACCGTCGGTTCCGGCGCAAACACCCTGCCCGACCTCGACGACGCCACGGCGGTGGTCCTCGCTGGCGCGTCGGCAGGCGGGGCTGGCACGGTCCAGAACGCCGACTACGTCGAGGGGCTCCTACGAGCCTCCAACGCCGACCTCGCGGACTACCGAGTCATCATCGACTCTGCGTATCGGCCCGACCTCGAGGAGGTTGGCTTCGAGAACTCACCCTTCTGCGATGAGGCCGGACTCTGCACCGGCGCCGCCTTCCTCGAAGCCGGCGCGGCCGAGGAAGCCTCGAACTGGGGGGCCGTGCGCGACGAGAGCTGCCTCGAGGCGCACGCCGGCGACGCGTGGCGCTGCTCGAACGAGACCCACGTGATGGAGAACCACATCACAGCCCCGTTCTTCGTCCGCATGGGGCTCATCGACTCACTCGTCTCGGATCCGTTCGCGGCCGGTGTGCTCACCGGGCCGGGCGGCGCCACCTACGATCTCGCCCTGTTTGCCGAGATGGTCGCGGCCGGGCTCAGGGCGCTGCCCGCAATCGGCGGGCCCGGCGGCACCGCCGAGGAGACGATCGCAGAGCCCCCGGGGGCCTTCGGTCCGTGGTGCCCGAAGCACGAGACGCTCCGAAGCGACGAGGACGTCTACGAGGTGACAATCGAAGACCCGGCCAGCGCCAGCGGAGCACCCACCACGATGTTCGAGGCCCTGGCCCGGTGGACGTCGGGCGAAGCGACCGCCGTGGTCAGCCCCGATGAGGGCGCGTCGGTGTGCCCGCCGGGCGACTGACCGCGCTGGGCCGTGCACGCGCCGGCGCGCGGCCCGCGCTCACCTCAGAACGTGTAGAGACGTTTCCGCCCAGAAGTCGCACGCAGAAGACGTCGCGAGAGGCTGCCAGAGGCTGCCAGGGCCGCCTCGACAGCCCCGGCGCAGGCCGTTACCCTCCGTCAGTGGTTCGGAGACGCTATCCCCATCCTCTTGTGGACCGCGTGGCGGCGCGGTGAGTCGATGGCTTGATGCATCGATGAGGCGCTACCGGAAGCACCATGGAGATCAAATGGCCGGAGCCCCATGCTGACCGAACCCGAACTCGCTGCGCTCACCGCCGATCTGGAGAGCCACCACGTGGAGCGAAAGGCGTCGCTCTCGAACAAGAGCGACGTCGAAGCGGCGATCTGTGCGTTCGCCAACGACCTGCCGGGCAACGGGAGGAGTGTTCCGGAGCAACTTGCCGCCCTCCACCTCGCCAGCCCCGACGCCGTCGTTACCGTCGCCGGTCTGCTCCTGCTTGGCTTCAACCCGACCACCTGGCTCAAGGGCGCGTATGTGCAGTTCCTCCGGGTCGACGGCACGGAATTGACCGGCCCGATAGTCGATCGGAAGGAGCTTGCAGGACCGCTCCCCCAGGTGCTCCGCCAGATGGACGAGTCACGAGCGCCCACATCCGTGTGGCGACCAGCGTGGCCGGGGGCACGGTCGAGACCAGGACTCCGGACTACCCCATCGCCGCGATGCAGCAGTTGCTCCGGAACGCGGTCATCCATCGCAACTACGAGACGAGCAACGCCCCGGTGCAGTGGTACTGGTTCTCTGACCGGATGGAGATCCACAACCCGGGGGGGCTGTTCGGCCGCGCGACGCCAGCGACCTTCGGGCGACCGGGAGGGAATGATTACCGGAACCCTGCGCTGGCGGCGGCGCTGTACCAGCTCGGGTTCGTCCAACGGTTCGGGCTCGGCGTGCCCCTCGCGCGGAAGGCGTGCGCCGACAATGGAAACCCGGCGCCTGAGTTCCTGTTCGAGCCTGCCTCGTTCGCCGTCGTCGTGAGGGCGCGCAAATGATCAAGATCGCCTTCTTCAACAACAAGGGAGGCGTCGGGAAGACCACGCTGGTCTACCACCTCGCCTTCATGATGGCCGACAAGGGCCGCCGCGTGCTCATGGTCGACCTCGACCCGCAGTCCAACCTGACGGCGATGTGCCTCTCTGAAGAGCGCCTGGAGTCGCTGTGGCCCGACAGCTCCGACCACCCGGAAACCGTACTCGGCTGCGTACGCCCGATCCTGCGCGGTATCGGTGACATCCGCGAGCCGCATGCCGAGACCATCCGTGACGGCCTCGCGTTGGTGCCGGGAGACCTTGGGCTCTCCACCTTCGAGGACAAACTCTCCGACAGCTGGCCGAGGGCCCTGGACCGCGACGAAGCTGCCTTCCGCACGCTGTCGGCGTTTCACCGGCTCGCCAATCGAGCGGGCACCGCCCAGCGGGCTCAAATTGTGCTGATGGACGTCGGCCCCAATCTCGGGGCGATCAACCGGGCCGCGCTGCTGGCGTGCGACTACGTGGTCACGCCTCTCGCTCCGGACCTGTTTTCTGCGCAGGGCCTCCGAAACCTCGGGCCCACCCTCATCGACTGGCGTCGGGGGTGGAGGGACCGGCTGGACCGAAACCCGGCGGAGGACCTGGATCTGCCCAGGGGGTCGATGGGGCCGCTCGGCTACGTCGTCATGCAGGCCGGAATTCGGCTGTCCCGGCCCGTGAAGGCGTACCAGAGCTGGGTGAGCAGGATGCCGACCGAGTACAACCAGTCGGTCGTGCGGTCGGGCCAGCCGCCCGCAGAGATCGAGACCGACCCCTGGTGCCTGGGCCTGATGCGCCACTACCAGAGCCTCATGCCGCTGGCACAGGATGTTCAAAAGCCGATGTTCCACCTTCGACCCGCGGATGGGGCGATCGGTGCCCACCTGGACGCGGTCCGGCGTTGCCGTGACGACTTCGACGCGCTGGCGACCAAGATCCTGTCGAGGATCGACTCCGGCGAGGCGACCGCCGTGGTCAGCCCCGATGAGGGCGCGTCGGTGTGCCCACCGGGCGAGTAACCCGCTCGGCCGCACACCGAGCCGGCGCGCGGTCCGCGGCCCGCCCGAGGCTTCAGAACGTGTAGAGCAGCCCGAAGTGGGTCTGGCTCACTGGCTCCAGGACGTTGGCGTCGCAGGTGGGCTCTGAGACGCCCGTGGCGATCTCGCACCGTCGCAGCGGGTTGAAGCCCACATCGAGGCGCACCGCGATCCCGGAGATCAGGTAACGAAGCCCCACACCCGCGGTGAGGCGGAAGGACTCCTCGTTGAAGTCGATCACGTCCTCCGCGAGCCCGCCGAAGTCCACGAACATCCCGAGCCACAGGCCGCCGAGGCCCCGCTCGAGCAGGGGCACCCGCAGCTCCAGGGTGCCCATGAGCAACGTGTCGCCGCCCTCCTGAACGAGGTTCGGCGTGCCGTCGACCGAGAACGTTCGCACGGAGTTGTCGGCCAAGCCGCGCAGCCCGCTGATGCCGCCCAACCGATAGCGGTAGCGGTTCGGGAGGTTCTCTTCGCCGCCGAACGACAGGGCGCTGGCGAAGCGCGCGAACGCGGCCACGATCAGCCGCTTCCTCACGTTGACCACGCCGCGCGCGTTCAGCTCGTAGAGCAGGAAGTTCCCGATGTCGCCCGTGTCTCCGCGCTCGTCGGTGCCCTCGGACAACACGTAGCGGAGCCGCCCGCCCACGGCCCAGCCCTGCGTCGGGTGGATGGGGCTGTCGAGCCGGTCGTAGGCGAGCCCCACGTCCAGGTCCACCTTGGGGCTCAGCGGCGCTTCCCGCCCGAGCATCTCCGGCAGGGTGCACGGCTCCACGTCACAGGCGTCGCCCGAGGCGATGCCGCTGACGGTGAGCGTGGTCGAGCTACGCAGGCGAGCGGTGAGCGCCGCGTCGAGCGCCGTGGCCACTCCGGACTCGAACTCGTCGAACTCGCGGGTGGAGCGGTCGTAGCGCACGAAGGGGCTCACGCGCAGCCCGAGCTCGGTCCCGCGAAGCCGCGCCACGGAGAGCGTGGGCCGCAGCTCCACGAGCCGGGAGAACGCGTCGCTCCAGGCGTCCGGGTCGGTGGCCGACTCGGGGATCGAGAGGCCGTACCGGATGGGGACCTCCAGCTCGATCGCACGACCGAACAGGTTCGAGTTGCGGTAGGCCGCGCCCCAGAAGTTCAGGAAGTTCGGGATCTCCAGCGGCACGGCGGCCGAACCGCCCATCACCAGCGCGTCGGAGGCGCCCAGGCTGGACGAGACCGCGCCGCCCAGCTCCGGGACCCCTTCGTCACCCGACCGCGCGACCAGCGTCTGGATGCCGGTGCGTAGCTCGAAGAACTGATACGGCGCCTCCTGGAGGTGCACCGCCACCGCCGGACGCTCCCGGGGCGGCTCTTCGTCGAGCCCGATGAGGTCGAGCCGCACGTCGGCGAACACCCCGAGCAGCCGCAGCTCGCGGTTGGCCGCGTCGATCCCCGGCTGCGACAGCGGCTCGCCCGGCCGCGGGAGCGCCTCGCGAACGAGCGCCTCCGACGTAGTCTCCAGGCCGAGGACGAACACCTCACCCACCGAGAACAGGGGCCCAGGCACCACGTCGAAGGCCAGGTCCACCTCGCCGGCGCGCACCGTCCGGAAGTCGCAGCGGGCGCGGTCGCAGGGCTCACGGCGGTCAGGCCCACAGCGCGCCGCCAGCGGGCCATCGCCACGACGCTCGGCCCCCGCACCGTCTGCGGGCGCCACGTCGCGCGCGACGCAGTGCACCTCCACTCGCGTCTCGTGGTGTCCCAGGGCCTGCCACATGAGCTCGAGCGCCGCGGCGTCGTCGGCCACACCCGCGGCGGAGAACGGGTCGCCGGGGAGCGTGCGGAGCGCCGTCCGCAGCTCGGCCACGGTGGGGCCCGCGAGCCCCGGCGTGAGCGTGACGTCCACGGTTCCAACGCGCGACGCCGGCCCGGCGGCGATGGGGACCTCGAGGTACAGCACGTTCTCCCCGGGTGGGGAGACCACGCGAAAGTGGAGGTCTCCGTAGACGTAGTCGTAGACATCGTCCGTCCCGCGCAGCGACTGGCGCACCTCGAGCAGCTCGCGCGCGCCCGGCGGCGCCCCGGGGAACCGCGCCTCGTGGTACCCGGCCTCGACGAGGTGGCGTTGGATCGCCGCCAGATCGGCGAACAGCTGCTCGACCAGCAGGTACCCGCCGGTCCCGAAGAAGTCGTAGACCTTGGTCTTCATGAGGCCCTCGAGGGTCTCCCGCGGCAGCCCCAGGTCGCCCACGAGGTCGATCCGCCGGATCTCCTTGGGCCACCGCGTGCTCACGACGTAGGTGATCACGGCGACGACGCCTGGGGCTCGCGATCCCTCGGGCGCCACGCGGTAGTCGAGCTCGACGTCCGCAAACAGGTAGCCGAGCCGCTGGTAGTAGAGCTCGAGCGCCGCGCGGGAGAGGTCAGCCTCCTCGAGGTCGAAGCTGCCGGACTCTCCGAAGGTGAGCGCGTCGAGCACCTCCGCCTCGGTCCGTTCGACCGTGCCCGAGCGACCCGGCTGCGGCTCGTCACGCTCGAGCACCCGGAGCACCGCACAACGCTCGAAGCGGATGGAGACCTTGGTCCGCTCGGCCTCATCCGACGCCGTGATTGTCACGCTGGGGTCCAGCACGCCGCGGCTGCGGAGGTAGACGCCCAGCGTCCGCTCGGCCTCACGGCGCCGGCGCTCCGTGTACGGCTCGCTCGCCTCGAGCTTCGAGGCGGAGCGGATCATGCGGGCGCTGAAGTCGGGGCAGCGAATGTCGGGCCCGAACGGCGCCTGGCTGCCCACGGCGCGGTCGACCACGACGTCTACGCCGCCAACCTTTCGGCGCCGCCCCTCGTCGATGATCACCTCCAGGTCGACGGCCTCGGGGCTCAGAACCTCGGCAGACAACATCACCTTCGCGGCGCCGAAGCCCTCCTTCGCGTACCGCCTGGCGAGCAGCGCCTCCTGACGCGTCCGCTCGACCTCGGTGCGCGGGTCCCCCGGGTTGAACACGGTCCCCGGTCGCAGGAACAGACGCCGAAGCAGATCGGAGTCGTAGAGGTTGGCGTTGCCGACGAAGCGGACCCGGCGAATGCGGTGGTTGAGGACGGTGTCGAAGCGCACCTCAGCCCAGATACCGGTGGCGTCGGGCGCACAACGCGGCGTGACCTGGGCGAAATAGCCGGTCTCCAGCAGGCGCCGCGACGCGCGTGCCACGTTCGCGGGCAGCCAGGTCTGGCCGATCGCGAGGTCTGTGAGAGAGACGAGGCTGGCGCGGGTGTCTGGCTCACACGGCCTGCTGGGTGACTCGCAGGCGCCCACCTCGACCAGGCCCACCGGGAGCCCTTCACACGGCTCGGCCTGCGCGGGCAGCACCAAGGCGACAGTGAGGGCGAGGGCGACCATGACCGCCCCGACCCTATCACGCCCGGGGCATCAATCGACGCGGGTGGCGGACTCGACCAGGCGGGCGAGCGCGGCGGGGTCGAGCTCGCTCACCACCGTGTGCACCACCCCATCGCGAACGAAGCGGGCCGTGGAGACGCGACCGTCGCGCGTGACCACCAGCTCGGGAGCGCTCTCGTCGTCCGCGGTGGCCGCGGTCTGCACCACCGACAGCCGCTGCGCGCCCAGCCGGTAGATCAGCATGGCGCCGTGGGCGTCGTTGACCACGACCTCGCGGGCGCCAACCAGCCGCAGCCCGTCGCGCTCGGCCAGGGAGGGCATCACGAAGAACGGCACACGGCCGGCCATGTAGCGCGAGATGTCCGACGCGGCGCCCGCAACGTCGGCGGGCATGCTGGAGAGCGAGGCCAGGGCCATGCCGGGTCGCAGGCGCGCCGCGACCGGTTGCGGCGGCGGGCTCGAGGGCATCACTGAGGCCTGCACCTGGCCGTCGGCCGTGCGCTCGAAGGGCCAAACGACCACGAGCGCGATCGCCGCGGCGAGCGCGGCCGGGGCGAACCAGGCACCCCCACGCCGCAGGGCCGCACGCCAATCCGGCGCCGCGACCTCAGGCGCGGAGACCGACTCCAGGATCGCCCGCCGGAGCGTGTCGGGCGCGCTGACCGGGCGGAGCTGACCACGAAGCGCGAGACGGAACGACCGCTCGCGGCCGACGACGCCCTTGCAGGAGGGACACCCCTCGATGTGCGCGTCCGCGTCGACCCGGTCGCGAAGGTCGAGCTCGTCGTCGATGTAGAGATCGAGGTAACGGCGTAGGTTCTGACAATCCATGACTCAGTCCCTTCGCGAGCGTCGCTGTCTGTAGGCGTCGAGCGACGCCGGCTCCACGGGTTCGGTCTCGGGCGAATCGGCCACGATCCCGGCCTCGACCGCGCGGCCCCTCAGCTTCTTCTGAAGCAGCTTCCTCCCGCGGTGGAGGCGACTCATCACAGTGCCGATCGGACACTCCATGATCTCGGCCACCTCCTTGTAGGAGAAGTCCTGGAGGTCCACGAGCACCACGGGGACCCTGAAGTCCTCGGGGAGCGCCTCGACGGCGTTACGGACGTCGTCGTGGACCAGACCGTAGAGGTAGTCGGCCTCGGGGTCCCGATAGAAGCCCGAGGTATCTGCGAGTCCCACGTCGTCGGCGGCGCCTTCGCCGTCTACCGAGTCGAGGTAGACGAGGTCGCGCCGGCGGTTCCGGTTCCGGTTGATGTGGGTGTTGGTCAGGATCCGGAACAGCCACGCCTTGCAGTTGGTCCCTGCCTTGTAGCGGCTCCAGAATCGGTAGGCCTTGAGGAAGGTCTCCTGGACGAGATCCTCGGCCTCTCGGGTGTCCCGGGTGAGGTAGGTGGCGGCGTTGAACAGCGCGTCGAGGTGCGGGAGCGCCTCGGTGTGGAAGCTGTCTTGCCTGCGGGGGGTGCTCTTTCCGAAAATCACATGCCTCTCCGTGTCGAGCCCATCAACACGAGCCCCACGGCCTTCATTCCGGGCACTGGGGGCCAGATTGACGCGGCTCAGCCATCCACCGAGGCGCCGAGGGAGCGCCGAGCGTCGAAGTACGGCTCGGACGCTGCGTATCGGATTAGATCGGCCACGGCTTCGTCGCAGCTCAGCTTGGACCAGCGGACGCCCAGCTCGTGCTCGCGGGCGACCATACGGACCGCCACACCGAGGTCGTTCGAGAGCAACAATCCGGCGCGGTTGGCCGTCCGCTCGGCCTCCTGAAGCCACTGGCCCGCGCTGAGGTCCCCCCCCGAGGCCTCGACGTCGGCGACACATCGTCGCAGCGCGTCCTCGCCATCACCGGAGAGCCGAGCCAGGAGCGCGTCGCGCACCTCGAGCACGCCCATCTCGGCGATCGTGGCCGGCTCCTCCGTCCCCGCGGAGAGCGCACCGAAGAGGACGCGCCGGACGTGCGCCGTGGTACCCGCGATGCCGCCCGAGGCGAGCCCCGCCAGCGCGAACCGCCGCCGGAAGAAGGTGAGCGCCTTCCCGAGGAGGAAGCGTTGCTCCTTGCCCTTCAGCACATCGAGCTGCGGGTTCACGAGCAGGATCGGCGGGCTCGACGCCAGCTTCGCGACCAGCGGGACCGGGTGCGTCCCCACCTGAGCCGTTCGGTAGATCACCGGCGCAGCCACGCCCCAGATGCGAGAGATCGTGGCGGCCAGCTCGTGTAGCCGCGCGTCCACCGGGAGTCGCTCGCCCACCCCGACGAGCGGCGCGGGGAAGCCAACAGCCCCGAGGACGGATCCCGCCAGCTCCAGGAGCGCGCTGGTGGCCCGGTCCAGCGACTGCGGCTCGAGCACGCGCTCCCAGTCAGCGTCGCCGGCGAAGGTCCGACGCACGGCGAGCAGCCCCTTGCGGTGCTTCTCGACGAAGTCGCGCTCGGCCACGTCCGCGGCGTCCAGCTCCACCAGGGCCGTGGCTACACACCAGGCGGCGTCCCGGTCTCGCCGGCGCGCCACGATCCGCCCCAGGCCCCGATACGCAGAGACCCGACGCGGCGCGTCCGAGAGCACGCGATGGTAGAGCGCCCACGCCGCCTCGTCGTGGCCCGCAGACTCTTCGTGCCTTGCGGCGGCCTCCAGCAGCTCCGGATCGCGCGGCGAGGCCTCGAGCGCGGCGCGGAGGGCCAAGAGCGCGTCCGGGGTGCCCGACGAGCGCTCGAAGCGGCGTCGCAAGAGGCGAGTGCGCAGCGCCTCGGGGAGCGTCCCTGCCAGGGCGGCCTCGACGCGTCGATCGAGGTCAGCCGGCTCGCTGAGCCGCTCGAGGAGCGCGAACGAGTCGTCGTCGGGGTGGCCCTCGAACGCCCGGAGAGCGCACACCCGCGCGTCGACGGGTCGCATCAGAGTGTCGCTGTAGAGCGTAGCCAGCGTGAACAGCGCCCTCGCGCGGCGATCGGGCTGGGTCTCGAGCGCCACGAGCGCCTCGAGCCACCGCGCCGTCTCCGACGGGGTCCCGTAGCTGCGCGAGGCCTCGACCAGCTTCACCACGACGGCCTTGTTCTCCGGCGCCAGGACGTGCGCCCGACCGAGCGCCTCGGCCACGCCGGGGCCGGGCTGCAGCGCGGCGCGCCGGTCCGCAAGGTGCACCCAGGCGCCGAAGGTCTCGAGGCGGTCGGTAGCGGTCTCTGCGGCGCGAAGCCACGCCGCCAGGGCCTCGTCCACGTTCCCCGCCGCTTCCGCTCGGGCGGCGACTTCGTCCGGACGAAGGGAGGCCGGCGCAGGCGTGACGCGCCCCGTAGCCCCTTCGGCCTGGGCCCCGCGCCCAGGGCTCGCGGAGGAGGCAGCGCCGTCACTCCGGGTCACGTCTGCAGTCGAACGCTCGGGCGAGCTCTGGGCCACTGAACCTGCGTCCACGCCGCCTCTGTCTTTGGCAAGGAGAGCGGCCCGCGCGCGAGCGATGGCGGCGGGATCGACGGGGCCGGTGACGAGGCCGCTTCGGCGCGCGTCGCCCCACGGCTGCCTCTTCGGCGCCACGACCTCTTGCAGCGTCCGCTCGCTGTCCAAGAGCGACGAGAGGCCGGCCTCGAGCTCCGCCGCGCTGAAGGCGCCAGAGGCCGCCGCCTCGGCGACCTGCCGGAGGTCAGGGTCGACGGGCCCGCTGAGCGCGCGAAACCACTCGACGAGCCAGCCACCCACCACGGATCCGGTCGAGGTGGCCGCAGGCTGGCCGCCGGGAGCCGTGACCACGGAGGAGGCACCCAGGAACAGCCGGGACGGGTCCGCCGGGAGCGTGGCCATACGCGCCAGCCTCGAGGCCACGCGCGAGGCCGCCGCCGCGGAGGCCGACACCGCGTCGAGGACGCTGTGGAGACGCGATCCCAGGCGCACCCACCGCGTAGAGCCAAGCACGGCCTCCACCCAGGCCTCGGCCGAGGACTCCGGTGAGAGCGCAACCCACAGCGCGTCGTCGTCGGCGCTCCAGTAGAGCTGTTCGCCGGCGCCGTACGAGCCCACGAGGATGAGGGTGGCGCCCTGAGGGCCCGCGATCCGGTCGGCGACCGGGCTGTCGAGCCGGACGTCGACCCACCGCACGGGGACGCCGGCCTCGCGCACCACCGCGCCCAGCCCGGGACGGGTCGCCAGCCAGGAGGTCTCGGCCTCCTCGAGGCCGATCACGGAGGCCAGGTGGGCGGGCAGCCAGACCGGCGCGAGGCGCGGGAGGCCGCGGTCCATGTCGAGGCGCCCGATGCCCTGAGCGGCGATCTCTCGCCCCTCGCCGACCCAGAGGTCCGCTGGAAGAAGCTCCAGCGCTCCGAGGATCTCCGCGGGATCGGACGCCCCCTCCAGCGCCTCAGCGACCTCGCCGAGGCGCAGGGGATCATTGCGACCGCGAAGGCCCCCACGCGCTCCGGCCTCGGTCAGCAGCGTTCTCGCCGCGTCCCGAGCCTCAGCCAGCGACGCCGCCGGCAGCGTGGACTCCGGATTCGACGGGCCACCGAGCTCTCGAGCAGCAAGCGCCCGGCGGATCGGGCGCGCCACAGAACCGGGCAGGACGAAGCCGAGCCGGCGGGCGCGGGAGACGAGGTCGTTCATGCCGCGATGGTGCGCCGACTCGCGGCCGCCGCGCAACCGCCCCGCTCACCCAGGGCGAAAGCCGCGGCTGCGCCCCGTTTCGCACGAGCGGCGAACGGGGTGGCGGCCGGGGACCGCGTTGCCGTTCTCAGGCTCACCAAGAGCCCGGCGTCGGCCACGTTGACTAAGTCATGCGCGAGGTTAGTCTAGTCCTATGCCCACAACGGTGAACATCCACGAAGCGAAGACGCACCTCTCGAGGCTGCTGGAGTCCGTGGCGGCGGGAGGCGAGGTGATCATCGCCCGCGCGGGCCGACCCATAGCGCGCCTCTCCGCGTACACCGAAGAGCCGCCTCGGCGCCGCTTCGGCCAGGACGCTGGCCTCGTGGAGCTGGCTCTTGACTTCAACGAACCGCTTCCCCCCGCTTGGGTCCTCGGATCTGACTCGGACACGCCCGATTGACCCTTCTCCTCGACACTCACGTGTGGCTTTGGCTGCAGGCAACGCCGGAGAAGCTCGCCCCCAGCACGTTGGCCAAGCTCGAGGACCCTGGCGTTGCGCTTGTGTTGTCGGTGGCGAGCGCTTGGGAGATCGCGATAAAGCATGCCCTTGGGAAGTTGGCGCTCCCCTGCCCTCCGATGCCCTACGTCAGCACGCGTCTGGCGCGCCACGGGTTGCGAACGCTCCCAGTGGAGCTGCACCATGCCCTGGGTGTCGCCGACCTGCCCCCCCTCCACTCCGACCCGTTCGACCGCATCCTCGTCTCGCAAGCCCGCGCCGAGGGAATGACCCTCGTGACCGCTGACCCGAACGTACTGCGTTACGGCGGGTTGATGTTGCCCGCGTGAGCGCGCGGGCTCATGCGATGTCCGTGCTCCGGAGCGGGCCTCTGAGACCAACTGTTGAGGTCAGGTGAGTCGGCGGTAGCGGAACATCGCGCCGCGATAGGCGATCCCGGCATAAGACCGCGGTGACACAGGGGTGGAGTCGCCCTCGTAGCCGTAGGCCTCGAGCGCACGGCGGAACCTGGGGCCGTGCCCGCGGCCCGGATCGACGATGAGCACCTCCGTGCCAATGTGTCCGTGCCGCGCCACACAGGCGGCGAGCGCATCCGGGTGGCGCTCCTCGTACAGGAGGTCGCTGCCCATGATCACGTCGAACACCCCGGGCATGGCGGTGGTGCCGGACCAGTCGTTGTGTTGGAACGCGATGGGCGCGAGGTGGTTCAGCGCCGTGTTGGCGAGCAGGAACGCCCCCGCGAGGGGGTGCAGGTCGCTGGCGGTGACGAAGCCGCCGCGCTCGTGCGCCACGATGCTGGCGAGCCCGAGCCCGCAACCGAGCTCCAGGAACCGCTTGGCGCCATGCCCGTCCGCCCGCTCCAGCGGAAGATCGGCCATCGCCTCGGCGAGCACCCGACCGGAGGGCCACAGCCTGCCGAAGAGAGGCCACTGGGCCGACGAGATCCCCAGGGCCTCTGCGATCCCTTCCGGGTCGTGGAACTGGTTGAGATCCGCCAGCGCGCGGATGGAGAACTGCTGCGCGCCGACCCGAACGCGGTCGACCCGGACGGCGTAGCCGCTGGCCTTCAAGGGAGCTCCCGACGACTCGGGGGCTGACGCCGAGAAGCGCGACCGCCTATCGCACGGCTCGCAGGCCGGCGCCAGCAGCGAGTGGAGAACCGGCCGGGGCCCGTGCCATCTGACGCGCCGGGCGCGAGGCTCCTACTGGCCCTCGGCGCAGACCCCGTAGCTCGGATCGTCGAGGAGCTTGAACCCGAAACCGCCACTGAGCCCGTAGCACTGGAGCGCGTCTGGGCACGGGAGCGCTTCGGAGCACGCGGGACGGCAGGCCGTGCTGGCGCCGTCCGCCGTGGGCAGGCAGGTCGCGTCAGGGCCGCAAGAGACCGTATCGGGGCACGCCGCGCCCAACGCCAGAGTCCCAGCGGGCATACACACCGCGCCGTCCGTGATGCCGGTGGTCAGGCCCACCAGAGAGCACTTCTGGCCAGGCGGGCACGCCTCGGTTGCCAGCAGGGTGCAGCGCGGACGGCACAAGCCGCTGCGGAGGAGGCCGCTCCCGATGCCCACGCAGAGCTCGCCCGCGCCGCAGTCCTTGGGGTGGCGACAATACGCCGAGCACACCCGATCGTACCCAACCGGCTCGCTCCCCGCGGTGACCGCGCCGCCGTAGAACGAACAGAAGTGCCCCTTGGCGCACGTATCCTCACCCACTACGTCGTTGGGGCGCACGCAGAGGGCCCCCGCGCTCACGGGCGCGGCGTCCTCGGCGATGCAGACGCGCGACTCGCTCTGCCCGTCGGCGCTGCGCTGGTGAACGCACCGCGCCCCAGCGGCGCAGTCCTGCGCCACCACATCGCACGCCGGGCGCAAGGGGTTCGCCGGCACCACCGCGGTGTCCGCCAGCGCGGCGCTCACGCCAGCGGCGACGGCGGCGGTGGCCGCGTGGAAGAACTGGAGATCGATGCGCTCGAGGCTGTCGAGGCCGCCCTGTCGGCAGCGGTGCTGAGGGTTCCGCTGGCTGCCGGTATCGGTGGCCGTGACCGCGGGGATCCCGCGCGCCCAGAATACGACGTGGTTCGAGCGCTGGTAGTCGCTGAACGTGGGATCGTTCAACCACGCCAGCGCGAGGTCGTAGGTCACCGAGGGGAGGCCCACCGCATCCGCGCCAGCGCTCAGCGCGGTCATCGCGCCCGAGGCGTCCTTGCCCCCGATGAACGCGAGCGTGACCCCTCGATACTCGAGGGCGGTCAGAGTCGCCTTGGCGGCCGGGAAGTTCGCCGACGTGATCGGCGTCTGTTGACTCAGGGGCGTTTCGTCGGTGAAGCCCAGCGCATCCAGTCCAAAGGCCACCGCCACCTTCGCGCCCGACACGAAGAGGTCGTCGGCGTGCTCGGTGGCGCCTGCGCGTCCCAGCTCACCTTCGTCCCAACACGCGAGCACCAGGGTGCGGCGATGAGTGGTCGGCAGCGCGGACGCGAGCTCGAGCAGCGCCGCCACGCCGGTCCCGTTGCCGTTGGCCGAGTCGCAGCCGCGGCGGCCGTCGATGTGAGCGCCCACGACCACCAGCTCGTCGGGGGCGCCCGTGCCGGCGCGCGTCCCCACCACGTTGCCGCCGAGCAGGGACGGGCTCTCGACGACGGCAAAGCCGTTCTCCTCGAAGACCGAGCGGCAACGAGCGCGCGCCTCGGCGTGGT
The DNA here is from genome assembly GCA_005776725.1 of Pseudomonadota bacterium. Classification (GTDB taxonomy): domain Bacteria; phylum Myxococcota_A; class UBA9042; genus SXOO01. The sequence goes on along the minus strand of SXOO01000158.1, from coordinate 43,757 downwards.
TCGGCTCGCCCGGGAAACGAGAGCCCACGATCGCGATCAGGTGCTCCTCGAGGCGCGCGCTGTCCACGCAGCCCGCGACGGCCGTCGCGGGCGCGCTCGAGCACGACGGATAGCTGTAGACCGCGGGCGTCCACGGGGCCGAGGCGTCAGCGGCAGCGTCGTCCGCCGCGACGTCCGCGAGCGGCTCGGTCATGTCTGACGGGTCCGCCAGGTCCGTGTCCTCGAGCGGCGAGGCCATGTCCTCGGCCGGCGAGGCCATGTCCTCAGCCGGGCCGGCAACGTCCGGGGCCCCCGTGTCCACGGCTGATGCGGTGTCTCCGGCAACGTCGGCCTGGGACGCCGGCGGGTCGGCGCTCTCGGCGCAGGCAAGAGTCAGAGCGAGTAGAACGCGGCGCATAGGCTCCTCCAAGGCCGCCGCAAGCTCCACCCAAGACTCGACTTGCGCAAGCGAAGAGTGACGCCGCGTGGCATGCATGGTCGCACCGCGTGTCGGGGCGCACGCCGCGCGCGTTCCCGCTGAGACACAACGCCGTGTACACGCTGACACGCGCCCCTCACCGGAATGCACGGGCGCGCCGAGGCAGCCGGCCGAACGTTGCGCAGCCCAGGCCACCCGCTCAACCGGCGACTCGAGCCGCTCTGGCCGGCCGGGACGCGCAAACCCACCTCTGGATCCGGAGCTCGTGAGGGCCGGTGTCACCGCGCTGAGACCGGGCGATACGCCCTGGCACCTGCCTTGCTAAGGTGCGCCGTCGTGCGATTGCCGTTCCCGGTCTTCATCCTGCTGCTCTCCGCTTGTGCCTCGGGAGGCGTGCGGCCCACGGCCGCCCCCGAGGAACCCGAGTGGACGGTGATCGCGTCCTTCACCACGCAGTACCGCGCTCACGAGGCCGACCGCAGCCACAACATCGCCACGGCGGCCGGCGCCCTCGACGGGGCCGTCATCGAGCCGGGCGGCGCGTTCTCGTTCAACGCCAGGGTGGGCAAGCGCTCGCTCGAGAGCGGCTACCGGAACGCACCCACCTTGACCCTCGAGGGCAAGGAGCCCGCACTCGGCGGCGGCGTCTGTCAGGTCAGCTCCACGGTGTTCAACGCGCTCCTGCTGGCCGACCTGACGGTGGCCGAGCACCACCCCCATAGCCGCGCGGTCAGCTACCTTCCGATGGGGCGCGACGCCGCCGTGGCTTGGCCGGGGAAAGACCTCGAGATGCTGAACCCGCATCCCTTCCCGGTGCGCCTCGCGGCGCGCGCGGAGCAGGGACGCCTGGTCGTGCAGGTCCGCGCGCCCGCGCGCTTCGACCATGAGGTGCGCGTGGAGGTGGGAGACATCGAGCGCGCGAGCCCGCGGCGCGAGTTCCAGGTGCTCGAGCGCCCCGATGAGCTCGCCGTGGATGGCTTCTGGGTGAAGCTCTACCGGAAGCGCGTCCGCGACGGCAGCGTGTACGAGGTCGAGCGGATCGGAGACGCGGCGTTCTACCCGTTCGCGCGCCCGGAGACCGCGCCGTGATCTCCGCCCTCGCCACACTCGCCGCGCTCGCGGTCGCGTCCGCGCCGGTCGAGACACCGTTCGAGGGCGCAGCGCGCGTGGTCGTGGCCGAGCGGGGGCCCGCGCTCGTTCAGCTGGCCCGCGTCACGCTGGAGCGCGCTGTCCTCACGGGCGACACTGAGCCGCGAGTCGCCCACCGCGTGGGGGATCTGGCCCCGTTCGGCGTCTTCGTCACCGTGGTGGCGCCCGGCCCCGATGGGCGGCCCGGCGAGACCCGCGGCTGCTTCGGCAACATGGAGAGCCGAGGGAGGACGCTCGACGAGCTCGTGGAGGAGGCCGCGCTGGGCGCCGCGCGCTTCGACCCCCGCGTTCGCCCGATCGCCGCGCGGGAGCTCCCCGGGCTCCAGGTGATCGTGTCGCTGGTGGGTCCCACGGTGCCCATCCTCACGGTCTCGGAGGTGGACCCGAAGCGCCAGGGCCTCCTGGTCCGCGCGGGCGACCGGCGCTCCGTGCTCCTCCCCGGCGAAGCCAAGACCGCCACCTGGCAGCTCCGCCGGAGCCTCCGGCAGGCCGGGATCCGGCGCGGCGAGCCCTACGAACTGTTCCGTTTTCAAACCGTGACCTTGTACGAGACCCCGTCGCAGACCCACAGGAGATCCGATGATCCCGCTCCCTCTCTTTGAACGCTGGATAGTCGCGGCCCTCGTGGTCGTTTCCGTCACCCTGGGCGCCCTGCGCGCGAACGCCGACGACCCGCCCGGCTTCGACATCCCGCGGGGGGCCATTACCGGCAAGCTCACGCGCTCGGACACCGGCGAGCCGATCGGGCGCACGTGGCTCACCCTCCAGCGCGGGGACGTGCAGCGCTCCACGGCCACGGACTCGTTCGGTCGGTTCCGGCTGGACACGCTGCCGCCCGGGACCGGCTACCAGCTCAGCTTCTACCACGACGGCTACGCCAAGCGGGCCCACGGGCCGATCACGGTCGACGCCGGGAAGACGAGCGAGGTCGACTTCCAAGCGGTCCCGGTTGACGCGCAGGTCGCGCCCTACACCTACTCGGACACGTACCTCCCGGGCGAGAACGTCGCCGTGATGGTCCGGTCGATCCGGGTCACCGCCGTGAAGGCCGACATCTTCCGCCTCGATCCCGCAGCCGTCGCCAGCGGGAAGACGCACGCGATCGACCGGAAGACGCTGGTGATCGGCCAGGATCAGCAGCCGATCCTGTCGTTCCGTCAGCCGGTCAACGGCGGGCACCAGCTGGACTGGCGGACCAGCCGCATCGAGCCGGCGTTCAATGAGCCCGGCGTGTACGTCATCCGCGTCAGCGCCGAGGGCGTGGCCCCGAAGCTCATCCCGGTGGTGGTCACGCGGCTCGCGCTGATCACCAAGCGCACGCCCGACGCCGTGTGGGTGTGGGCCACCGACCTCTCCACCGGCGCCCCGGTGGAGGGTGTGGCGATCTCCGCGGAGGGAGACGCGAGCCCCGCTCGAAAGTCCGACAAGCGCGGCCTCGTGCGGTTCGCACACAGCGGCACCACCAACGTCCGGTATTGGGGGTTCCGCGCGAAGGACGAGCTGGCCTACGTGGACGCCACTCCCGCCAGCGCCGCGCAGGCCCTGAGCTTCCGCGCCTACGTCTACACAGACCGGCCGGCCTACCGACCCGCGGATCGCGTGTCGTACAAGGTCATCGCGCGATCGAGCGACGGCGGCGTCTATCGGGTGGCCCCCGATGAAGCCTGGGACGTGGTGGTCCGCGATCCCGAGGGCGCCGTGGTCCACCGCGAGACGCACAGCACGAACCTGTTCGGCACCTTCGCCGGCGCGCTCACCCTGCCCCGCACGCCTGCGCTGGGCGAGTACACGGTCACGGCCACCTCCGGCGAGCGCACGCAGGCCGGCGTGTTCAAGGTGCTGGAGTACAAGAAGCCCGAGTACCGGCTTGAGATCGGCACGGCGCATGACCGCTTCGTCCAGGGTGACGACCCGATCGAGGTGACCTTCGACGCCCGCTACTTCTTCGGCTCGCCACTGGCTGGCGCCCAGGTGAGCTGGACGGTGTACGAGACGCCCTTCGTCCCCTGGTGGTACGACTTCTACGAGGGCTCTGACGACCTCGATCCCTCCCAGGGTTACGGCGTGATGGCGTCTTCCGGGACGCAGAAGCTCGACGCGAAGGGGCGAGCCACCGCCAAGATCGAGGTCGAGCGGGCCAGCCACGACCGCTGGGTCACGATCGAAGCCACGGTCACGGACGCGTCGAATCGCGAGGTGAGCGCGCGTAAGAAGGTGATGGTCACCCGAGGCGACTTCCGCCTGGAGCTGCGCCCGCAGGGCAAGATCTTCCAGGTGGGCGAAGACGCCGTCTTCGACGTGACCGCGTCCGGCTTCGACGGGGCCACGTCGGTGCGCTCCTTGACGCTGACCGCGTCGCTCGAGGCCTGGTCCAAAGAGCACAAGATGTGGACCTACGAGACCGTCGATACGAAGACCCTCACCACCGACGGCGAGGGCCGCACGCGGTATGTGCTGAGCGTGAAGCGCGACGGCTTCCTGCGCATCGAGGCCGCCGGCAAGGACAAGTGGGGCCAGCCCATCGTGGAGTCCGCGTTCGTGTGGGCCACGAAGAGCGCGGGGATCTCGGGCGGCTACAAGAAGAAGTCGCTGGAGATTCTCACGGACCGCAAGAGCTACGAGCCCGGCGACACGGCGCGCATCCTCGTGAACGCCGCCACGGACAGCCCGTGGGTGCTCTTCTCCATAGAGGGCGACGGCCTCTTCGAGCCCACGGTGGCCCGGATCGACGGCAACAGCCGGTTGTTCGAGGTGACGCTGGCGGACCGGCATGCCCCCAATGTGTACGCGAGCGTAGTGTTCACCCGCGGCAAGCAGTTCAGCTCACTCCAGCGGTCGATCGCGGTCTCGCCGGCGGCCCGCCTCCTCACGGTGTCGGTGGCCTCCGACAAGCCCGGGTACGAGCCGGGCGAGACCGCCAAGTACACGGTGACGGTGAAGGACCGGCGCGGCCAGCCGGTCAAGGCCGAGCTGTCGGCCGCGCTGGTGGACGAGTCCGTGTATTCGATCTCTCCCGAGCTGGCGCCATCCATCGACGCCTTCTTCTACGGGCACCGGCCCAACCCGGTGCAGACCGCGTTCTCTTACCCCACCCGCTACCTCGGAGGGGCTGACAAGGATGGGCAGGAAAGCGGGAGTGTGCGGCGCACATTCAAAGACACCGCGTACTGGAACGCGCAGGTCGTGACCGGCGCCGACGGCACCGCCAGCTTCGAGGTTCCCCTGCCCGACAACCTCACGGAGTGGCGGCTCACCCTCCGCGCGGCCACGGCCGACACGCTCGTGGGCGGCGCCACGCACGCCATCAAGACCTCGAAGCCCCTCATGGCGTCCCTGGCCCTCCCCCGCTTCGCGCGTCGAGGCGACCGCCTCGAGCTGGTGGCGATGATCCACGCGCGGGGCGAGGCGCTCTCGGGCGTGAAGGTGGCGCTCACCGCCGCCGGCGCCGCCAGCGTCGAGGGCAGCGCGGTCGCTTCGCTGGACGTCCCGGCCGGCGGCTCGGCGAGCGTCCGCTTCCCGGTGTCGTTCGGATCGGGACCCGCGGCCACGTTCACCCTGTCGGCCAGTGCCGGGAAGCTGCGCGACGCCGAGGAGCGCACGGTGCCAGTCCACGCGGTGTCGGTGGAGCGGCTCTTGGCGGTGAGCGGCAGCCACGCGCTGGAGACCGGCAACTTGTCGCGCAGCTTCGTGGTCCCGGCCACCGCGGTGGAGGGCACGGCGCGCCTCGACGTGAAGGCGGTGGGCAGCCTGGCTGGCACCGTGATGGCGGGCGTCGAGGCCCTGGCCGAGTTCCCGTACGGCTGCGTCGAGCAGACGATGAACAGCTTCCTCCCCGATCTCGTGGCCGACAAGGTGCTGAAGTCCCTGGGCGTTCCGCGGCCCGCGGGGCTGGCGGCGCTCCCGGAGATGGTCCGAACGGGGCTGAGGCGGCTGGGCGAGATGCAGCTCGAGGACGGCGGCTTCGGCTGGTTCACCGAGGGCGCCAGCCCGTGGCTCACCGCCTACGTGGTTTACGGCTGGTCCAAGGCGGCTGCGCTGGAGTGGGAGCTCGACGAGGAGCGCCTCGGACGCGCCATGGAGGCGCTGGTGAAGATCCTCGGCTCCGCGGAGAGCCAGGAGGCCGAGGCCTTCGCGCTCTACGCCCTGGCCACAGCCCACGAGGCCGGCGTCACGCTGCCTTCGGGGGAGACCGTAGAGGCGGCGCTGACCGCCGGCCTCGCCAAGATGGTGCCCGACGCGCTGGACGCTTGGGGCCTGGCCGTGCTCACGCTGGCGCACCAGGCGGCGGGTAAGACCGAGGGGGCCGCCGCCTTGGCGAAGCGCCTGGCCGCGCGGGCCGTCTCGGCGAGCGCTGGCCCATCCGTGGGTCCGGTGACCAACCGGGAGGTCTGGACGCCGGCCGCACCCTTCGCGATGTTCCCGCCGCACGCGGACCACTACGGCTGGTCCGACAACCCGAAGGAGGCCACGGCCTACGCCCTCCGCGCCCTCGTGGCCACGGAGACGGCGCCGGAGCTGCAGCAGGCCACGCTCGCGTGGTTGATGGCGAATCGTCGCGGCGGCATGTGGGACACCACCAAGGACACCGCAGCCGCCCTCGAGGCGATCGTGGACGTCATCGTGGCCGAGGGGCAGCTCACGGGTGACTACTGGGCGTCGCTCGAGGTGGACGGCAAGGCGCTGGGCAAGCTCACGGTCACCCCGGCCACGGCCGCCACCGCGGGCTTCGACGCGGGCGTCGCGCTGGCTGCGGGCGAGCACACGCTCAGCCTCAGCGGCTCGGGCACGGGCCGCGCGTTCTGGACCGGCGCCCTCACCTACGGTGACGCGCCGGTGAAGAGCGCCACGGGTAGCCTTACGGTCGCTCGGCAATACCTGCGCGTCGCGCGGGTGACGGCGGCCGATGGCTCCCTGGTGGAGAAGGTGACCCCGCTCGACGCGGCGGGCCTCGACGTGGGCGACCAGGTCGAGGTCCGACTCACTCTGTCTACGCCGGGCACGCAGCAGTTCGTGGCCATCGAAGACCTCCTGCCCTCCGGCTTCGAGGTGGTCCCGGGCGACCTCCCGGGGTACATGGTCAACCGCACCGATCGCGACGATCGAGTGGCCTTCTTCGCCACGGCGCTGCCCAAGGGAGACTCCGTGGTGAGCTACCGCCTGCGCGCCGAGGTAGCCGGTGCCGTCCGGGCCTCGCCCGCCGTCGCGTGGCTCATGTACCTGCCCGAGCAGCGCGCCAGCAGCGACGTCGGGACGCTTCAGGTGTCGGCTCGCGCCCAGGAGTGACGCGCCCGTCGTCGGCGTGAGCCCGCAGGGACTTCCCGAGCGGCCACGCCGCGTTCCGCGGGAGGCGGGCCGGCTTGACAAGCGCCGGCAGGGCCTGCACTAGGGCGTCGTGAGCCAACCCGCCCAACCGCAACGCCGCCGCGCCCTCACCGGGATCAAGCCCACGGGCACCCCGCACTGGGGCAATTACTTCGGCATGATCCGGCCCGCCATCGAGCTGGCCGAGTCCACCGACGCCTTCTACTTCATCGCCGACTACCACGCGCTCACCACCGTGCGCGAGGCCGCAGCTCTGCAGCGGGACTCGCGGGAGATCACCGCGATCTTCCTCGCGTGCGGGCTCGACCCGAGGCGCTCGGTGCTGTTCCGGCAGTCGGACGTGCCGGAGGTCACCGAGCTGTCGTGGATGCTGTCGTGCGTCACCGGCCTCGGCCTCGTGCAGCGCGCGCACGCCTACAAGGACGCGCAGGCGAAGAACGTCGAGCTCAACTTCGGCACGGTCACCTACCCGGTGCTCATGGCGGCAGACATCCTGCTCTACGACACCGACGTCGTCCCGGTGGGCAAGGACCAGGTGCAGCACCTCGAGATGGCCCGCGACATGGCGGGTTATTTCAACATGCAGTTCCTGGGCGAGCCCTGCACCGACGAGGCCGGCCGGTGGACCGGTCGCGGCCTCAAGCGCCCGGAGGCGATGGTGCGCGAAGCCACCGCGGTTGTTCCGGGGATCGACGGAGAGAAGATGAGCAAGAGCCGCGACAACGTCGTCCCTATCTTCGGCAGCGCCGGTGCCCTCAAGAAGCGCGTCATGGCCGTGGTCACCGACTCCAAGCCGCTCGAGGCCCCGAAGGACCCGACCACCTGCAACGTGGTGGCGCTCTACAAGCTCTTCGCCACCACCGCCGAGGTCGAGGAGCTGAGCGATCGGTATCGCGCTGGCGGCTACGGCTACGGGCACGCGAAGCTGGCGCTGCTGGAGAAGGCCCGGTCCCACTTCGAGCCGATGCAGGAGCGCTACGATCGCTTGATCGCGGAGCCCGACACGCTCGAAGACGTCCTCGTCGACGGGGCCCGCCGGGCGCGCGAGGTCGCGTTGCCGGTGATCGATCGGGTCCGCGAGGCCACTGGGCTCCCACGCCGGCGGTCCGCTCGATGAGCACCACCACAGGGCAGCGGGTCTCCGAGGTGGCGTTGGCGCTGGGCGTCACGCCCGAGAAAGTGATGGATGTCTTGTGGTCGCTGGGCGTGGCGGTCATGAGCCCCGACGCGCGGCTCACGCTCGACCAGGCGGCAGCGGCCGCCCACCTGCTCAAGCCGCAGCGGCAGGCGCCGGTCTCGGAGCCGGTGCCCCCGCGTCTCGAGGTCGAAGACTTCGGGTTGCCGCCGGTCGTCCATCGGCCCATGGAGGTGCCCGAGGCGCTCCGAGGCCGTGTGGCGCGGCTCTTCGAAGTGGCGCAGGCGCTGTCCGTGCCGGTGGCCGATCTCATCAGCCGGCTGCCGGCGATCGGCTACCGCCGCCCCGCTGACCACTTGACGCAGCTCGACACCGCGCAGCTCGCGCGGCTCGTTGCCACGTTCTCCGAGGCGCCGCCCACCAGCGGCGGCTACGTGCAGCGCGACGTCACCGACGCCGTACGCCGCCGCCGTCGGTTCACCCCCGACTAGAGCCGCCCCGCGCGAAGTGGCTCTGACGCCACGCCCCGATGCGAATGCGCCACACGGGCACATCGCACAGCATCCGAAATAGCCCCTGTGATTACATCGTGTTGCACCAACATCGACCTCTGGCACGGTGGTTGAAGTGCGTCTCCCCCGAGCGAAACGGAACCACGGGAGCCAACACGATGAACACGCACACACGACGCCTCGCCCTCGGTCTCTTCCTCGGCGCCCTCCTCTTCCTCGCAGGATGCCTCGAAGGCTCCGCAGTGCGCACCGGTCGGTACCTGCCCCCGAAGCCACCTCACGCCCCGGTGGACGTCTACCTCGACTCCAACCCGCGAGGCCCGTGGGAGGAGATCGGCCGCGTCGAGGCCGAAGGGACCGACAGCTTCGCCAGCCTCCACGACGTCATACTGGTGCTGGAGGACCAGACCCGCGAGCTGGGCGCCGACGCCGTGATCATCACGGACCACTGGGGCGAGGAGGAGGTCACCACGGACGCCTACGGCTACACCACGGTCCGCGAGCGGGTTCGCGCCCGCGGCATCGCCATCCACTACCTCTGAGCCCCCCTTCCGGGCGCTGACGGGCGATCCTCGGGAATCCGAGCCCGCTTGCCGGCGTCTGAGCTCGACTGGCCCGCCCGGGCGCCCTCGCAATGGTGCGAGGGACCCGGGGAGACCCCCGCAAGGGGGCGAATCAGTCCCGATCCGCACGACACAAACGCGGTCGGTCGAGCACATGCCCTGCTGGACGGTCCTCGCTCTCGCGGACCGCTCCTCAGCGCCCGGAAGCCCACTGGGTGACGCGCGAGAAGCGCCACTCGCAGCGCCCTTCCACGAGAATGACAGGCCGGCCGGGTGGCGCTAAGGTCGCGCCCATGATTCGCCGCACACTCCTCTTCACCACGCTGCTCTCTGCCACTTACGCCACCGCCGAAGTGCCCAATGGCGGGATCGACGGCAGCGGTCGCCCTCCCCCGCTCGAGTTCAAGCTGGGCGAGGTCACGCTCACGCTCATGGGCCGCGCGCAAGTGCAGGCCGCCCTGTGGGTCGGCGACGACGCGCGGCTGTCGAACGGCGAGGTCGCCGAGGACGAGGGCTTCCGGCTGCGCCGCGCCCGCCTGGGCCTCGCGACCGAGTTTCGTGGGCTGGTCGTGGCGGTCGAGGCCGACCTGCTCGAGGCCGACTCCTCCGTGTTGCACGAGGCCTACGTGGGCTTCAAGGGCGACTGGGCAGACGGCGACTTTCTCGCCAGCGCCGGCGTCATCAAGGTCCCCATGTCGCGCAGCGCCCTGATGTCGTCCGAGGCGCTTCAGGACGGCGATCGCTCGGTCGTGGTGCGGGGGCTCGCCCCCGAGTATCAGCTGGGGTTCAAGGCGGCGGGTGAGGTGTGGGACGACCGGGTGCGCGTCCAGGTGGGCGCGTTCAACGGCCTGGAGCGCGACGTCACGTTCTCCGGCGGGTGGGCACGGCTGGATCCGGGCGACGGCAACCGCTTCGGCGGCTTCGCGGTGGCCTCGCGCCTGGACCTCGAGCCGATCCCGGGCACCTCGCTGCTGGGCGACGGCACCGCCGACCTCGACAAGCGCACCACGGCGGCCTTCGGGCTCGGCGGCGGCTTCCTCTACAACGACGGCCCCTCCACCACCTCCATGGCGTGGTCGGCGGACCTCGCCTTCAAGGGGTGGGGCGTGGGCTTCCTCGCCGAGTGGCTGGAGCTGAGCACCGAGCCCGAGGAGAAGCCCACGCAGGCCACGGCCGTCCCGCTCGAGACCACGTCGCGCGGCCTCACGGTTCAGCTCGGCTACACGATCCTGAAGGGCTGCCTCGAGCTCGCGGCGCGGGTGGACTACCTCGACGACAACACCGAGGTCGAGGACGAGGGAGATCTCCTCGGCATCGCCGGGACCCTCTCCACCTTCCACTTCGAGAACCGCCTGAAGGTCCAGCTCTATTACGAGCACCACCTGGAGCTGCACGGGTCCAACCTCGACAACGACGTGCTCCTTCTCCAGGCAGAGGGTCGGTTCTGATGCGACGTTCGCTCCTCCTGCTCGCGGTCGCGCTGGGCTGCAGCCGCGAAGACGAACGCAAGGAGACCCTCTCGGCGCGTGTGGTCGCCAACGAGAACGATCTCATCGGCGGCGTGCTGGCTCACGGTCAGGTCGGCGACTTCCGCCTCGAGAACGATCAGGTGCGCTTCATCATCTCGGGGGCCCACCACTCCTGGGGCCCCGGCCTCTTCGGCGGCACGGTGGTGGACGCAGACCTGCAGCGCGGCAACCCCGAGAATCGGGGTCCCATGACGGGGAACGATCACTTCGCCGAGCTGTTCCCCACCGTGAACCTGCTCGTCTCGGACCCGAGCGAGACCCAGGTGAAGGTCACGAAGTCAGGGGCTGACGGCAAGGAGGCGCAGATCAGCGCCTCGGGCACCGGCTTCTTCTTCCTCGACGGGCTCGCCCTCCTCGACCCGCAGCGGTCGGAGTTCAAGGACCTCCTCCAGCTGCTGGACCTGAAGACGCGCTACGACTTCGAGACCACCTACACCCTGCGCCCCGGCACGCGCGCGCTCGAGATCGAGACCATCGTTCGGCGCCCCGACAGCCCGCTGCCCGGCAACGTGTGCATCGACCTCGCCACCTGCCCGGCCGCGTGTGAGGCCTATCGCCGCGACGCCGTGACGGGGTGTCTCATGTGTGAGTGTGAAGACCCCCGTGGGGTCGAGCTCCCTCTCTTCACCGAGTCCGTGCCGCTCCTCGCCCGGATCCTTGGGGACGCGCTGGCCCCCACGGGCTCTCCCCAGAGCCTCCAGGCCGGCTTCATCGGCGGCGACTTCTTGTTCTTCGGGGGCTCCACGGACGTGTTCGCGCCGGGCTTCGGCTTCGACGTCAAGGGCCCGATCTTCGACAACTTCTATCGGGGAGTCGACACGATCACGAGCCCGCTCACGTTCGACTGGGTCGCGGCCCGGGGCAAGGACATCTCGTACGCCATGTACACACTGCGCGAGTCGAAGCCCGACGTGTGCCTGCACCGCGTCGTCCTCACCCACGTGGGGCCTGACGTCGACACGAAGGCGCTCACCGCCACACTGTCCACCGCGCTCAGCATCGACCCGGGTCGCAGCGCGATCGGGCTGCCGGCGCTCATCGAGCAGCGCATCCCATTCGCCGTTGCGTTCGGAGTGTCGGCCGACGATCTGTCCGCGCGGCTGGCCGAGGTGCGCGCCACCTTGCCGGACGGCGTCACCGCGGGCACTGAGTTCGATGGCGACTGCCGCGATCCCAAGGTGCTCGTCCCGCTCTTCACGTCGTCCGCCACGATGCTGGCGGGAAGCGGCACCTCGTGCCTCACGGACCCCAGCGACGACGACACCTGCGACGAGCACCGCATCTTCCGCTTCAAGCGCTATCTCGTGGTCGGCGACGGAGACATCTCTAGCGCCACGGCGCCTATCTACGCCGCGCGCGGCATCCCCACGGGCACGTTCCGGGGCGTGGTGATCGACACCTCGCTCGGTCGCGCCGAGGCCGGCGCGGACGTGTTCGTCCTCCGAGATCCGGGCGGGACACACACCACGTACGACTCGCTGCTCAAGGCCAACGTGGCGAAGTTCGGCACCTTTGGCGTGGAGAACCACGCCGTCGCCGATCTCGGGACCGACACGGCGGAGTCTGGGAGATACCGCCTCACGTTGCCCGAGGGCAGCTGGTACCTCGTGGCGCGGTCGCAGGCCGGCGTAGTGGGCACACCCCAGCGCGTGATCGTGGTGGCCGGCCGCGACGACATCATGCCCCTCACGGTCAGCTCGCCCGCGTTCCTCGAATACCTCGTCACCGATCAGTCGGGCCAGCAGGTCCCGGTCAAGCTCACGCTCCAGGCGCTGGGCGCCCACGGCAAGCCCCTGTACGCCGACGGCAACCGGCGGGTGGAGATGGGCGATGGGCGCTTCGACGACGGCGTCTACACGATCATCTACAGCGCGAAGGGCGCCGGTCGGGAGCCCCTGGCCCCGGGCGACTACGCCGTCACCGTCAGCCGAGGCGTCGAGTATTCGATCGCCCGGCGGCGCGTCACCGTACGAGCGGGCGAGGTCGCAACGCTTACGGCGTCCGTGGTGCGCGAGGTCGACACGTCCGGCTTCATCGCGGGCGACTTCCACCTCCACGCCGAGCCGAGCATGGACGCGGGCATCGACCTGGGCCTCCGCGTGCTCACCAACGTGGTCGAGGGCGTGGAGCTCATCTCGAGCTCAGACCACGACTCGATCACCGACTACCGCCCGAAGCTCTTGGAGCTCGGGCTCGAGCGCTTCGCGACCACGCAGGTGGGCCTCGAGGTCTCCACCTTGGAGCTCGGCCACACCCTGGCGTTCCCGCTGGCGTACGACAACACGGCCATCCCGGTACACGGGGCGGTCGACTGGGTGTGCAAGGCGTGGGACGCGATGTGGCGAGACGCGCGAGCCCTGGGGGAGTTCGGGCCCGAGAGCACCGTGCTCACCGTGGCCCACCCTCGCGACGGCTTCCTCGGGTACTTCGACCAGTTCAAGCTGGATCCCTGGACTCTGGCGCGCGGCGAAGGCGGGCTCGAGGCCCAAAACCCCCTGTTCCGCACGCTCTCGTGCGACTTCGACTCGATCGAGGTGTTCAACGGGAAGCGCTTCGAGCTCTTGCACACGCCCACCACCAGCGAGCTCAACGACACGGGGCGCTGCCTCACAGAGCTGAACACCGCCCGGACTCAGTCCGAGGTTCGCGCGGTCTGCGGTTGGCTGCTCCCCAGCGACTGCACGGCCACCGGCACCTACCGCGGCCTGCCGTGTCAGTGGTTCCGAGAGCTCGAGGCCGATCTCGCTCGCTGCGCGGACGAGGACTCGGTGCCGCTGTGCAAGGACAAGGCGCGCAACGGCGTGACGAAGCTCATGGTCCGCCGCCTCCTCCACCGCACCCCGGAGGAGCAAGACGCCTGGTACGACGCCACTGCGACACAGAAGAACGAAGACGACACGAAGTGCACGCCGGCGTTCCTCGAGTCGCTCGTGGCGTGCGCCAGAGACGGCCGCGCGGCGGACCCTGCGAAGCCCGTGGCCGAGGTGGAGGCCGAGTGCGCCGAGACGCTCAAGTACGTCGAGTCCAACAAGCCCGGGGAGAGCGCGACGATCGCCCCGTGCGCGCAGCACCAAGGGGTGCTGGAGGACTGGTTCCAGCTGCTGAACTTCGGCCTCGAGGTCACCGCCATGGGCAACTCGGACTCGCACGGCACCACGCTCGAGCCAGGGCTCCCGCGAAACTTCGTGGCGGCCGCCAACGACGATCCCACGCGGGTCGATCGGGCCGAGGTGGCGAGGAACATCAAAGACATGAAGGTGCTGCCGTCCACGGGGCCCTTCGTCGAGGTGGCGATCTCGGGCAAGGGCATGGGCGAGACGGTCACGGCCAGCGTCGACGCGAAGCTGGGCCTCAAGGTGCGCGTCCAAACCCCGTCCTGGTTCGGTGTGAGCCGGATCGAGGTCTATCGAAACGGCCGCGTGGTCGCCACGCGCGACCTCGATGTGCCCGCCTCGCAGGTGGTGGACTTCGACGACACGATCGAGGTCGACGCCGGCCAGGGCGACGCGTGGTTCAGCGTGGCGGTCATGGGCCTCGACGACGAGGACTTCATGGATCCGGTCTATGTGACCGTGGCGCTCGGAGACCTGGGCCTCGACAAGATCACGTCGCTGGCGTTCAAGAACCTCGGCTTCATCGGCACGCTCATCGGGTCCGAGCAGCCGCTACCGGACTACTTCCCCGTCATCCCGTACGCGATTACGAACCCGATCTTCGTGGACGTGGACGGCGGGGGCTACCTGGCCACCAAGGGCCCGCCGCCCTTCTGCCCCGTAGACTGCGAGCCCGGGGAGAAGGGTGCAGACGGCTTCCACAGCCAGTCCACGTGCCCCGAGGGCGAGGTCTGCTGGCCAAACACCACCGTTGGGCGTCCGGGAACTGGCGGCACCTGCGGGCGGCCGATCCCCGGAGAGTGCGGGCTGGCGTTCGTGGCGCCAGAGACCACGGAGGGCAGCCTCACGGCGGCTATGACCGTGGCGCCGTCCACGCCACCGCTGGAGCCCTCGGCGCAGGCGAGCTGGGACGAAGCGTCGGTCCGGCACCGAGCGCACGCCGTAGGTCGCTATATCTGGAACGCGTTCGTGCACGGCTTCCACGTGCACGACCGGCACTGAGCGGCGTCACCCGACCGCTGAGCCCTGGTCATCGGGCTCTGGGCGCTTCAACCCGCCTCCGAGCTCTCCTGCTGCCCGTCGGCCGCGCGCGCCTTGCGCCGGCGGATCGCCTCACGCCGAGCGGCCTCCTGCGCCAGCGCGGACCGCCGGCCCACGATCACGCCCAGAACGAAGCCGACCATGAGCACCGCGGGGATGAAGAAGACGTGGTCACCGGTCATCGGGCGGACTGCTGCGCCTTGGCGAGATCGGCGCGCAGCGCCGCGACTTCGCCCTCGAGGCTCTTGGAGCGCCGCACCAGCAGCACGACGTAGCCGAAGAGCACCGCCCAGATCGCGGCGTACGCACCCACCATGAACGGCACGCCGTCGAGGTCCTCCTTGAACTTCGACGGATCGGCCGCACGGAACGTGGTGCTGGGTGCTTCGTCGGCCGTGGGGGCCGGGGCCTGGGCGGCGGCGACGGACGCGGCGAAGACAAGGGCGAGACAGAACGCGCGGATCATGCGGAGTCCTCCAGGTCGTAACGAGCGGCGGCGTCGAGCGCGAGAGACTCCAGATCCTGTCGGGCCCGCTCGATGCGGGTCCTGAGAATGACCAGGCCCCCGGCGAGCGTCACGAAGGTGGCGATGCCCAGGCCGAACGCGATGCGCATGTCGAGGTTCTCGAGGCCGCCCTTCCAGACCACCTGCGGGTGTGTGCCGCCCCACCACTCGACTGCGACGCGGACAAGGTAGATCGCCGGGATCCCGGCGATTGCGATGCCGGCGGCGATCCGGGTAGTGAGCGGATCGGCGCCGCCGAAGCCTCGAAGCGCCGTGTAGGCCATGAACAGCAGCGTGAGCACCAGGGTGAGCGTGAGGCGGGGCTCCCACTCCCAGTAGTGACCCCACGCCTTGCGCGCCCAGAGCGGCCCGGAGATGAGGACGCACAACGCGAGCGCCACGCCGACCTCGGCCGCCGCAACGGCGAAGGCGTCCGCACGCTGGGAGCCCTTGACCAGAACCACCAGGCTGGCGATCCCGCACGCCACGAAGAGGAGCTGCATCGAGATCGCGGCGGGCACGTGCAGATAGAAGATCTTCTGCACGATGCCCATCTCGGCCTCGAGGGGCGCCCGGAAGAACGTCCAGTACAGCGTGAGGAAGAACAGCGCCGCCGAGAGGCCGAGGAGCGCTACAGGGAGGCGGTGGGAGGCCGACATACGGGGGCAGACCCTAGCCCACCGGTGGCGAAATACCAAGCCAGAGGCCGCGGCGACCGCAGCGACCGGCGGCTACCGGTGCAGCCAGACCGCCCTCGCGGGCGGGTCTCTAGCGGCGTCGCAGCGCGAACGCCAGGACGAACGCGAGGAGGCCCACGCCAGGGAAGGTGCTCTCCCCGGACGACGAACAACCGGACGAGCCGCCGCCCGACGAACCGCCGTCCGACGTGCCGCCCTCCGCGCCGGCCGCGCCGTCCACGCCGTCCACGCCGTCCACGCCGTCAGCGCCGTCGGCGCCATCGGTGGCGTCTGTCCCGTCCGTGTTGTCGGGCGGGGCGGGCGCGTCGCTGGGAGCTCCGAACAGACCGCTCACGGTGTCCTTCGCGCCCGCCTTCGCGGGATCCTGCGTGACCTTGGACTGCCCGCTCTTCGGGGTACGCAGCTCGAGCTTCGCCTCGGCCGCGTCCACCTCGTCCGCCGGGACCGCCGTTGCGGTGCCCGACTCGTCGAAGGTCTGGATCTCCGAGACGGCCGCGATGTCGCCGCCGTCACTCCCCCCGAGGATCGGGCCGCTGCAGCCCTGTCCCGGCGTGATGTCGACGGTCTCTTCCGAGCCATCCGGGTACTCGAGCTTCAGCTGCTTCGCCAACGACTCGCCGGCGGCGCAGACGGGCGTGGCGAACGTGGTGTGCTGATTCGTCACGTCCGGCAGGTCCGGGTTGAACGAGAAGATCGGGTCCTTCGTCATCTCGTCGGGGGACACGGTGGTGAAGACGCGCGTGAGGTAGGTGTGGGCGTCGAACAGCGCCTGTGCCGCCTTCGCCGGCTCCACCACGCGCTGCTCGAGGTCTAGGGTCATGCCGGCCGGGTCGAAGACGAAGTCGTCCGGCAGCTGCGCGAAGCACGCCTCGCGGTTCCACGTGTAGAACTCGGCGTCTTCGTCGCAGTCTTCAGAGGCGTCGGCCGGCTTCGGGATCCACTTGCGGATGACCTCCTGCATGAGGCTGGTGCGCGGAAAGCCCTGCTCCATCAGCGCGTCGAGGTAGGCCGAAGGATCCGAGATCCCCTTGAGCGGCGAGAGGTTCCACTGCCCCGGTTGGAACAGCACGCCCGACATGATCGAAGAGGGACCGGCGTACTCGGTGACGAAAGCGTGGCCGTTCGCGGCGTTCGCGGCCTCGGTGACCATGTCGGTGTACGCCTTGGCGCAGTCCACGCCGCTGCCGCCCCACCAGCTGCCGCAGTCGAGCCACGGATAGGCCTTCGGGTTGAGCGTGACGTGGAAGAAGTTCATGGGGACCGCGCGGGCTCCGGCCAGCACCCACGTGCGCACGGGCATGTCCGGGGCCGCCGCGATCGACGTGAGCTTCAGCGGCACGCAGGCAAAGGTCTCAGACGTGTAGGAGATGACCACCGGCTGCAGATCGCCCGCGGACTTGTCCTTCTGCAGACGCAGCGCCAGGAACTTGAACTCCTGGTTCACGTAGTGGCCCACGATGGGCTTCGATGACTCGGGCTGGTCGTAGCCGTTGTCGTTGAGCCACTCGAACAGCGCGTCGCCCGACGTGGACTCGACCACCTTGTAGTCGAAGGGGCCCACGCTGCCCTCGGCCACCACGGAGACGCCTCCCCCGTCTGTGCCTTCGGTCCCGTCGTCGCCGCCGTCCTGGAAGCCGCCGTCTTCGGCCGAGGGGAAACACTCGTCGCCCGCGCTGCAGCCGTCGAGCCAGTTCCACTGGAGCGTGAACCGCGGATCCGTGGTCTGACGGAGGAAGGTGAAGACGTCCTCCGTGCCGACTCCCAGCGTGGGGACCGACGGCAGGGGCAGGACCCACGAGAACTTCTCGGCCTCGCCCGTGTAGGCGATCTGGATGTGCGCCGTGACCTCGTTGCCGTTGACGGCGAAGAGGATCTGCTCGCCGGCTTGGTCCACCGGGACCTGGCTGCAGAAGAAGCCGCCGCACGCCGCGGCAGGCCCGGTGGAGAGCAGCGCAATGAGCGCCGCGGACTTCGTGGTGAGACGCATGAGTACCTCGCTCCTCGGGTGTGCCAGCCGAAGCGGAGGCTATCAGGCAGTCGACGACGCCGAAACCCCCTGACTTGCTTGGCTTAGCGAATTCGCGAGCGGTATGCTGCTGCTTCCATGAGCCGCGACTACGAGCCCCTCACCAACGCCGTGCCCCTCTTCCGGGCGCTCACCCCCATCGAGATGGACGAGATCGTGCGGATCGCGCGGCTCGTAAAGGCCGAGGCCGGGAAGGTCATCGTGAAGGAGGGCGAAGCCGGACGGGGCATGTACGTCATCGTGCACGGTCGCGCCCAGGCCCGGCTCCGGCTCTTCCAGGGCGACGACACCTTCCTTGCCACGTTCCAGAAGGGCGATGTGCTCGGAGAGCTGTCGCTCATCGATGGTCAGCCCACCAGCGCCACCGTCACCGCGGTGGACGACTGCATCCTCTACTTCCTTGAGCGCACGGCGTTCATCGAGCTGCGCGACAAGCTTCGCCCCGCCGCGTTCAAGGTGCTCCGCGCGATCGCCCCGATGATCTGCGACCGCCTCCGCGGCATCAACGCGCGTATGGAAGACATGTTCAGCGAGCCAGAGCGGCACCTACGCATCATGGAGAAGCGGATCCGCGTGCTCGCGGAGAGCGGCGCCCACGACGACGCCCCCACAGGGGGGACCTGAGCCATGGCCACAGAAAGCACCTTAATCGACGGCATCGCGGCGTTCTCCGGGCTCTCCGAGCGCGAGCGCCAGACCTTGCTCGCCATCTTCCAGCGCCGGCAATACGAAGCAGGTGAGCAGCTCTGCCGCGAAGGGGACCGCCCGTTCACGTTCTTCATCTTGTGCCGGGGCACGGTCGAGGTGTCGAAGGCCGTACGCGCTAGCGCCCCAGAGCGCTTGGGCGTGCTCACTCGCGGCGCGATGATCGGCCAGGTCTCGCTGATCGACGGCAAGCCCCGCTCGGCCACGATCACCGCCCTCGAAGACGTGACCACCCTCGAGTGTTCGCGCGACGACTTCGAGCGCCTCTTCAACGCGGGGAGCCCGTTCGCGTTCAAGGTGCTCGACCAGATCTTGATCCACCTGTCGAGCCGACTCCGCGAGGCCAACCGGCAGCTCTACACCCTGTACTCGCGGCCTACCGAGACCATCCTGAAGCTGCACGCCGCCTGCGTGAACATCCAGCGCTCCCTCTCCGACGCCTACGAGTCGTCGGACGACGAGATCCAGATCCGCCCGATCGAAGGCGCCGTGCAGGACCTGTCGGAGGTCTCCGCGCAGCGCGAGAAGACGGGATGACGGCGTACACCACGGCCGTCACCGATCGGTCGTTCACTCCCTCGGGGCTCATCATCGAGCCCGACATGCCCATCTGCCAGACAGACCTGCCGCTGGATTGGTATCAGCCCGAGTTCAAGCCGTACGCAGAGGAATACCTCGCGCTGCCCGATCGGCTGCCCGCCACGGTGCTCCCCTGGATGGACGAGCGCATGCGCCCTGCCCTGCGGCAGCTGGGCCCCGACCTCATGCTGCTGGCCCACTTCTACATGGGCGGCGAGATCGTCAAGCTGGTGGAGCGGTACGGCGGGCGCATCGCCGACAGCTACCAGCTGGCTTTGGAGACGCGGAAGAACCCCGGCACGCGTTACTTCGTGGAGTCCGCCGTCCACTTCATGGCGGAGTCGATCGCGATCCTGAAGCACCCCCACCAGGAGGTCTTCATCACCAACCCGCGCTCCGGGTGCACGATGGAGATGATGGCCAAGGACCACATGCTCGAGCCGGTGGCCGACGCCCTGCTCGAGCGCTACGACGGCGAGCTGGTCGTGGTGGCCTACATGAACACCTCGGGGCGGATCAAGGCCCTGGCGGGTCGCACCGGCGGCGCTGTCTGTACCAGCTCCAACGCCAAGGACGTACTCGCGTGGGCGCGCCGGCAGGGCAAGCGCGTCTTCTTCGTCCCCGATCGCCACCTGGGAGAGAACTCAGCCGCCGCCGTGGGCATCCCACCCGAGAAGCAGTTTGTCTGGCCGGGTCCCAAGGAGCGCCCCGGGCTCCGTTGGGGAGACCTCACGGCCGCTGACCGAGCGCGCTGCGACGGGGCCGAGCTCATCCTCTGGGGCGGCTACTGCGGCGTGCACACCGCGTTCACCGTGGAGCAGGTGGCCTACTGGCAGGCGCAGGGGTATCGCGTGGTCGTTCACCCCGAGTGCCCAAAGCCGGTCGTGGACGCGGCAGACGGGCACGGCTCCACCAGCTATCTGTGGAGCGCCGTGATGGACGCGCCCTCGGGGTCGCGAGTCGCGGTGGCCACAGAGGGGCACTTCGTGACCAACGCACGCGTCGCCGCCGCGGCCCGCGGCGTCATGGTGGTCAATATGGCCGACGTGCCCCACCTGCGCGGCCAGGGCTGCGGCTGCGCCACGATGAGCCGGAACGACCCGCCGCACCTCGTGGCCCTGGTCGATCTGCTCGCGAAGGGCCGCGCGCCCGACCTGAACCGCGTGGCACCCGGCGACGTGGTCAACGAGCGAACGGGCTGGCGCGAGCGCCTCTCAGAGGCCGCTCAAGCGCGCCTGGTGGAGGAGGCGCGGCGCTCCCTGGAGCAGATGATCGCGATCGTCGAGGGCGCAAAAGCCGCCTAGCAGGCGGCCGATGGCGCGGGTGCCCTCGCCTACCAGGCTCCGCGGCAGGGCCCCGCCGGCGAGGACTTACCCGCCGAAGCAGAAGACGTCGTAGTCGATCACGATCTCCTGGCCCTCCTGCGGCATGCAGGGGCCGGGGTTCTCGAACAGGATCGCGTTGGCGGCCTCGTCGTAGGACCAGCCCGTCGTACAGTTCTGGCCGTCGACCTCCACGGTGATCGTGTCGACGATCGGCGGTCGGCTCAGGAAGAACTGCACCTTGAGGCCGAACGCGATGTTGCCCAGGTCCTCGAGGATGGCGGCCCAGTCGTTGTCGCAGATCGACTTGACCTTGCCACCGACGAGGTTGGCCAGGTCGATGTACCGCTCGCCGGCGTCGGCCGCGCCATCGGCCGAGGAGCAGCCGCCGCCGGAGTCGCCGACGATGGCGTGGGCATGGAAGAGCCCGGTGTTGGCGAAGCCTTTGATGCTGCGGAAGAAGTCCTGATAGAACGTGACGCCCGCGCTGCTCTGGTCCTCCTCGTCGCTCACGAAGACCACCTCGAGCACCGCGTCGTCGCGGATGAACTCGGCGTTCCACCCCATGCAGTACTTCTTGTTGGTCTCGAGCACGCTCGGGGTGCACTTCAGCGGCTTCACACACTCCGTGTCCGTGGCGCACGCCTTCGGCGCGGCCCCCTTCTCGATCGTGAGCGGCGAGGACAGCGCCATCTTGCCGGCCTCGAGGCCCTGCTCCGTGCCGGAGCCGTTGGTGCCCATGCCCTTGACCGTCTGGGCGAAGCCGTTGATGCCGCTCTGTGTGGTGAAGAAGCGCGGCTGCGTGCCGCCGTCGGTGAGGAGCTCGCCCTTCGTGGCGTTGGCGTCGTCGATGTCCGTGGAGACCACGCCGATGTGGAAGTCGGTCTGCCATTGGGCCGCGGTGGCGACGAAAGCGCTGATGTTGGACGCGAGGTTGTCCTGCTCCTCGCTCATCGAGCCGGAGTCGTCCACCACGAAGAGCACGTCGACCACCTGGCCGGACAGCTGCGTGTAGATGTCCGTCTGGTGTGTGTCGTAGGTGCCGGCGCCGGAGAGCGGGATCGTGAGATCCGGCTGGTCCGAGGTGACCAGGATCGTACATCCGTCGGGGTTGAGATCCTGGGGCCCGTAGACCACGCCGAACGTGATGGGGTTGCCGGGGCTCAGCACATACCCAGCGCCGCCGTTGGCGCAGCTGGGGATGGGCGGAACGTTCTTGAGCTTGAACTCGGGGCAGCTGCCGTCGAGCTCGATGCCGCAGAGGTGCACCGGCGCCTTGCCGTTGTTGTAGACCTTGACCTCTTCGGTCTTCGAGAAGCAGCCCACGGTGGTGAGATCGAACTCGACGTTACCGGGGATCGCCGCGATGGCCGCGGGACCGGACTTGCCGGTGAGGTTGCAGGCGGCCGGCTGGGCTCCCGCGACGTCGGGCACGCGCACCTCGGTGGGGTCGCCCTCGGCCGTGAGGTTGGCGTAGTCGTACATGAACACCTGCAGGAGCCCGGAGACCGTCACGAGCTCTCCGAATGAGAAGGCTTCGCTGAACAGGTTGACCTGCGGGACGTACTTCACCTGGAGCGGGATGGTCTGCCCCGGCTGGAGGAAGTCCTTGATCCCCGGCGGCTCGTTGAGCACGGCGAAGTTGTCGGAGTGGTTCACGAGCGCGACCGGCGCGGTGCACGTGGCCGGGGAGCCGGGGATGATCCCGCTCGAGCCGTCCGCCAGCGCGACCTTGTACGGCGAGCACGGCGACGACCCGATGTTCGTCACGTTCACCGTGACCACCTTCTCGCCGCCGTAGCCCACTACGCCGAAGTTGACCGTGGCCGGGTCCAGCTTGAGCTTGCAGGTGGCCTTGTCGGTGCGCTGAGCGCGAAGCGCCACCGAGGTGGCCCCGCCGGGGTCGTTGGAGGCGAAGGCGAGCTTGCCATTGACCACCTCGTTCACGGCGCCGCCGGTGTTCTTGTACTGGAGGTCGACGGTGCGGAAGTCGCCAGCACCGATCACCATGGGGTCCTCGGGAGCATCCAGGATCGAGAACTCGCCGCCGGCCGCGTCAGCGAGGGCCACGCCAGTGACCTGGAGGGCCGACGTCCCCGTGTTCGTGAAGATCAGGCTCCGCTTGGAGGTGTGACCTTGGGCGACCACCCCGAAGTCCACGAGCTCCGGCGGCGTCACTTGCAGCTTCGGCGCCTTCGGATCGCCGAAGATCTTCACCTCGGCGGCGGGGTTCTGCGGGTCGTTGGACGCCACCACGATGGACCCGATCGTCCCATTGGTGGCCGCATACGACTTCGTGGGCTTGAAGCGCACGGTCACGGCGATGGCGTTGTCGTCGTTGCCTTCGTGCGGGACGACGACGGTGTCGGCCGCCACCTGCGTGACGACCGTGACGTCGTTCCAGATCTCGAGGGTGCTGCCGTTCTTGGCGACCGACGACAGCACGAGGTTCGCGTTACCCGCGTTCTTGATCGTGAACTCGAGCTCCTTCGCCTCGTCGATGTCGAGGGCGCCGAACTCCAGCTTCTCCGGGTTGAGCACGACCCTCGGCGCCGACTCGTCGCCGGTGATCGCCGCGGTGAGCAGGGGCTCCGTCTGGATGTTCTCCGGGTCGAACGGCGGGTTGACGGCGAAGACGCCGTTATCTGCGTTGGAGCCCTTTGGGGTGTAGCTCACGTCGACGCACAAACCACCGCCGGCCGGGACGACCTGGTTGCCCTCGAGCCCCGCGCCCTCGGGGAGGCCCGGGCAGACCTTCTCGACGGGGTGATAGACGCCCACGATCGTGAAGTCCGAGGTGCCGGCCGTAATGGTGAACTTACCCACCGGGATGTCGCCGGTGCCGTTGTTGAGGATACGCACATTCCGGACCTTGGACTGGCCCGAGGGGACGAGCCCAAAGGCGATCGGCGAGGGCTCGATCAGGAGCGCGCCGCTCTGCGCGGCCGTGATGATGTTCACCGCCTTGGTCTCCACGCTGTTGCGCCAGCGGAAGAGCAGCTGACCACCGTCGGCCTCGTCGTCCGTGGGGGCGTAGGTGACCGTCATGGTGGTGGACTGACCGGGCTCGAGCGTGAGCGCTTCGGGCTGCGTGATCGTGAGGTCGCGCGTGGCCGCGAGCTGTACGGTCTCTAGCGCGAGCACGCCGCTGGCTTCGAGCGAGTTGCCGATCGTGACCGTGATGGTGGCGGAGTCGCCCTTGAGCACGCTCTCGAACGCTACGGGGTCGGGGTCGACGCCAATGATTGGGCTTTGCGCGACGCTGAAGGCCGAGCTCCCCTCGTCATCGGGGCAGCAGCTCAGCGCGGACAACACCACCAGACACACGACTCGACGCATCACGACCTCCGAAAGCGGGCGAAGCCCGCGGGCGCGGGATCATCGCACAACTCCGGACCAAGAGAGCAGGGGAATTTTGCAGGTGTGCGCGCCCCGCACCCGGGCCGCCTAGGCGACAGTGACCTGGACTTGTCCGTCGACCACGTCGACTCGAAGCGCCGCCCCCGGCGGCAGGTCGTCTTCCAGCAACGCGTCGGCCAGCGCGTTCTCCACGAGGTGCTGGAGCACCCGCCGCAGCGGCCGGGCGCCGAGGCGTGCGTCGAAGCCGCGGTCGACCAGGAGGTCGATCACCGCCGGAGTGACCGTGTAGGTGAGCTGGCGCTCGCGCTGGATACGCGCAGCGCTCTCCTCGACCAGGAGGTGGGCAATGCGGCGCACGGCCTCTTGGCCCAGCGGCGAGAACACCAGCTTGTCCTCGATCCGGTTCCAGAGCTCGGGTGAAAAGCCACGCTCCGCGGCCTTCATGGCGCGGCCGACGCGATCCGGCGCCGCCTCCGCCGCCCCGAAGCCGACGGCGCGGCCCTTCGCGTCCAGCTCTGCCTGCCCGAGGTTGGAGGTGAGGAGCACCACCGTGTTGCGGAAGCGCACCTTGCGTCCCCGACCGTCGGTGAGAACGCCCTCCTCGAGCAGCTGCAGGAGGAGGTTCAGCACCTCCGGCGCGGCCTTCTCGACCTCGTCGAACACCACGATCTGGTAGGGCCGCCGGCGGACCGCCTCGGTGAGCTGACCGCCGTCTTCATGCCCGACGAAGCCCGGCGGGGCGCCGATGAGGCGCGACACGGAGTGGGCGTCCATGTGCTCGCTCATGTCGATCCGCGTGAGCGCCTCGCGGCTCCCGAACAGGAACTCGGCCAGGACGCGGGCGCACTCCGTCTTGCCCACGCCGGTGGGCCCGAGGAGCAGGAAGCTGCCCATGGGGCGGTGCGACACGAACCCCGCAGCGTTGCGCCGGATCACCGCCGCGACGCGCTCCATGGCCTCGTCGTGCGCGATGACCCGCGACTTCAGGTGCTCGCCCAGCTTCAGGAGGCGCCGGGGCTCGGTCTCCAGGAGGCGCGCCTCCGGGACGCCGGCCTTGAGCGCCACCACGCGGGCCACGTCGTTGACCTCGACCGCCGCGCGGCCGTTGCGCGCCGCGTGGGCCCCAGCCAGATCGAGCACGTCGATCGCCTTGGAGGGGAGGTACCGATCGAAGATCCAGCGACCGGAGAGCCGCACGGCGGCCTCGAGGGCGGGCGCCGGGTACTCGACGCGGTGGTGCTTGGCGTAGGTCGGCGCCACCCCCACCAGCACCGTGAGCGCCTCTTCTGGGCTGGGCTCGTCGATCAGCACCACCTGGAAGCGCCGCGCGAGCGCCGCGTCGCCCTCGACGTGGCGACGGTACTCCCGCTCCGTGGTGCTCCCGATGCACGGGAGCTCGCCCCGCGCGAGCGCGGTCTTGAGCTCGTTCGCGGCGTCGAGCGCGCCGTCTCCCGCTCCCGCGCCCATGAGGGTGTGGAGCTCGTCGATGAACAGGATGATGCGCCCGGCGGAGTTGGCCACCTCCTCCTTGACGGCGCGTAGCCGCTCGGAGAACGCCCCTCGAAGTTGCGTCCCGGCCACCAGGGTGCCCATGTCGAGCTCGACCAGCACCTTCTCGCCCAGCGCGCCGACACGGGCGTCCTTGCGCACGATGAGCTGGGCAAGGCCTTCGACGAGCGCGGTCTTGCCCACACCGGGCTCGCCCAGCAAGCACGGGTTGTTGGAGCGCCGCTTGTTCAGGATGTCGACCAGCTGCTCGACCTCGCTGGCGCGCCCCACGAGCGGGTCCAGCTCGCCGCGCTCGGCGAGCAGCGTGAGGTTACGCCCGAGGCGCGTGAGGCTGGGGAAGATCTCCGGATCCAGCGCGAACCGGCTCTTGCGCTCCGGCCGACGCGCCGGAGGCGGCGGGCTGACAACGAGGCCGTTCAGGTCTCGCTCGGCCCGGCGGGGCTCCTCGACGACGGGCGCGGGCCGCTCGGGAGGAGGCGGCTTTCGCACCTCGATGACCTGCTCCTCGACCTTCGGCAGGGGGCGTTGCGGCGGTTCGGGCGCCTGCGCTTCGAGCACGGCGACCCGGGCGTCTGCCGGCCGAGCTGGGCGGACTCGGTCGGCGTGCGGTACGGCCGACGGACTGGACCACTGCTTCGGCATGGTCCCCGAGAGCGTCCGCATGAGCGCGCTGCGGAGCTCGACCGGGCGGATCCCGCAGGCCTCGA
This sequence comes from Pseudomonadota bacterium, assembly GCA_005776725.1. Lineage (GTDB taxonomy): Bacteria > Myxococcota_A > UBA9042 > SXOO01. The sequence goes on along the minus strand of SXOO01000158.1, from coordinate 17,564 downwards.
GGGCCTGGAACGCGACGGCGCGCTGCACCCGAGCCATGCCCGCGAGGAGATGCAGGGTGCCCGCGAGCTCGGCGCCAACCGCCTCGGCGAATTGGACCGTCTTGTGGTGGACCACTGCCACGGTGTCGAGCGGCTCCGCGTCGCTCTTCTGGAGCTGCCGCACCACGTCGGCGAGGCGCGGGAACTCCACGCCCCGCTCCTCGAGGATCGCCTTGGCGCGGTTGTCGTCGATGAAGAGCGCGAGCAGCATGTGGCCGCTGTCGAGCGTGTCGTCGAGGGCGAGGTCGTGCGCGTGATCGAGCACGCGCGTGAGCTCCCTGGACGCCGGCACGGATGCGCTACGGAGTGCGTTCCCCTGCAATTCTGTTCACCCCCGAAGGGCCGTGGGTTACCATCCCGCGAGCCATGCCGCAACGGGTCTCGTAAGCGAGTAGGTCGCCCCATTGAAACGTAGTCCGCTCACGAAGGGCGCCGTCGTCCTCGCGCTGGTGCTGGCAGGCGCCCTGTTCTTTTGGCAGGAGCGCAGCGGCCCGGTCGAGAGCCCCGTCGTCCTGATCATGACCGGCCTCGAGGTGCCCGCCGAGGGCAGGCTGCTCCGATTCGAGTCAGTGCGCGCGGTGCAGGCGGTGATTCGGAACGACGAGGGCGAGGTGGTGGCCACGGTGAAAGCCCGGGGCGGCGCGGCGGTCGTTCCCGGCGCCCCACTGACGCTGCCCCGCGGACGGTATTCCGCGGAGCTCACGGCCGCGCTGGTGGCGCCCTCGGGTGCCGTGATCACCGTCCCCGCCAATCGCCAGTTCGAGCTGACCGGGAGCACGCTCGAGCTCCGCTTCTGAGTCCCCCGTAGGGCTCGAACCGCTTGTTACTATTTACTGTTGGGGGCGGCCCCTTCGCGGCCGGTGGTCGTCTCAGCCCTCGTAGTCGAGCTGGACGTCGTCGTCGAGGTAGTAGCCCGAGTCCCTGCTGGCGAGGACGTCGCGAAGCCCCAGCTTGCGCAGCGTGGCCACGGCGACGTAGACGCGGTTCAGCGCCGCCTCCTGAATCACTCGTTCGCCCGGCCACCCGGCTTCGAGCACCGCCTCCACGCTGAGCGGCACGCCGGGGGCCGAGAGTCGACTCGACGCGAGGCGGCTCAGGATCTGCTTCAGGGTCTTGCGTCGCGAGAGGTCCACGGTCTCGCCGTCGTCCAGCGCGAACGAGTCGCCGAGGCGGGCGATTCGGAGCACGCGACGGGGCCCGACCTCGCCGCGCGACCAGCCGATGGCGCGCTCGAGGAGTCGCACGGCCAGCCGGACCTCGTCCGAGCGGCACGCGGACGCCGCCACCTCGGTGAGCACCTCACGCGCGCGGCCCCGATCCCCCTCGCCCGTGCGCCCGAGGTGGGCCCGGTGGACGCCAAGCGCCACGAGCAGGGCCGGATCCCCCACGGCCTCGAGGCTGGACTGCGCCGCGTCGAAGGCGGCACGCGCCGCGTCCTCGCGCCCTCGCCCCGCCTCGATGACGCCGAGATAAGCGCGGAAGAGGCCAGCGTAGCGGCGATCCCCGGCCGACTCGACCTGCGCGAGCGCCTCGTCGAGCGCCCCGAGCGCCCCGCCGATCTCGCCCAGCTCCAGCCGCGCCGCGGCGAGGCCCCCGAGGAACACGCCGCGCAGGCGGCTCTCGCCCAGCTGCGTGAGCAATGCGACGGCGGCGCGCCGCTGGGCTACCGCCCCTTCCAGGTCTCCGAGCTCTTGTTGGACGGCCCCTAGGTTGCCCAGCGCCACGGCGCGCAGCCGGTCGTCGCCCACCGCCTCGAGCCCGTGCGCGACCACGGCCTCGAGCACCTCACGCGCCGCCTTGAAGCGCCCGCTCTCGCGGTGCAGCTCCGCGAGGTTGATGCGGAAGATCGCGACGGAGCGCGGGTCGCCCACGTCGTCGAGCACCGCCAGCGCCTCTTCGTAGTGGATCTGCGCGTCGTCCGGTCGTCCCTGATCTTGATGCAGGATCGCGAGGCTCCCGAGTGCGCGGCCAACGCCTCTGCGGTCGCGCACGGCGCGCGCCAGATCCAGCGCGCGTTGGTGGTGCTCGGCAGCCTCGGACAACGCCCCGAGCTCGTGCAGGACGATCCCGAGCTCGGCCGTGGCGCGCCCTTCCGCGCGGACGTCCCCATGTGCGGCCGCGGTACGGACCGCGCCTTCCAGGACGGTGCGGGCCTCCGGCAGCTGGCCCCGGATCCTGAGGATCGAGCCGTGATAGAGCGCGCCGGGTTCGCCGGCCGCGATGAACGGCTCGACCTCGAAGGGGCCGTGGGCGACGAGCAGCGGGCCGAGCCCCCGAATGAGCGAGGCCTCGTGGCAGGGCACAGCCGACCGGCTGCGCGCGAGCGCCGCGAGGAGCGCGGGCCGAAGCTCTTCGAGCGCCCGAAGCGCCACGAGATCGCCCTCATCGGCGCGCGCCCCCAGGGCGTCGGCGCGACGCGCGACCCACACGTCGTGCGCAGCGAAGACCTCGGGGGGCACCTGCGTGGCGAGCCACTGGGTGAGCAGCGCCCCGCGGCGTAGGCGGGGAGACCCCGAGGACGGCGCCAGCGACACCCAGGAGGCATCGACGAGCGCGTCCACGCGGTCGGCCAGCTCGTAGAGGGGCAGCGGCAAGGACTCTGACAGGTCCGCGAGCGCGACGTCGCCGCGTGGGAAAGCGCCCAGAGCGCGAAGGACCGCGCGTTGTGGCTCCGCGAGGTGCGACCAACCCGCCAGGAAGGCCGCGCCCACCGACCGGTGGCGGTGTGGGACATCGCGCAGGGGATGCGTGAGCCCAAGGGGCGCCTCGCGCACTCGCGCCAAGAGCTGCTCGGGCGACAAGGTCCGAGCGCGCCATCCCGCCAGCTCTAGGGCAAAGGGCAGGCCATCGAGGGCCTCGGCGATGGCCTGAGCCACCTCGGTGGACGCGCCCAGGTCGGCAGTGGGGCCATCCACCGCGCCCGAGAGCGCCTCGCCGCCCGCCACTCGCAGGAAGAGCTGGGCCCCGAGGGCAGGCGCGAGCGGCGCCACGGCCACCGCGTGCTCGCTCCGGAGGTGCAAGCGACAGCGCGAGGCCACGAGGGCGCAACGCCCGGCAGCCGCCGCTCTCTGCGCGGCCACCACGGCCTCGGCGAGGGACAGCTCGGCCGCCGCGCCGGTCTCCGTGAGCGCAGCGCTCTCCTCGGACAAGGCGTCGCTGACGTGAAAGACGTCGACGCCCGGCTCGGACTCGAAGACCCGGGCGATCGCCGACTTCCCGACCCCCGCCGGCCCGTGCAGCGTGACGACCCGGCCCGGGCTCAGGAGCGCCCGAACCGCGTCCAAGACGTCCGCGCGGCCGACGAGTGGGTTCACCCCTCAGGCGCCGCCGCGCGAGGGGGCAGCGCAGCCGTGGCCGCCCGGCACCTGCCGACCGTGTCCTTCGTATAGCCGTCTTTGCAAATGGGGTCAGCCTCGAGGAGCACGAACCAGTAGTTCTCGTTGTACTCGAGGGTGACCTCGTACTCCTTGATACCCGCGAACTCCGGGCGGGGCGCGAGCTTCTTCATCGCAGCGTCGGCGCGGGCCTTGAAGCCCTTCATCCGGGTGCGCTCGATGAACACGAAGAAGCGCGCCCCCTTGTTCAGCTGCGTGAGGTAGGGCTCGAACTGCGTATTGTCCTTCTGCAGCGGGACGATCGTGTTGTCCGAATAGAAGGTCTCGCCACGCCACGTCAGCAGCCAGCTGACCACCTGGTCTTTGCACTGCCTCTTCGGGCGCGGTTCGAAGAACTCCATCAGCCGCGGCACGTGGGCGATCGCCGGCGTGAAGGCGTCGACGATCTCGTTCGGGACCCGATCGGGCACACACAGCTCGTAGTACCGATCGAAGATGTACTTCTGGCTCCAGTGCGAGGCGAGCATCGGCATGTAGTAGTTGAGCGTCCAGAGGCACATCGCTACGCCGGTGACGCCCATGACCGCGATGCCGGCGGTGCGGAGCGCGCCTGCGAACACCATGAGGAGGAGCCCGAGCCCCGCCACGCCCGCGACGAACGGGATCCATCGCTCGAGTCGGAAGAACGGCGTGGCCAGCACCTCCTGCTGCACCACCGGGGTGTGCCGGTAGAACGTGCTGTCGGCCCAGACCTGGCGGCGCTCGAGGCCTCCCTTGGGATCTTTGTCGAACCAGATCTCGCCGTTGGGATCGTGCGGGCGCTGGGCCTCCGAGGGCCACTCGCGGTCGTACTTGTAGGTGAACTGGTTGCGCAGGTGCTGAGGGTTCGCGTTGATGTCCCAGGCCATCACGCCCGCGAGGAAGATCCCCGCCACCACCAGCGCCCGCGCGGCCAGCGACCGGTCGACGCGCAGCTCGTAGAGTCCTAGGCCCACCAGCATGGCCAGCGGTGGCAGCGACGGGAAGATGTAGTGATGGAACTTCGTGCTGGACATGGAGAACAGCACATAGGCCAGGAAGGCCCAGAGGAAGAGGAAGACCCGAGTGCGAGACATCGCGTCGCGCGCTCGCAGGCTGAGACGCGAGAGCCCGATGAAGGCCGCCGGGATCAATGCGGACCACGGCCACATACCGTAGCCGAGCCACTTGATGAAGTGCTCGTAAGTGCCGTCGTCGATCGAGTGGACGCCGGACCCGAGGCGATTGAAGTGGTCGTGGATGAAGAACCGGGTCCAGAACGCCTGTCCGTCGGGGCCGGCGAGCAACCCGACGTACCAGGGGAAGCCCACACACGCGAAGATCGCGAGGCCGCGGTGCAGCTCGACGCGCCCGAGCATCCGCCACTCGTTGGTGAGCAGGAGATAGACGAAGATCACGGCCCCCGGGAGCATGAAGCCGAGGAGGCCCTTGCCGAGCAACGCGAGCCCGGCGAACGCGTAGAACAGCCAGAGGTAACAGCGTCGCCGCCACCGATCCTTGAAGGCGTCGGTGAGCCCACCGTGGGTGCGCAGCTCGCGCAGCACCGGCGCGGCGACCGAGAGCAGCACCAGGGCCAGGATCCCGATGTAGACGGTGGCCTGCATCCAACCGGTCACGCGCCAGTGATCGAAGAGACCTGGGGGCCGCTGGTCGGGGCGCGGTAGGGGGTTGTGGTTGATGTCGGCGATGAGGATGCCGAGCTGCGGCACCACGAGCGCGAGCACGAAGAACAGGGTGACTCCGAGGAGCCAGCCGAACCGTCGGTCGGACGTAGGCTCCCGTGGCCCGAAGGCCGCGAGCGCGAAGAACGCCATCGCGGCCGTGAGCATCCCCACGAAGGGCATGTCGGTCTGCGACTGTCTCGCGAGGAAGAACCACAGCGGGCACGTGGCCAGGACGAGCGTCGCGAGCAAGGCGCGCCGCCTCCCGACTAACTTCGATAACGCGAAGTACGTGGCGAACAACCCCACGATGGCGATCAGCGCCACCGGAAACCGGATCGCGGTCTCCGATAGGCCGATCACCTTGATCGTGGCCGCCTCCATCCAGAAGAGGAGGATGGGCTTCGAGTGGAAGTGTTCGCCCGGTCCGGACTCGGGTCCGATCTTCTCGCCTTTCCAGCCCCACCACGGGTGGACCCAGTCCCCCGTCTCGATCATGTAGCGAGTGACCTCGCCGTAGTGCGTCTCCCAGGGATCCCAGAGCCCGAAACCTCCGATGTTGGGTAGATAGAGACCCGATGCGAACAAGAGCACGAACACCCGGACCAGCCACTCGGGGGTGCGGGTGCGGCGCGCGGGGAGTACGGGGAGCCGCGCGACGTCGTCCTCCAGCAACGCGATCGGCCGCTCGCCGGCAGGAGCGACGTCGGGATGCAGATCCTGGCTCACGCGGAGACTCCACCCACGAAGGTACCGAGCTCCGGGTCTTTCCGAACCCCCGGGAACCGCAGCACGCGGTTGTGCATGGCCACGTACACGCCCGGAGCGATGAGCTGCACGGCCAGGAGCGCCTCGGTCACGTTCTGGACCGCGTCCGTCGTCCGGAGCTCGTAAGGTCGCATGGCCCCGGTGAGCACGATGGGCACCCGCGGAACCCCGAGGAGCTCCACCATCAGCTCGCCCGTGACCGCCAGGCGGTCAGTGCCGTGCACTACCACTACGCCGTCGTGCCCCTCGGCCATCGCGCCGGCGGTGCGCACGATGAGCTCGTGGTCCTTTGGCGTCATGTCGAGGCTGTCGACGTTCATGAGCGGCACGCGCACCACGGAGACCCCGCGGAGCTGGAGGCTGGCCAACATGACGTCGAGGTTGGCCACGCGGTTGGTCAACACGCCCGCGAGCTCGTCGTAGGTCTTCTCGATGGTCCCGCCGGTGGAGATGATGACGACGCGGCGCTGGCTCATGGCGTCTCCTCCGTGGCGTACGGGAACTGGCCCTCCTGGGCCTTGATCGGCGCGTCGGAGGCGCCGCGGGCGGGGTCGAGGCTCCGGATGAAGAGGACCACGCTTCGGAGCTCGATCGGCGGTAGCCTGAACGCTGGCATCTTCCCACCGCGCCCCGCAGTGACGATCCCCTGGAGATCGGCGTCGGTCCACCGGCCCTGCCAATCGGACACCGTGAAATCGCCGCGCGAGGGGATGCCCATCCCGCGACCGTCCTTGCCGTGGCAGGAGGCGCATTGGCTGGCGTAGACCGCCTCGCCGGTTCCCACGGTGGCGGCGCTCTCGGCGCTCCGGGTGAGGAAGGCGTCGCAGTCGGCGCCCGCAGGGTGACACCGCGATACGGTCTCGGTGGGGACCTCGCGGCAAGCGAGGGCGAGGAACAGGACCGGGACGGCGGGGCGCATGGGCCGCGCAGGCTAGCCCGTGGGGCCGCTTCGTTCAACTGTCTCCCGCCGGTCTTCGGGCTGTGTTATCTCCGGCGGAATGAATCGACTACTCGTCTGGTGTTGCGTCGCCATCGTCGCCGGGGCCGGTTGTAAGGAGGAGGCACCCCTCGGGAGCGGCGGCGGGACTCCGGTCCCCGAACCCCAGCTCGCCCGCGGCCACATGTTTCGACTGGAGCTCGACACGCTCAAGGTCGACAAGGTCGTGGGCTCGGGCGGATCGGCGCAGACGCTGAAGAACGTCCTCGGCGACCACGGGCTCTTGATCTGGACGCCCGAGCGCGAGGCGTCGTTGGTGGTCGTGGGCCTCACCGGCGCTCCCGGGAGCTACGCGACCAGCCGATACACCCGCGTGAAGCGCCAAAACGACCCGGTCGCCGTGCGGCTCGAGCCATTCGCCGTGGGGATGCAGCTGCGGGACGGGCGCCGCCTGGAGCTCGAGATCTCGTCCTCGCGGCTCACCTTGCCCGGTGGGGGCTCTCCGCCGGACGGCGAGCTCGACAAGGACGTGCAGCTCGAGGCCCGAGGCGGGTTCTCGCTGGCGCTTGGCGATACCCGGATCTCGGGCAGCATCACGGGGACTTGGATGGGGGGGCGCGACAGCTCGCCGCCGGAGGTCCAGGTGGTGGCCCCCGCCGCGGGCATCGTGACCGGGAAGGTGGAGGTGTTCTTCGACGAGCCCGTGAAGACGGAGCGCCTGCCCGAGCGCCTCTTCATACGGGACGCCGCGCGCAACCCGCTGGAGATGAACATCGAGGTTGAGAAGACCGACCTCCCAGACGCCACGACGCACGTCACGCTCAAGCCACGGGCGCTGCTGCCGTTCGACGCCAAGCTCTCGGTGGCCGTGGGGAGCGAGCTGACCGACCTCATCGGCAGGCGGCTCGACAAGCCGACGATCACGGTCTTCAACACGAGCACAGCGCCGCCGCTGCTCGTCGGGCACGAGACCGACTTCGGGTTCGCACGCGGCGACGACGCCATTCAACGGATCGGCGACGTGGAGTACCTCACGCAGTTCGGGCTCGAGCGCGCGCTGGGTCGTTACGTGAGGCTCAAGCCCCCGCTAGCAGTGGGCGGGACCACCAGCGCGATCGTCACGCGGCTGATGCCGCCCGGCAACGCCAGCGAGCTGAGGATTCGGGTGCGGAAGCTGACGCGCCTCAGGGAGCAGTCAACTCCCTGCTTGACCGTGGTGCTCGCGCAGCCCTCGGGAATTCCGTGGACGGTCGACTGCGGGCCCACCGAGGCGCCACGCGAAGAGATCCTGGGCCCAGACGCCACGTGGTTCGCCACGCCGTGGACGGATCTCATCATTCCGCTCTCGGGCCAGCGAGGAACCGAGGTGGTGCTCGCCATCGACGCCGCGCCTCTCGCGCCCAGCATGAACCCCGCGATGGACGCGCAGTTCTTGATCGAGCGCATCCATGTGGTGGGAGGCCTCTAGCGGCCGCGGCACTCCGAAGCGGGTGCCGCTGGAGCTCGAACGCGTCCTCGACCTACTCAGTATCGCCCTTCCTGAAGTACGCGGACGCCTGCGAGGCCTCGCAATCGCCGCTCGCGTTGCCTGAGGTTCCGTATCCGTATCGCTCGAAGGTCGAGACCTCGCCGTCGCAGTCCAGGTCCGCGTTTGCGGTGGCGGTGAACTTCGCAGTCTCGACCGTGCCGGAGCTTACGAACGAGTAGCCGAAGTAGTGTTGGTCGCGAAGCTCGAACGAGAGGGCCGACCACACTTTCGCGTTCCAGATGGGCGGGTCCACATCGCAGCGATCGTCGCCGTCCGCATCGGCGGCGCCTCCGCAGCACTTCTTCCCGGTGATGTCGGGGGTCATGCCCTGCGCCTCGGGGAACTGACACCTCACCGGAGCCCCGGTGCCATGCGCGACCTTGCCTCGCATGTAGTAGCTGACCGCGCCCTTGTGGATCTTGTCGAGCTGGTCCACGGCCTCCACAGTCTTGGCACGGCGGAGGAATTTCACGAAAGCCGGCACCGCTACGACAGCCAGGATAGCCAGGATCGCAACGACGATCATGAGCTCGATGAGGGTGAAGCCCCGGCGGGACGGACGCATGTTGAACACCTCGGCTGGACGGGCCGAATCAGAGCACGAACCGTGCCATCACGCTAAGAACGTAATAGTACTACCTCGACGGCGCGGCCGCCGCGCAAGTAATGGCGCAGGGGACACCGCGCCCGCCGCTCACTGACGAAAAACGTCATATACGCGCGATACCGCACACGAGCGCTCCTGCCGCATGGCGCTCCGCGCGGCTCCCTGGTAGAAGGCGAACGTGGCGCGCGCCTACGTCTGTCCTCACTGCGGCCGGAAGAGCCGAATCGATCCGTCGACCGTGAACGACGGGGTGGTCGCCTGTCCGGCTTGCAAGGCGCCGTTCGCGCTGCCGGATGCGGAGGAGTCTGCACGACGCAGTCAGACCGAGACCGCGGTGATCGACACGAGGAGCCAGCGCGCGGCGGCGGAACACTCCCCCCCGTCAGCGGCACGTGCTCGCTTGCCCACGGTGATCGTGGGGGACGCCCCTCCCCGGCCTGCGCCCTCTCGGGCGCGGACGGTGCTGCTCGGAGACCATGGCCTCCCGAGCGCGGCCACCCAGCCCATCGCCCCGCCTTCAGAGGACAACACCTCCCCGTCGTATACGCTGCCGCTGTCGCCGTCACCCTTAGGTGTCCTCGCGCTCGCGGTTGTCGGTGCGGCTATGACCCTGGCAGCGCTCCTCGCGTCTCCGGGTCCGGATCCTGAGCGTGAGGCGCTGACTCGGGCGAACGCGGGCGCCGATCTGGTGAAGCGGGCCATGCTGGCGGGTGCTCCAGAGGCCGGGCTCGAGGCGTTGAGCGCCCTCGACGCGGTGGCCTTGAGCCCCGCGGGCGAAGCGCCGGCCCCGGAGCGGCTGTGGAAGCGAGTCGAAGCGGCGTGTGCCTCACGCCTGCCCGTGCCGACGCACTGGTTGGCCTCGCCGCGGCTTGTCGGCGTTCTCGGCGCCGCCCCGTGCGATAGCGACAGCACACCGGAACGGCCCGCCCCCGCCTGGTCCGTGAAGCTGCCCACGGATGACGAGCTGACGTGGCGCGACGGCGGCACGGTCTATGCGCGCGCCCCGGTCTCGGGGGAGCCGACGTGCGCCGGCTGCCACGGCGAGGGCGCGCGGAGCGGCGCTGTCGGCACCGTGGTGGCCCGCGCTGCCGCTGCGAGCTCGGCCCACCTCTGGTTCTGGCCGCTCATCGCAGGCCTGGGGATTGGCGCGGCAGCCCTGGTGGCCGTCCGTGTCCGGGTCCATGCCTGACGAGTCCCGCCCAGGCGCTGGGCCGGGGGCGGTCCCGCTGGACAGAGACCCCACGCTCACTTCGCCAGTTCTGGCAGACCCCGCCGGCAACGGGGGCCACCACCGAGCCCGTCAAGGCCTGGCGGCAGCGCTGATCACCCTGCTGCTCGCGCTCGTCGGGGCCGCCGACGCCGCGTACCTCACGGCGCTCAAGCAGAGCAAGGACTTGGTCGGGGTCGCCGACTCGCCGCTCTGCAGGCGCTTCAGCGCCACGGGCTGCGACGTGGCGCTCTCCAGCCCGGTGGCGGACGTCTTCGGGATCCCCGTCGCCACGTTTGCTTTGGCGGCCTACAGCGCGCTCGTCGCGTTGGCGCTGGTGCGGCTTCGCCAGGGCTGGCGTGCTGCGCCCGGACCCTCGGACAGCGACTCATCGGACGCGCACACTCGGGCCACCGTCACTCCGGCGGAGGGCGTCTCCGCCGGCCTGGTCCTCGGGGCCGTAGGCTGGTCGGCCTTCCTGGGCACCTACTCCGCCACGACGGGGCAGTGGTGCCCCGCATGCGTGCTGTTGTACGGGGTGAACACCCTGCTATTCGTCACCCACTGGGGCTCGACGCGACGGCTCGTCTTCGGCCTCGGCACTCGGGAGAAGGTCGCGGTGATACGCAGTCGCACGGCGCTCTGGACCGTCGCTGGCATCCTGGTCGTGGGAGGCGCGCTCGAAGCGTTCTCCGCCTGGAGGCTGTCCAAGTTGCTGCCGCTCCGCCAGAAGTTCGACCGAGAGCAGGTAGACAAGGCCCTGGCGTCCGGGCTGGTGGCCTTCGATGAATTGAACGCCGGAGCGGTGGGTCCAGCGCACGCCGCCTTGAAGATCACGAAGTTCTCGGATCTCGAGTGCCCCCATTGCCGCAAGTACTTCCTCGCGATCGAGGCCATGAGGGTCTCAGCGCAACCCGCGATCCAGGTGTCGTTCCGTCACTTCCCGCTCTCCAACGAGTGCAACCGCTTTATCCCCAGCCGCTTTCACGAGGCCGCTTGCAGCGGGGCGCGGGCCGCGATTTGCGCCGAGGCCCAGGGGAAGCTCTTCGAGTTCGCAGAAGCCGCCTTCAACGCGCAGCCGGGGCTCGATGCCGCCCAGATCGCCTCCATCGGCGCGGCGCTGGGGTTCGATCCGGAGCACTTCGCGGCGTGTCAGGCCGCGCCCTCCACCACGCGACGACTCGAGCGCGACATCCTCCTGGCCCGCATGGTCGGGGTGGAGGGCACGCCCGCGTCCGTGGTGAACGGGCTCTTCTTCGAGGGGGGCTTCGGGACGCACAGCCTGGCCTGGCTCGCCGAGTCCTTGCCTCAACGGCTGAGCCCCCCGCCGCCTCCGTCCCCGGTGCTCTCGGCCTTCGAGACGATGGTGGCAAGTCCGGGTCCCAAGCCGCTCGCATCCCCGCGCGCGCTCGGGCGTGGGAAGACCGACGTCGAGGTGGTGGTGGCCCCGGACGTGTCGAGCGAACCGCTCCTCGGGCTCGTCGCGCTCACCGCCCAGCTTCCGGACCTCGTGACCCTGCACCTCCGCGTGTCGGGCGAGGGTCCCCTGGCCAGGCGCCTCGTGTGTGCGCTCGCCGGCCCGAGCGAGCCGCCCGGGTCAGCCCCGGCCGAGGCCCCGCCGCCCCGCGCGAGCGGGCTGGACGCGCGCGTCAGCGCCCTGGCGCTCATCGCCGCCGCAGCGCCGCGAGCCGTCAAGGAGGGCGAGAAGACCGCCGACGCCCCGCTGCCGCTCGCCTCCCTCGACGAGCAGCTGCCAGAGCTGGCTCAATGCGCCGAGGCGCCCCGTGCGGCGACGCTCCTGGCTGGGGACGCCGGGGCGATCTCCGCCCTGGGCCGGGCCGCACTCACGGTTGGCGGGCACCCGTTGGTCCTGCCGGCGAACATCCCCGTGCGCTCGGGGTTGGTGGAGCAGGCGGTGGCGGCGTTCCTGCTCTGGGGCGGCGAGACGCCCCCGGCAAACGGCTCGGCGTCGGCCCCGAAGGACGCGCGCAGTCCGTAGCGCGGGGGAGCCGTGCGGCCCTGTTGAGGCGCCCTCTGCGGCGCTGACGCTCGCTGCGTCAACTCCGGCGAACAGTCAGGTGCGCGTTCAATCCATTTTGGGAATACGTCCCCCAAAAAAACCTGCGCTTGCGCAGAAAATCACGCAACAGCGCCACATTTCTTCTTGCGTTTCACGCCGTGGCGCTATCCTGGCGCGGTTCGAGGTTTAGGCGCGGCTGTGGTTCGCCGCGTTACGTTGTGACCCAGGTAGTCCGGCTTAACGGCTACGCGACGGTCGTTGCCCGTCCGGATGTCGCGGGGGGGCTTCTTGGTTCAATCCGACTGGGCAGGGTTCCGGTCGTAGCGGCACGGGCAGCGCCCGATGCCATGGGGGTTCGACGATGGCTGAAGAGAATGACGTCAAGAAGAAGAACTTCGTACTGCTGGAGAAGGGGGAGGACACGAATGTGGTCTTCCAGAGCCGCCAGCCCCGCGGTGCGGCACTGAAGGCCGCGAGCCGGGGCCACACCGACATCCGCCTGCGCGAGCGAGGCACTGACCGCGTTCACGTCTTCACCGGCTCCCGCGAGAAGGCCGTGGCCCCGTCGGACCGCCCGAAGTGGCTCCCTGCGGCAGTCTGGAAGGCCAAGGTGACCAAGGTCGGCGTTGAGCACCTGAAGAAGTAGGTAGGCTCAGCCACATACGGCGGGTGCCTGCGACGCGGCCCGCCGTATGTTGGCAACCCCCGGAGCCGCTGCGCGACGCAGCCGCGGAGCGGCAACGGGCACGAGCGCGTCTCGGGCAGCTGGGTCCACCTCTGGGCCATCGACATGAGTCTAAATAGACCCACCGCACCTTTGCGGCCCCGCTCAGTCCGTATTAGGCTCCAAAGGCGCCTCGGGGCACACGGAGTCGGTCGAATGGTCGCGGGATACATGAATCCAATTCGCTTAGCGGGTGCGTCCGCGCGCGTCCTGGTGGGGTTTTGCGTTGCTGCGCTGGGCCAACCGTGTCCCGGCGCTCGCTTCATGCGAGCCCCGGTCTGGTCGGGGCTGCGTGCACATCAGTAGTCGGAGCGAGGGCGCGGTGTTGAAGGCGCTGAGCGCGTTGGGGCTCGAGCTCCCGACCTGTCGGCGACTTCTTATCGTCGACGACGAGCCCTCCAACCTCGAGGTGTTGGAAGCGCTGCTGGAGGCCGACTACGAAGTCCTGCGGGCCCCGAATGGGCGCGCCGCGCTGGCCCTCCTCGAGCGCGAGGGACCGGTGGATCTGGTGCTCTCGGACCAGCGAATGCCGTTCATGACCGGCACGGAGTTCCTGGCGCAGATGGTGGTGCAGTATCCGGACACGGTCCGTATCCTGCTAACAGCGTACACCGATGTCGATCCCATCCTCACCGCGGTGAACCGCGGTAACGTCTACCGCTTCCTCCTCAAGCCGTGGGAGCCGCTCACGCTGCGCACCGCCGTTCAGGACGGACTGGCGCTAAAGGCGCGAGGGCAGCTTCTGGCCAGCGCCGTCACCTTGCTCTCTGCCCGGCGCGCGGAGCTCGAGGGCACGCTGAGTGAGCTGGAACGAGCGCAAAACCAGCTGATCGCAGCAGAGCGGCTGGGCACACTTGGTCGCATCACTAGCGGCATCACGCACGACATCAACAATCAGCTGTCGGCCCTCCTCTTCCTCACGGACACTATGTCTGCCCCCGGCTATCCAGTCGCCCTCCAGAGTGCCGCCGCCGAGGCCACCGACGTCCTAGAGTCCATCCTGCGCATCGTGTCCGACGTGAACACATTCGCCAAGCGGCGCGATATCGAGACCCGCAGAAGCAACGTCAATATCCTGGAGTTTGTACGGGAGACGCTCGTGCTTCTAGCCCTCGAGACGCCAGGCATCGAGGTCACCGTCGACCTGCCGCCCGATGCGTACGCGTCGGTAGACGTGGCGCGGACCCGTCAGGCGTTGCTGGCGCTCCTCCGGAACGCGGCGCGCGCCGTCACGCAGCGGGGTGAGGTGCGGGTGGTGGGCAGAGACGAGCCGGGCTTCGCATTGGAGATCGTAGACACCGGGATCGGCATGCACCCGTCCACGCTGGACCGCGCGTTCGACCCGTTCTTCAGCGGCTTCGAGCCTCCCGCGCTCGGCCTCGGGCTTGGTCTCGCTCGCCTCGTGGCGCAAGCCCATGGTGGGCGCATCGAGCTGCAGTCGTCACCAGGGCGCGGCACGCGGGCCGCCCTTTTCCTCCCGCCGACGGCCGACATCGACCAGGGTGCAGTGCCCGATGATGATTGACCCGCCGCCGCTCGGCCGCAGTCGCAGTGTCCTGCCCGTGGGCGTGAGCGGTTTGCCGCCACTCCGGGTACTGCTCACGCCGTCGCTGGGTCGTCGGCTGCTGCCGGGGCTGGCGTATGCGCTCCCGGAGGACGCCGAGATCCGCGACGCCGACCGACACAGCGCAGGCGAACGCCCCGCCCTGCTGGTGCTGAGCGCGGAGGATGTGCAAAACAGCACCGCGGCGCTGGAGCTGGTGGCGCAGCTGGTACTGCCGGGTCGCCCGATCCTGATCGGCGGCCACCACGACCGCAACGTGCTCATGCGCGCGATCAACCGCTTTCACGTACGCCACGTCCTCCCGGAAGACGCGTCGATCGATGACCTGGCACACACGCTCCTCGAGGGACACCACGGCCTCGTGGTGGACGCCGCCATCCCGAGGGCTGCCACCGATCTGGCCAGCGAGACGACCCGGCTGGATGACGCGATCGAGCGCCTCCGCTCCACGCAAGGACAGCTCCTCCACGCGGAGCGACTCACTACCCTCGGGCGCATCACGGGCGGGCTCATCGGGGCTCTGCGGCACCAGATGGCCCGGCTCGATGCGTTCGAATCCGTGGTCCGTGCCGAGGCCGAGCATTCGGAGGAGATCGCCGGGCTGGTCAGAGCCGCGTTCGACGGGGTGCGCGGCATCTCATCGCTGGTGGACGAGGTTCACGCCTACGCCGAACAACGTGAGGTCCAGCCCACGCTGTCTCTCGAGCCCCTCGACGACCTGATACGACGACTGGTCGCCTTCGCGCGCTACGACCGGCTCGGGCGAGAGCGCACGGTGGTCGCCGAGCTCACCTCCGCGGCCCGAGTCAGGGTCGACCGGCATCGGCTCTGGCAGGCTGTCCTGAACCTCCTGCGCAACGCCTTCCAAGCGAGCTCGGCGGGCTCCGAGGTGCGCGTGACCACGCGCGGTGCCGCGGGCGGGGCTGTGATCGAGATCACCGATCAGGGGCCCGGGATCCCTCCGCACGAAGTTAGACAGCTGTTCGAGCCGTTCTACACCACCAAGGCCGAGGGGATGGGCCTCGGCCTGCACGTGACCCGGTTGTCCATCGAGAGGCTCGGGGGCTGCATCGAGGTGGAGAGCTCACCCGGGCAAGGGGCCACGTTCCGCATCTGGCTCCCCACCGCCTGACCGGGCTCGAGCGCTGCCGTTGGTTGGCGGGCCGTGCTCCTGCGTGCGCACCACCGGCTGACCTCGGTTGTTGCCGCGGCGAACGCGTCTGTTAGCATCCCGCTGTGCGTCTCCCGATCCTCCTGCTCCTCTGGTCCCTTCCGGCAGCGGCGGACGCGTTTTACGTCTGCACGAAGAAGGGTGAGGTCCCCGCCTGGGTGAACGAGCCGCTCCTGAGCCAACGCCAGAAGCAGGGCTGGCGGTGTCAGAAACGCATCGGTTTCGGCGCGGGCCCTGCCCGTTCCGCCACCGGCGAGCCGTCGGTGGGCGCCGCGGGGTCAGCCGAGCGCGATGACTCGCCGCGGGCGGCGCTCAGCCGTTTCCCCGGACCCGCAGGAGAGCGGGAGAGCTTCGAACCCTACATCCAGGAGGCCGCGCGGCGGTACAACGTACCAGCCAACCTGGTGCGGGCGGTCATCAAGGTCGAGTCCAACTTCCGGCCGCAAGCGGTGAGCTCTGCCGGCGCGAAGGGCTTGATGCAGCTCATGCCGGGCACGGCCAAAGACATGGCCGTGAGCGACCTCTTCGACCCGCGACAGAACATCCTCGGGGGCACGCGTTACCTGCGGGTGCTCATCAATCGTTTCGAGGGCGACATCCGATTGGTCCTCGCGGCGTATCATGCGGGGCCGGGCATCGTGGCCCAGCGCGGAGGCATCCCCTTCGAGGCCACCGAGCGGTACGTGCGGTCGGTGATCAAGAATTACCTCGTCTACAAGGACACCCAGCTCTGAGGCGCCCGAAGCTCCCAACACTCAAGGGGAGGCTCAAGAAGGCCCGCCCGCTCGCAGGGGCGCGTGAGCCGAAGCGCCGCCGGTCGAATCTACGTGAAGAGGTTTGGAACGCTCCAAACATCCTCACCTACGGTCGAATCGCCGTGATCCCGGTGGTCATGTGGCTGCTGGCGCAATGCGCGCACGACGCGGCGCCCACCGACGCTGACCTCGCCAGCCGCAAGCTCTCGTTCTACGCCACGATGATCTTCATGGTCGCCGCGATCACGGACTTCCTCGACGGCTGGGTTGCGCGCAACTGGAACCTCGGGTCCACGCTCGGCCGCTTCCTGGACCCGCTCGCCGACAAGCTGATCGTGATGGCGTCGCTCATCATGCTCGTGCAGCTCGGGCGCTGCCCCGCTTGGCTCACGGTTCTGTTGCTCAGCCGGGAGATCAGCATCACCGCGCTGCGCACGATCGCGATGAGCGAGGGCATCGAGGTCAAGGTGAGCCAGGAAGGAAAGTGGAAGACGGCGTTCCAGCTGTGTGGGCTGATCGGCCTCCTGGTGCACTACGAGTACCGCGTCTCGTGGGGCTTCGCCGAGATGGACTTCGACTTCAACCGAATCGGCCTGTGGCTCCTGGTCCTGTCGATGGCGTTCTCGATGAAGTCCGCGTGGGACTACATCAAGGGCTTCGTCGTCAACGCGGCCAGCCACCGCGAGCCGCGTTAGGAGATGCGGGCGGTGGGCTGAGACCGGTCCCCCGACAGACGGCCTAGCCGCCGCGGCTCAGACCGAGGCCCTTCATCTTCTTGTGCAAGTTGGTCCGCTCGATATCGAGCACCTCGGCGGTCTTCGAGACGTTCCAGTCGAACTCGTCGAGCTTGAAGCGGATGTACTCGCGCTCCATGTCGTCCCTGAAGTCGCGCAGCGTCCTGTTCACGCCGAGCGTGAACGCTGGGGTGGGCGCCGAGCCCACGATCTCGCGCGGGACGTCGCGCCGCGTGATGCGCTCCTCGCTCATGATCACCATGCGCTCGACCACGTTGCGGAGCTCGCGCACGTTGCCCGGCCAGGCGTACTTGCAGAGCGTCTCGATCACCGGCGCATCGACTGACTTCTTGCGGAAGCCGTTCTCGTCGCAGATCTCCGTGACGAACGCGTCTACCAGCATGGGGACGTCGTCGAGCCGCTCCTTCAAGGACGGACTCCGAATGGGGACGACGTTGAGCCGGAAGAACAGGTC
>SXOO01000157.1 GCA_005776725.1 Pseudomonadota bacterium | reverse complement strand
GAAGCGGACGCACCTCGAGGTCCTCCCGCCCGAGGCTCCGAAGCGCAGTGGTCGCGGCCGGCAGGCCTGAGCCCAAGGAGGGTGCGGCGGAACCACCGCTCGCCCCGCCCCACCGCGAGCGCGAGGGCGGCGAGCCCCCACACCGCCACGAGAGGGGAGCCCACCCGCCGCCGGGGCGCGTGGCACCCCTCTGCGGGTGGTGCCTCGGCGAGCTCGCCAAGGTCCGCGCCGAGCGACACATCCCTCGACGCGCCCGCGTCGGCCTCTCCAATCACGGCCACGTCGGTCGGCACAGGCCCGAGGTCGGGTGCCTCGGCCTCCGCCACGACGTCGCACGGATCGCCCACGCCGTCGCCGTCGCCGTCGGCCTGCCCCGGGTTCGGAGCGAACGGACAGCTGTCGCACGCGTTGGGGTGCCCGTCGCTGTCGCTGTCGAGCTGGTCGGGGTTGGGCACTTTGGGACAGCCGTCGCACGCCTCGCCCACGCCGTCGCCGTCGCCGTCGACTTGACCCGGGTTCGGCACGCCCTTGCAGTTGTCGCACGCGTCGCCTACGCCGTCGCTGTCGGTGTCGGCCTGCGCCGGATCGAGCGCCTCGGGGCACACGTCGCACGCGTTGCCCACACCGTCGCCATCGCCATCGGGCTGCGTGGGGTTGAACGCGGCCAGGCAGTTGTCCTCGGTGTCCACCACCCCGTCGTCGTCGCTGTCTGCCGCTTCGACCACCTCCAACCGGTACAGCCTATCGGAGCCGGTGTCGGCCACCCAGAGATGGCTCCCATCCCACGTGAGGCCGCTCGGCGCCCCGCCGGGAGTGGGCAGGGTGGCCACCACGGTCTTGGCCACAAGGTCCAGCCGATAGATGCGGTCGGTCTGTGCGTTGCCGTGCCACGCGCTTCCGCCGCCAAAGGCGAGTCCAGTGTAGCCGCTGGCTGCGGGCGAGAGAGCCCACGTGTCCAGCACGGCTCCGTCTACCGGAGACACCGAGTGAAGCGTGTTGTCTCCATTGTGCGACACGAGGAGGCGCTGCCCCCCGGCATCCCACGCCACTCCGTACGCCAGGGCGCCCGGGGCCGGGACGCTCTTCACCACGAGCCCGGTGCTCACGTCGAGCTGCCGGAGGTTCACGTACGCCTCGTCGCCCCACAGCCGCGTGCCGTCCCAGGTGATCCCGTGAAACGCGTAGCCGGCGAGGCTCACAGACTGCAGCACGGCCCCAGTGAGAGGGTCGAGGCGATAGGCCCGGTCGTGGTCGCCAACCTCGCGCGCTGTGGTGAGGCTCGCGACCCAGAGCGACACGCCGTCCCAGGCAAGACCGGTCACTCCGAGGGAAGGTGCCGGAATCGAGGCCACTACTGCCCCGGGCGCCGCCATCGTCGCCCCCACGAGCAAGCCGGCGATCATGGCGACCCGTCGCCGGTTGGGACGGTGGGCGCCCCCGCGCTGCGGGAAGGCCCCGGGCCCTGCCCTCCGCCGGTCTCGCCGTGCGCCGCGTCAGGCTGAGCGGTGAGACGCGCGACCGCTGCCCGGGCCGCCGCGACGCGCTCAGCCTCTCCAGGCACGGACGCGGCGCGCTGAAGGAAGCTGGACAACAGGTCCAGCGCTTCGCGCCGGCTCCCCGCCGCTTCCAGCGCGCGCGCCAGGTCGAACGCCACGTCGTGCGCGCCAGGGTTCTGTTGCAACAGCAGGGTGAGCAGCTCCACCGCCTCGGAGTAGCGCCCTGACGCCTGGTAGACCCCGGCAAGCGCCCTGGACGTCGCGGGGTCCCGCTCGAGCGCGAGCGCCGCGTTGAACGCCGCCGCGGACTCCTCCAGCTTGCCCGCGCGCTCCAGCGCCACACCGAGGCGGCGGTGCGGCTCGGGAGACTCGGGCGCGAGCCGCGCAGCGGAGCGAAGGTGCAGCACCGCCTCCTCCAGGCGGTCCAGCGCCGCGAGGGCGTCCGCTGCGTTGAGGCGGCTGGCCAGGTTGTCGCTGATCGCCAGCGCCTCCTGAAACCGCTGCAGCGCCTGGTCCTTGCGTCCGAGCTCGAGGTACTGAACCCCCAGGTTGTTCAGCGCCGTCACGTTCCGTGGCCCGGAAGCCACCGCTTTCTCGTAGGAGGCCTGCGCCAAGACTGCCTGCCCTTCGGCCCGCTGCAGCCCTGCCAAGCCGAGCCAGCCGGGAGCGTGCGCGGGCGCCACCTCGGTCGCACGGCTGTACGCAGCTTTGGCGACGTCCGTGAAGCGCTCTGCGAGCGCCAGGTGGCCCTGCAACACCAGGACGTCGGGGTCGTCGGCGAGGTCCAAGATGGAGATCGCGTAGCGGAGCGCCGCACGCTCGGTTGCCGCGATCCCCTGGGGGTCGTTCGCCGCCCGGCGCACGCGGGTGTGGAGCAGCTCCCTCCGAAGCGACACGTCGGCGGGGTCGAGAGCCACCGCGGCCTCGCGCAGCGCCTCGGCAACGTCGAACGCCCCGTTGGCCTCGGCCGCCGCCGCGCGAGCTCGGTGAAGGGTGACGAACGCCTCCCGCTCGCCCTGGGCGCGCCAATCCTGCAGCGCCCGCAGCGCCGGCGGCGTGAGGAGGACCAGCACAAGCAGCCCAGAGACGACGATCAGCACCGTGTTGCGCACCAGCTGCTAGTTAGCACGCCGAGGGGCCCGGCGTCAGCCAGCCCGGGCCGACAATGTCGGGGTTCGCGAGGTTCGACGCACATAGCCGGGAATGATCTGGAGGCTGGGCGCATACCTTCAGCGCTGGACCCGGGGCTCGCGGCGGGCCAACCCATTCTGAAATGCAAGTGCGCCCCCTAGGGCCGTGTACAACCCGGCTTCAATGAGGTGGTGGTCGCCTTCACTGGCTCGAGCGACGTGGAAGTCAAGGCAGTCGGGTCCGCCGCGACGGAGCCTTCGTGGCGGTCCGGGCGCGGTCAACACCGTCCTGTAACGCCAACGACGACACTCTTCTCATGGGGGTCATGCACCGCGGCGGGGAGCCCCGGCAGGCCGTAGCCGTCGGAGTGGGCTGCGCGCGGATGGCCGGCGGATCGCTCGCCCGCACCGCCGCGGGACGGGCGTTGACAGGCGCACTAAGCGCACCGCAGGATTGCGATCAGTGGATTACCGTCGTCATCTGGTGTGCCTGGTGTACTCCCTCGGGCTAGTTGCTGTGGCCTCGGCTCGCGACGTACGCCCCGGCACGGCGCGCGGCTGGCTGATCGAGCGCTGGGGCATCGACGACGGCCTCCCCCTCGCTCACGTCGAGGACGTGCTCCGCGCCCCCGACGGGCTCACCTGGCTCGGTACTTTTGACGGGCTCGTGAGCTTCGACGGCGGCGAGTTCCGCGTCTTCCGCCGCGGTGCAGACCCCCGCCTGCCCACCAGCCGCCTCTATGACGTGGAGATCGCGCGCGACGGGGCTGTCTGGGCCGTCGGCGAGCCCAACTGGCTCATCAGGGTCCATGGCGGCGAGATCCGCTCGTGGCAGCTCCCTCGGGTGCCTCCGAACACGCGTGTCACCCTACACCGCGCCGGTGAGCGACTAGTGGCCACTAGCGATGACGTCTTCGACCTCGAGCCGGAGGGGCCACGCGCCTGGAAAGCGACGTTGCTTCCAGGCCTGAAGTCCGTGACAGGCGACCCGACCGGGGGTGTGTGGGTTCACACACGACGCCAATATCTGCTTCACAGCGACGCCGCGCGGCGCCTCTATGAGACCGTTCTCGAGGACGTTGCTACGGCAGCTCCCTTCGGCCAGATGACCTACGCGGGCCACGAGCTGTTCATCGGGACCGCCACGGGACTACACCGCCACCGACCCGGCACGGGCGCGGTCCGCCGCCTCGCCGGGGGGCACCCTGTCTCGGTCGACCCCATCTGCGCGCTAGAGCAGCGCGCAGACGCGATTCTCGTCCGCACGACCAAACGTTGGTGGCGACAGGACGTCGGCCCACACGTCCCGCCCGGCGAGCAGCCGTCGTTCGTCTCCTGGGACGCAGCACCCGAGCACGCAGTCCGCTGCGGCGACCTGCGTCACGTCGTCTCGGACGAGGCCGTGTGGGAGGTGAGCCACGCCCAACTCCGGCGCAACGGCGTGGTCCTGGCCCACTCCCTCCCCGAGACACGGCAGCTCTGGGCCGTAAGCGGTGAGCTGTGGCTGGCGACCGTGGGCGAAGGTGTCCTCCGCGTACGGCAGCCCCCGATCCGCACGCTCGGACCGGAGGACGGCTTGCCGGCGTCAAACGTTGAGAGTGTGCTGGCAGTCGACGACGGGATCGTAGCTACACTGGGCGCAAAGGGGCTCGCGCGCCTCCCGATTGCCGGCGATTCGCCCTTCGTCCCGATCGCCCTGCCCGCGCTCACCGGGCCTGCCGATGTCCCAGCCTCGCACTCTGTGTACCCCCCGATGCGCGCCGAGGGCGGGGCGATCGACGTCCCCCTCACGAAGGGCTGGTGCCGCCGAACTCTGGGGACGGACCGCTGTGAGCTCCTCGCCGAGGCCGCTTCGGCCCAGGGCGCCGCCCAGAGGTGCGTTACATCAGACGGTGTAACGTGGACCGCGCGGGCTCACCTCGGCCTCGAGCGCCACGCGCCTGGGACTCCCGCCCGAACCGTGACCCGCGACATCGGCGACGTGCGCACCCTCCTCTGCCTCCCGGACGGCTCCGCCCTGCTCGGGACCCGAGGCGCGGGCCTGGTCCGGGTGGACGCCAGCGGACAGCTCACGCGCCTCGACCGCGACGCGGGGCTCCCCACCAGCGCGATCCGCGCCATGCTGCTGCTCCCCAGCGGACAGCTCCTGTTCGGCACCGACGACGCGGGGCTCTGCCGCGTGGACGTCGCCGAATTCCCGAGCGGTGCACGCTGCGTCGGGCGCGCCGCCGGCATCGCGGACGACACGATCAACGGGCTCGCCGTGGACGCGCTGGGACGCACCTGGATGGCCCACAATCAGGGCCTGTCCGTGGTGACGCAGTCCGCGCTCGACACCGTGTTCGACACGGGCGAGGCTCCGCTCCTCCTCACACTCTCGGAGCGCGACGGCCTCACAGACCGCGAGACCAACGGCTACGCGCAGCCCTCGCTCGCAGTGGACGGGGCCGGCCGCCTGTACGTGGCTACCCAGAAGGGAGTCGCTACTGTTTCACCCGACAGCGTCGCGCCGCCGAAGGCCCCAGCGGTCCGACTCGCAAGCGTCAGCTCCAACGGGAACGCCCTGAACCCGGGCGGAGCACCGATCGAGCTCTCTTCGGATGCCTCCGAGCTCGCGGTGACGTGGGCCGCCACGGAGTACGAACACCCAGACGACATACGGTATCGCTATCGCCTCGGGGACGCGCCCTGGTCTCGGCCCAGCCGTGAGCGACAGGCGCGCTGGACCCACGTCCCACCGGGCACGCATCGGCTGGAGGTCCAGGCGGGCCTCGGGAGCTGGGGTCCCGCGCTCGGGCTCGACATTACACGCCCACCTCGCTTCGCTGAGACACGGTGGTTCCCAGCGCTGGCCGCGCTACTCGGCACGGGCTTGGCGGCCCTGGGCTTCGTGGCCTGGAGCACGCGCCACAGGCGCCGCCAGCGCGAGCTGGAGTCGCTGGTGGTCCAGCGCACGCGGGCGCTCGAGGCCCACGGCGTCACTCTCGAGCGCCAGGCCAGCGAGCTCGCTCTCCAGGCCCGCCGCCTGGAGGAAGTCGACGCCCTCAAGACACAGTTCGTTGCCAACCTCTCTCACGAGCTCAAGACGCCGATGTCTCTGATATCGGGTCCCCTCGAGGACCTCTCGGTGGCCCTCAGCTCACGGGCGCCGCAGCTCGCACCCCGCCTTGAGGTGGTCCGCCGCAACGCGGATTATCTGCGGCAGCTCATAGAGCAGCTCTTGGACGTCGCCCGCCTGGACGCCGGCCGATTCCCGCTTCGCGCTCGGCGCCTCGACCTCGGAGAGGCGCTGGCCCGTGTGGTGGCGCGCTTCCAGGTTGGCGGGTCGGTCCGCGTCTTGCTCGACGCGCCGGACACCCCGGTCGACGTCTTCGCCGACCCGGACCTCCTCGAGAAGGTGGTGATGAACCTCGTCGCCAACGCCACGAAGTTCTCCCCGGAGGGCGGGCGCGTCACCGTACGCCTCGTGGCGCCCGCGCCCGGTGCGTCTTCAGTATGTGTTCAGGTCGCAGACGAGGGGATCGGGATCGCGCCTGAAAACCAGCCCCGCCTCTTTGAGCGGTTCTTCCAGGTGTCACACGGCGATGGTCGCGCGTTCGAGGGCACCGGGATCGGCCTCGCGCTCGTGCGAGAGTTCATCGAGCTCCACGGGGGCGAGGTCGGTGTGGAGAGCCGCCCCGGCCTCGGGTCCACCTTCTGGTTCCGCCTGCCTCTCGGCGCGGCCCACCTCCTACCCCACGAGATTGACGTCGCGCGCGCGGTTCAGGCACCGGCGCCCCTCCCCGGCCCGGCGCTGGAGGGCGAGCCCACCATCCTGGTGGTGGAGGACAACAGCGACATGCGCGCCTATTTCGCAGAGCATCTCTCGGCGCTCGGCCGCGTGATCCAAGCGGCAGACGGGCGCGACGGCCTCGACCGGGTGCGCGAGCACAGCCCGGCGCTGGTGGTCTCCGACGTCATGATGCCAGGCGTCGACGGGCTCTCCATGTGCAAGGCGATCCGCGCGCTGCCGGGCGCGCCCCCCCGGACAATCCTCGTCTCGGCGAAGGCCGGCCCCTCGGATCGTGCCGAGGGCCTCGACGTAGCGGACGTCTACATCACGAAGCCGTTCCGAATGCGCGAGGTCGTCGAGGTGGCCGCACGCCTGCTCGCCCGCCCGACACCGACCCTATTCCGGCCGCCAGGTCAGCCCCAGAGCGCCCCCGGTGCTGGCGCGCATGACGGCCCGGCTCCAGGACCCGAGCCGCGCGACCCGCTCGAGGCCCTCGGACCGCTCAGGGTACACGGGCTATCCGACTCGAACGACACACCCCGCAGTGCCGCAGTCCCGGTCGCGACCGGTGCACCCGAGCCCGAGCGCTCGACGGACGCTGCCCGTGCGGCCGACACACCCGAGCCCGATCCCCGGGGTGACATCGTTGAGGAGTCGGCGTCCAACCGGAGGTTCCTCGAGCTCGCGCACGTCGCCATCCACAAGAACCTCGCCAATGGCGAGTTTGGCGTGGCAGAGCTCTCCAAGGCGGTGGCGCTGAGCCCTCGGCAGCTGCAGCGCCGCTGCCGCCTGGCGACGGGCCAAGGTCCCCTCGAGCTCATACGGTCCATCCGACTCTCGTCCGCGAGGGAGATGCTCCTCAACGGAGCGCGCGCGACAGTGGCCGAAGTCGCCGCCGACGTGGGCATGAGTCCCTCGTACTTCTCCCGCAGCTACTCCGCGTGGTTCGGCCGGGCGCCTTCGGAGGAGATCTCCCAGGCTCCCAGCCAGCCCGAGAGCCTGCGCGGAAACCGCCTCCGCCCCCCGGCTGAACGTGACCGGGAAGGCGCCCGGCGCTGAGGCTACGCCCGTACGGCCCGACGGGCCGTCCGGTCGACGTGACGACGTAACGGGTCGCCGGGCAGTCGATGTCAGGGTCGGTGGCCACCGGTCCGCCCGCCCCGCCCGGGCCCCCACGCCGTAGCGTATGAGCGCGCGTGCACGCGAGTCGGCGGTGGTACGCCCACGCTTCGAGACGTGCTAGACACGCCACGTGATCCCCGACCCGTATGCGCTCCACTCCTGGCGGCTGCACTTCCTCGATCCCAAGACCGAGCTGGCCTACCGCGAGGCGTTCTACCTCACCCGCCGCCCTGCGCTCCTCGCGGCGCTCATCATAGCGATCGTGGTCATGTCGCTCTTCGGAGTGCTCGATCCGGCCATCGCCGGACCCGAGCTGGGCCCGATCCTCCTCCTGCGCTACGGCGTGGCGCTGCCCGTCCTCCTCGGCCTCGTCCCGTTTCTGGCGCTCGAGTGCCTCGCTCCGCTCGGGAAGCGCTGGCTCCCGGAGCTCGTGGCCGGGTTCCTCTCGGCGGCCATGGGGGCCCTCAGCGTGGTCTGCGTGAAGTACATCGCGCTGTCCTCGGTCGAGGCGGCGATCGGCGGCATCGGTGGCTTCGCCGTCGGCATGACCTCGGTCTACGGAACCGCCCGGCTACGTTTCCCCCACGCCGTCGCGTTGGGTCTCGCCACGGCGCTCACTGGACTCGCCGCGCCCCTGTACGACCCCAACATCGCAGGCACACGCTACGCGCTGATGACCGCGATCGTCCTCGGGACCACGGCGGTCGGGCTCTTCACCGCGTACTCCATCGAGCTCTACGATCGTCGTGACTACGCCCATCGGGCCCAGATCGCCCAAGAGCAGGAGCGCTCCGAGCGGCTGCTGAGAGCCATGCTCCCGCCGGCGATCGCGGAGGAGCTCAAGGCCGGCGCACGGACAATCGCCAGGCGCCACGGAAACGTAGCGGTCCTGTTCGCCGACATCGTGGGCTTCACGCCGCTCTGCGAGCGGCTGACCGCCAACGATCTCGTGGGTTTCCTGGAGCGAGTGTTCGGTCGCTTCGACGCCGTGGTTGCTGCCCATGGCGTGGAGAAGATCAAGACCGTCGGCGACGCCTACATGATCGCGGCGGGTGCCACCGGATCCGACGAACGCCCGGCGGCCAGGCTCGCGGACGTCGCCCTGGTCATGCTCGAGGAGACCCGCGCCTTGGCGGCCGAGACAGGCCTCGACCTCGCCGTCCGCATCGGCCTCGCGACTGGCCCGGCGGTCGCCGGCGTCATCGGAGAACAGAAGCCGGCGTTCGACCTCTGGGGCGACACCGTGAACGCTGCGGCGAGAATGGAGAGCCACGGCGAGCCGGGCCGCATTCAGATCACGAGCGCGACGGCCGCGACGCTGGCGCCGGAGTACTCGTGTGAGCTGCGTGGTCTCGTGCCCATCAAGGGCAAGGGGACCCTCGAGACCTGGTGGCTCGTGGCGCGCCGCCGCGATCTCTGAGCCCTATCGAACAAGGGGCGGCCCCGGGGCGACGGTGGTAGTCGCCACCGAGCACCAACTCGCCATCACGGTCCCCGCTGCCGGCAGCGGGTCGCCATAACGGAGGCGCGCCCCAGCCCAGACGACGTCCAGGAAGGGCCCCGCCGGCAGGTGCTTCTCCGGGTAAACGAAGCGTCCAGCTGGAACGTGCACCGCTCGGGCAGGGCCAGCCCGAGATCCACCGCGTGCCCGAGCCCCGCGGCGTGGAACCGCGCGACTCGCTCCGCCGGCGCCTGCACGTAGCGCTCGGCGTTGGCCTCGAGCGCGTACCCGCAACGCGACAGCGGCGTGTTGAGGCGGATCGCGGTGATGAGGTCCATCACCGGCTTCCGCCCGGGGTGCGCGTACCGGGGCTCGCCCGTGGCGACGAGG
>SXOO01000156.1 GCA_005776725.1 Pseudomonadota bacterium | reverse complement strand
GGCTTCTTCACCTCGCCGTAGGACCACTCCAGGATCTTCTTCGGGGAGGCCAGACCGATGCGCACCGCGCTGAAAGACAACGGGTCCTTCGGCTTCTCGAAGAAATTGAAGATGTCCTTCACGGGGGCCTCCTCTGGCAGAGTCGTGTCGCCGAGTCGTGTCGCCGGAGAGAGGACGCACCCCTCCCCGAACGGGGCGCGGAGGCTAAATCAGCAGGCCCCCATAAGCAAGCACTGTTCCGTCGGTTTTAGAGGCCTCTGATCGAGGGGCGTTCAAGGGAACAGAGGGGCTTCGGCGCCCGTGGCGAAGGCCTCGAGGTCGGCGACGGCGGGGTCCGCCAGCTCCGGCGCATGCGCCGCGTAGCACCGAACCCGCGCCTCCAACACGAAGCTCTCCCACGGCACGTTCGGCTCCACCTCCGCGAGAAGGGGCACGCAACCTGGGGCGAGGGCTCGGGAGCCGTCCTCGGCCGTCGAGGTCAGCGTGGCGAGCCCGATGTTGAGCCGCATGATGCGTCGGAGATCGCCGTGCAGCCCGGCAGAGAACGGCGTGGCGAGGTGCTCCACCAGCGCCGCCGCGAAGGCGACGTCGCTCCGCGCCAGCGTCTCGGCGCGCGCCAGGAGGCGGCCCATGAGCTTCGGGAGCGGCCACGGATCCGCGCGGTAGCGCGTGAGCACGTCGAGGATCGCGCGTTTCCCGGCCTCGGGATCGCCGTGTAGAGCCTCGAACGTGGCGGCCAGGGCGTCCGCAGTGAGCGGCAGCACCTGCCGGAGCCGGTCGATCACCTCACGGGCCTCCGGTCGGCCGGTCACGGCGAGGCCCTCGGCGATGAGGGTGAGGTCGGTGGCGTTCGGGCCGCTGCGCGGGTCACCGAAGGGTTCTCGCTGCTCCTGCCAGCGCGCGAGGGCGGCCTCGATCTGGCCGCGCGAGTAGAGCTCCCGCGCCGCCTGTCGCGCACCCGCGGCGCCCTCCAGCGGCAGGGCGGTGAGCGGCTCGCCCTCAGCTACCCCACGGGCGGTCCTCAGCTCGCGGATTCGCGCCGGGTCCAGCACGAGAGGCAACGACACCGGGCGATCGAAACCCCGCGCGACGGCGGCGTCGCGCAGGAGCGCCACGCCTCCGAGCCGCCCCTGCCCCACGGTTCGGGCGAAGCCGAACTCGACGAGGGCGTTGTCGTCCGTGCAGAGCTCGCCTCGCGCGGTGCCTTCGGCCGCCAGGGCCTGCGCGAGGCCGGGGTTGGCCACGAAGCCGGTGTAGAAGCCGTCGAGCCCCTCGACGCCCCACGCGAGCCGAAGCGCGGAGTCGAAGGGCTCGGCGCCCAGCCGCGCCGCGAGCGCGTCAGGATTCACCGCGAGCGCCTCGAGCGACGCGACCAGCAGCATGTCGGCGTCCACGGCCGCCTCCCAGGTCTCGATGTGCGGGAAGACCTGCGAGAGCGTCGTGAGGATCACGCGAGTGGTCCGGGCGTCGATGTCGTAGGCCTGCACCCACTGCACGAAGAGCCCGCCCGGGGCGAGGCGCTCCTTCACGGCCTCGTAGAACTCCACCGTGAAGAGGCTGGCGATACCCGCGCGGTACGGATTCGACGGCTCCGAGGCGATGAGGTCGTAGGTCTCGCGGCTGGTGGGCAGCACCTCGCGCGCGTCACCAATGATCACGTTGACCTTGGGGTCGTTCAGCGCGTCGTGCGTGACTGGCGCCGAGTCTGCCGCCACGCGCAGCACCACGGGCTCCAGCTCCACCACGTCCACACGCTCCATGGAGGGTACCGCGCCCAGCCATCCGGCAGTGGCCCCGGTGCCCAGCCCGACCACGAACGACTTCTTCACCCCGGTGGGGTGCAAGGCGGCTCCGACGAGGCCCAGCATGATCTGCGTCGGCGCGTCGCCTCGGCCGTTCCCGTCGACCTTGCCGTTGACGATGAACGCGTACGAGCTGGCGTCCTCGAGGGCCACGGAGCTCTCGGTCCCGTCGGCCTCCCAGACGATCGACCGCCGCCGCGCGTGCTCCCAGCGCACGAGCTCGTTCTTGCCGCGGAACCGGGCCTGCGCCCGCCCGGCGCCGATCCCCCCGTGCCGCCAGACCGCGGTGGGGCCCGCCTCCAGCACCAGCGCGGCCGAGAGCGCCGCGACGAACATCGCAGAGAGGGCTCCTGTGCGGGACCGGGCGGCCTGGCGGAGGTGCAGCACGGCGGCCAACACGGCGACGGCCCCCAGCAAGAGGACCACGAGGCGCCAGGCCCCAGGCGCGCTCAACGCCGGCAGGATCCCGAAGCCACCTGCCAGCGCCCCGGCGATGGCACCGGCGGTGTTCCACGCGTAGACGAGGCCGACCTGGCGCCCCACGTGTTGGCGACCGGCGCCGACGAGGGCGACCAGCATCGGGAACTGATACCCCGCCACCAGAGACGCGGGCAGCACGACCAGCGCGATCACCACGACCCAGCCGAAGACCAGGCCGTAGAAGCCCAGGTGATCCAGCGCCCTCAGGAAGTGCGCGAGGAGCGCGAGGGTATCACCGGCCGCGAAGGGCAGGGCGAGGCACAGGGCCATGAACGCCGAGGTCATGGCGAAGCCGCCAACCGTGGGGGCGCGGTCGCGCCGGGAGTAAGCGAACCCGCCGAGCCCGATGCCGAGCAGCGCGAACGTGAGGATCAGCCCGAAGGTGTGGACGCTGCCCCCGAGGATCGGGCCCAGCATGCGGTACCAAACGAGCTCCATGAGGAAGAACGCGAAGCCGGACGAAGCCGCGGCGAAGAGCGCGAAGAGCCGTGGCCGCTCCGACGCCGTCGCGGGAGCGGGCGCCTCGGCGGTGAGCGCCGGACCTCCGTTCCCGAGGCGCACGGCCAGCAGCGCCACGAGGACGTTCAGCCCGGCGGCGGCGAAGACGGTGGTGCGGGTGCCGAGCACCTCGATGAGGAGGAACGTGCCGAGCACCGAGCCGAGCACGGAGCCGAGGGTGTTCGCGCCATAGACCAGCGCCAGGCTGCGTCGTGCCCCGTCGGAGTCCGACTGGCAGGCGCGGACCGCGGCCGGCAACGTGCCGCCCATGAGGAAGACCGGGCCTCCGAGCACTACGGTCGCTAGGACGAGCTTCACGAAGGAGACGGCGAGGCCTGAGAGGACGGTGGGTCCGCCGGTGGCCAGGTAGAGGTCCTGAACGAGCACCACCAGCAGCGGCGACAGGGCCGCCAGTGCGGCGATCCCGAGCTCGAGCCGCCCGTAGAGCGCCAGGGGGCGTTCATGACGATCGACCCGGGGGCCGAAGTACCACCCGCCGAGCCCGAGGCCGCCCATGAAGATCGCGAGCACCGCGGCGTTGGAGGCAGTGCTGGCCCCGAAGATCAGCCGCAGCGCACGAAACCACGCGACCTGATAGGTGAGGGCGCAGAAGCCCGACACGAAGAGCAGGCTCGCGACGCGGGTCGGGGAGTGGGGCGAGTTTGGGGAGTCTGCCATCAGGGTCTCGCTAGGGAAGGACTCGCGCGGTGCGAGCATCATCGGGGGGAATCAGGGCTGGCCCCGGCGCTCGGCACCACCGAGGTTCCGTCTCACGAGCCACGTCCTGGGACCAGGGGCCGATCCTGCGGGTCTCAGTAGCCGTCGCAGTCGTTATCGGTGTTGTTCACCGTGATTCGCGTAACCCGAAGCTCGGCGGTCGTGGTGTTCCGGTACGCATACCACACCGTGTGGTCGGCGCCGTGGCGCACGGCCACATGGTCACCGACGTTGCCGGCGGCATCGACCGTATAGGTCTGCCAAACCGAGCCGAGGTTCACGGCGAGGCGGGCGTCGTCTAGGGTCTCGTCTCGGTAGCCCACGAAGAGGAGCGACTCGCCGAACACGTCGAGGCTCGGGCCTACCCCGGTGTGGCCTGTGGCGTCCACGGCGGTGCCGGCCCAGACTCCGAGGGCGTCGTGGACCACGCGCAGGTCGTCGGAGGTCGTGTCGAAGTGGGCCATGAAGGCCGCACCTCCCGAGCCGATATCGAGGCTCACCTCATGCCCCACGTCACCCGCCGTCTCGACGCTGAACGCTGACCCGGGGCCCCCGGCGCCGATCCGGATCGCGCGGAGATCCGCGGTGCTGTCGAACCGGTAGGCCACCAGCACCGACCCGTCCGGAGCCACAGCGACGTCCACGTCCGTTCCGCTGTTCCCAGTGCTCTCCAGCGTGGTGGTGGTCCACGCGCCATGTTTCCCCGACGCCAGCATGAGGTCGTCTTTCGACGCGTCGTAGTAGGCGAGCCACTCCTTGCCCGCGCCGTCGATCGCGAGGCCCGATCGCGAACCGACGTCCCCGGTCGCGACCACCGTCTCCGTGTGGATCGCTCCGCCCGCGATGGTGGTGTGCAGGAGGTCCGCCGGGAGCGTGCTGTAGTGCGCGACCGAGATCGAGCCGTCGGGACGCAGCGCGAGATCCGGATGGTCGCCTACCACCCCCTCCATGGCGATCTGGGCGTGGTGCCAGACCCCGTCGGCGCGGTGAGCCAGCTTGAGCGAGCTGTTGCCCTGGTCGAAATACGCGAGCAGGGGAGAGGCGTCGGCCGCGAGCTCCATCGCCGTGGCCCGCGGTATTGCGCCGTTCCAGGCGACCGTGGTGGTGGGGCCCCAGCCGGGTACCGTGGACGAGGTGAGGCGAAGGGCAGTCTCGGCCGCTGCGAAGTGCGCGACGTACCAGGCGTCCGGTCCCCCCGCCGCCAACGCGACGTGCGCTTTGAGACCCGACTGGAGTGTTTGCAGCTCCCAGCCTGAAGCCGAGCGCCGACCGAGCGTGAGCGAGCTGCCTCCATAAGCGGCGTACAGCGTCCCGTCCTCGCCGACCGCGATCGCGGTCGGCGTTACGGCCGATCCGACGGGCTCGCTCTGCCAGAAGCCCGCTGTCCCGCCACTCGGGTTCCAGACGTGGATCACCTGTGTGTCCTGCGTGGATAGGATGTGTACTCCGCCCTTGTCGTCCAGCACCATGCTGTTGTAACGGCCCGTGGTTCCTGCAGAGACTATTGGCGCTGGGGGCTCGAAGGCTCCCAGGCTCCCTCTCACGTACTTGAGGGCCGTCGAGCTCGCGTCGTAATACGCCACGTGCCCCGTCCCCGCCGCGTCGATGGCGATGGCCGTGTACTCCCCGACGGCGGCGGCGTTGTCTAGCGTTACGCTGCTGAACACCCCCGTCGGTCCCCGCGTAGCGAGCTTCAGGCTGGTCGCCGTGCCGTCGGAGTACGCGAGCCAAGGCTCGCCGTTCGGAGCGAGCGCCATCGACACGTAGCGGCCCACGTTGCCTGTCCCGTCCACCAGCGAAGCGATCTCGAAGTTGCCCGGCGTGCCGCGCGTGTACTCGAGGTCGTCCGTGGCGTCGTCGAACCAGGCGATGTGGACCAGGCTGTCCGCACCGACCCGCAGCGCGATGAAGAGCCCGTCGTCGCCTCCCTGGCTCACGATCTCCGAAGACCAGAGGCCCTGCGCCGGCTTCCTCGCGTACCGCACCACCTTCTGTGTCGTGTCGCGATACGCGGCGTGGAGTGTGCCCGCCGAGTCGCGCACCATCGCCACCTGCTCGCCCACCGTGCCATCGCCGTCGATCACCTCGTGGCCGAACGGAGGGCCAGAGACCGTATGCTCTACGTCGTTACCGGCGCGCGCTGCCCAGAGCATGTGGACGCCAGCGGGCGCGGCAGCAACGCCGCACCATGTCTGGGTGGCCTGGGTGCTCAGGGTCTCGATCAGGGCGTCCTCGGGGTCGCCGAGCTCAACGGTGTGGTTGGTAAAGCGGCGCGCGATGAACGCGGTCCCCGTGCTGTTGGCCGTCACGCCGCAAGCGAAGAGACCACCTCGAGCGTCGAACCCGAACTGCCAGCCGTGCGAGGCGACCTGCGCATTCGCCGTGCCCTTGAACGCTGTGCCGAAGGTCCACGGGTTGGCGCCGGTCCGCCGCGCGACCTTCAAATCGCCGAGCAGCCCCGAGCGATAAAGGATCACCACGCCTCCGGCCGGGTCCAGGCCGATCGAGGTGAAGCGCCCCGCGTCGACGCCGTCACCGTCGAGCGTCACCGCGCTCCAGACGCCTCCGACCCGCTCTCCGTACCGGAGGTCGAGCGTGGTGGCGTCGTGCCAGGCGGCGTGTAGTCGGTCGGGGCCGGCGACCACGGAGGGCCACTGGCCCGCCGACGTGGTGAGCCCGTCCACGACCTCCGCGGCGCTCCAGCCCGTGCCGGTGCGCGCCCGGTAGACCAGAGCCGTGTTGGACTGGTCGTAGGTGAGCGAGTGAATCACGCCGTCCGCTGCGGCGATCGCGTTGTGCGTGCCCTGGTCATTCGCGGTGTCGGAGCTGACCGTCTCGTTGAGGAAGCTGCCGCTGCTGTTGGTGGAGTAGCGCAGTCTCTTCGACGTGGCATCGCGGTAAAGGACGTGGACCTTGCCGGCGTGCACGGCCAGCGCGGGCCACGCACCGACGTCGCCGGCCGCGTCGAGCGTGGCCGTGGTCCATCGGCCCCAGCGGTTGGTGCCGAGCTCCAGGTCCAGCGTCTGGGAGTTGTACCAGGTGGCGACCACCTCGCCGGAGGACCCTGCCGCGGCCGTGAGGTAATGGCCGGGGATCCCCCCGGGGTCGACCAACTCGGGTGCAAGGAGGATCCCGTCGATCGCGTCCAGTGCACCTGGCTTCTGGCTGGCGTCGCCGTCACCGCAGTCATCGCCTCCGCAGGCGACGTCGATGAAGCCGTCGTCGTCTGTGTCTTTCGCTCCCGTGCCCACGCAGACGCCCGCGAGACAGGCGTCAGTCTCGGTGCAGAGTGCGTTGTCGTCGCACGGGGCGCCATCGGTCGCAGGAGTCCACGCCGCCGTCGAGACCAGCGGTGCGCAGACGAGGCAAGGCTCCCCCGGGGTGCCTGCTGCCACGCACGCGCCGGCGATCACGCAAAAGCCCTCGACCACAGTGGTCTTACAGGCGCCCGCCTCGCAGGCGTCGACGGTGCAATCGAGCCCGTCGTCGCACCCCAGCGTCCCCCCAATGCACGAGCCGTCCACGCAGACGTCCCCAGTGGTGCACGCTTCGCCGTCGTCGCACGGGGTTCCGCTCACGGCCACGGACCAGCGGTCGTTGGACAGCTCCGGCGCGCACACGGTGCAAGGGACGGGCCCGGTGGCCCCATCAGCGAAGCACCCGCCGTCGATGGCGCACACGCCGGCGGCGATCACGGACGTGCAGGCGCCGTCGCCGCTGCACGCGTCATCGGTGCAGGCGAGTCCGTCGTCGCAGGAATAGCTGGTGCCCTGGCAGCCGCCCACCACGCACTGATCCGCTACGGAGCACGCGTCGCCATCGTCGCAGGGCGCGCCCGTGGGCGGGTGGTCGCACGCCGTTCCGGCGCAGACGTCCGACGTGCAGTCGTCCCCGTCGTCGGCACACGGGCTCCCAGTGGCCACCGCAACTCCCACGCAGCTGTCCTGCGCCTCGTCACAGACACCGGCGGTGCACCCCGCGGTGAGCGCCGAACAATCTCTCGGCGCCCCGGCGCAGAGCCCCTGGTGGCAGGCGTCGGCAACGGTGCAGTACTGACCGTCATCACACTCGCCGACGTCCTTGGGCGTGCTGGTGCAGGTGCTGGCCCCGTCGCAGCCGTTCGACGTGCAGGGGTTTCCGTCCTCGCACTCGGCGTCCGAGGAGCAGCAGCCCACGAGCGGAGCCCCCCCGCACACACCGCCGGCGCACACATCGCTGCCCGTACAGGCGACGCCGTCGTCACACGTCGTGTTGTCGGGGACCGGCGCCAGCGTACACGCATCCGTCGCCTCGTCGCAGCTGCCCACGAGGCAGGTAGCCCCTTCGCAGCTCTTGGGTGTGCCCTTGCAACTGCTCGCCACACAGGCATCGGCAGTGGTGCAGAACGCGCCGTCCTCACACGGGGCCGTATTGGGCTGGTTCTCGCAGCCGCTCCCCGCGACGCACGCGTCGTCGGTGCACGGGTTCTGGTCGTCGCACGAGGGAGCGCCGGCGCCGGTGCAGGCGCCGGCCTGGCACTGATCCACTGGGGTGCAGGGCTCGTTATCGTCGCACGCGAGGCCGTTCGCCGCGGGACTCCAGGCGCCCGGCGCGGAGGGCGCGCAGCGAAGGCAGGGAGACTCGGGCGCGATCGCGTCTGCCGCGTAGCACGCACCTTCGATGAAGCAGGTGTCGGGCGCAGCCGCGTGATCGCAGCCCTCCTCGCCGCAGCTGTCGACTGTACAGGAGAGGCCGTCGTCGCAGTTCAGGGGCACTGAGCCACACTCGCCGCCGACGCACACACCAGAGGTGCAGACCGTATCCGGGCAGACGGAGTCAATGGTGCAGCCGGCGTCGCAGATCGCCATGTCGGTGACCCCGTCACAGTCATCGTCTTTGCCGTTGCACGTCTCCTCGGCCGCGTCGGGGCCGGCGCACGTGAGCCCGGTCTCCGACAGACCGGACAGCGCGGGGGCGCACACGGTGAGCCCGGGGCAGTCGCCGTGGACGTTCGACCGGACACACGGGGCGTTCAGGCCCTCCAGCGCGTCGTCCGCGGGGCCGTTGCAGTCGTCGTCGACGCCGTTGCAGCTCTCCGCCGTGGGGAGCCGCGCGGTGCATCCCGTCCAGCCCGCGCCGGGCTCACAGGCCTCGACGCCGCCGCAGACGCCGTGCGCGTTCTGCTGCGTGCAGGCGCGGGTCTCGCCCGCGTTCGTGGCGTCGCAGGTGCAGGTGTTCCCGTCCGGGCGACAGACGTCGAGGGCCACATCGCACGTGTAGCCCTCAGCACATTCGCCCTCTGCCCCGCACGGATCGCCGCACGCCTTGCCGTCGTGGAGCTCGAGGCAGCGGCCTGCCTGGCAGTCGAAGTCGTCCGCGCACGGCGCGCACGCCCGGTTGACCTCGAGGACGCAGAGCGCCACGCAGTCGGGGCACGTGGAGGGGAAGGCGACACAGCGCCAGGGCGCCACGCAGTCGGTGACGCAGGTCTCCGTGCACACCGGGCCCTCGGGTCCGTCGATGCAGTAACCCGAGTCACAGTTTCCGCCGCTCTCACACGGACACCCGAAGGCGCCCGGGGAGTCTTCGCAGCTGGGCGCGCCGACGTCCGCATCGCCTGGCGTGGGCACGTCCTTGGGAGGGAGCGTGTCGTCCGAGGGGCCGATGGGCGTGAGGTCGGTCGCGGGCTCCACGTCCGACGACGGCGCCACGCCGTCGCCTTGGCCGGCCGCGGCGTCGACCGAGGTGTCGGGGCTCTCCTCTCCGCACGAGAGGAGCGCAGCAGGCGTCGCGAGAAGCACCACCCCCAGAATCCGGGCGCGGAGGCGTGGGAGGAGCCCGTGGCCCCCCAGTCCCGCAGCTCGCGTCGAGCCCCACACACCCGCTTCGCAACCCATGGAGGCCTCCGACGTCGGTGAACGCGCTCATTCTGCCAGCAGCGTTGCCTCCATGGAAGCCGTGAGGGGTGGCGCTGCCCGGGGGCCCGGCCTTCAGAACGCGACGCCGAAGCCGACCTCCACGGAAGGCGTCCAGTCGTCGACGAGCTTAGACGCGGAGTGGTCGGTTACGAACCAGGGTAGCGTCGCCGACGCGAACAGGTCTGCGCGGACATCCGCGACTCGAAGGAACTCCACGCCGACCCGCCCTGTGAGGTGCACCCCCCAGTCCACCAGCGAGGAGCGGCCCTCCGAGTCCCGGCCGTCGAACCGTAGAACGTTCACGCCGAGGCCACCGGCGAGGTAGAACGACGTGTTCGCCTCGGGGGAGACGAACCAGGCGAACTCCGGCTCGAACGCCGCGTTGACCGTGGGTACTGGCGTGGCGCTTTCTCCAGGCTCCACCGGAAGGAACGCTACCCTGAGGCGCCCGCCGACGTGAAAGGCGCCGAGCCCGCGACGGATCCTCAGGGCGAGGGCTGGCGACCAGGTCGCTTCCTCACCGACCCACAGTGTGGTTTCGGCCACTTCGACCCCGTACGACATCACCCCTCGCACCGCGGCGACCTCCTTCCCGAGCGCCGCCTCGAGCGCCTCCTCGTCCGCCATGACCGCCCGCGGGTCGGTCGCGAGAGCGTGAACGATGGCCTCGGACAGCAGCCCCTCCAGTGAGGCGTCCGGCGGCACGTCGAGCCGGTGCGGCGACTGCCCCGTGAGCCAGGCCGTGACCGAGCGGCGCCGCTGGCCCAGGAGGTCGAGGTCCACGACGTCCAACTGCAAGACCACGGCGCAACCCGCTGATGTGCCGAGGCCCAGCGGATCCGCGTCGGGGCAGCGCTGGGCGCAGTCGACGCGGTGGGTTGGGCTTCTCAGAACCTCCGCCTCGACCAGCAACCGGAACGCCTGCTGAGCCTCCGGGGGGACCCCAGGGGCGTTCACCAGCGGGCACACCGCGCCGCGGTTGTCGGCGCTCGCGACCGCCGCGCATGAGAGGAGGCCCGCGAGGGCCATCGTTCGGACGGCGGCGTTCATCAGAACAACGCGCCGACGTTGATGGTGGCACCGGGCAGCCACGCGTCGATCCCGCCGTCTCGCGCCTCGGTCCGAACCACGTAGGCAGGGAGCGTGATCTCGAGCTGGGCGAATGGGCGCACGGAGGCCGTCCTGAGGAACTCGAAGCCGAAGACGGCGACTGCGCCGAGCCCGGCACCGACGAGATCGTCACCATCGGACCGGCCAGTGGGCTCGACCAGGTCGAACGCGATCAGCTCGAAGCGGGCGCCTGGCCCGAGGTAGAACGACCAGACGTCGTCGGCGGCGAGGTGCCAGAGAAAGTTCAGCCCGAGCACGAGGTCCGCGATGTGGTCGACGTGCCCGCCCAGGGTATTGCTCCGTGAGTCGGTCGCCGACACGCCGATCCCGATCCGCGCGTAGGCGTCGATCGCCCAGCGCGAGAAGTCCCCGCGGTAGCCCACCTGAAGGTCGACGTTGTTGAGCAGGCGGAAGCGGTCCGTGACCGGCGCGTTCGGGTCGCCGTCTACCCGGGTGGGCACCCCTCCCACTGGGAAACGGAAGGTGGAGCCGACGCTCAGCTGAAAGAGGTGAGTCCCGCTCACCGTCTTCTGCTCGCCGGCGCTGTCCGAGGAGAGCACCGACGTCCGGGTGATCGTCTCCTCGAGCCGCTTGTCGAACAGCAGCGCCTTCACGAGCCGGCGGGCGAGGCGCGGGAACTCCTCCTGCTCGACCCGATCCACCCGTTCCTCGGACTCGAACCCCGTGTAGCGGCCGAAAACGGTCCATCCGGCCAGCGAGGTCGGGAAGAGCTCGACGGTGATGGTCTCGTCGCACGCTCTGTCGCCACCTGGCGCCACCGCGACGAAGCCCGGCTCGTGCTGCACATAGTGGTCGATGAGGCGGCGTAGATAGGCGCGTGGGGGCAGTGTGTTGGGCTTCGAGGACGTCGCCGGCGCGGCGGCGGGCTGCGGCGCGTCAGCCGGCACTGCGGCTGCCGGAGACTCGTCCTCAGGGTCGGCGAGACTCCCGAAGACCACGCGCGTACATACTGCGATGTCAGCGGCTTTGTCCGCGGCCTGGCCTGCGGCGTTGCCTGCGGCCTTGTCTGCGGTTTCATCGGAAGCAGACGCGATGTTGGTGTTAAAGAAGATCGATATAGCGGCAATGGTGACGAATGTGCGCATGTGCACTCCTTTGGCGAGGACCCGGTCGCCTTGAGCAGGGGGCGTGCCATCGCCCAAGTGACTGTATTCACAGGACGCTCTAGGCGGTGCGGAGGAGTGTTACTCCGACCCCCGCGAGAACAGCCTACCGGTGTGGAGCAGCGGGGCTCCGCAGGCGGCGTACTCCATGTAGCTACACGAGGCTCGTTCGCGGTCCACGACCGCCGCTGCCATGTGCGGTGGCTTGGCCGCCTCCGGTCACCTCGGGTTGTCGTCGTCTCGCTGAACCCGTCGGGGGTCCTCGGGCCATGCGTGGCGCGGGTACCGTCCGCGCAGCTCCTTGCGGACCTCGGCCCACGTCCGTGTCCAGAAACCAGCCAGGTCGTCGGTGAGCTGAACCGGGCGCTGGTTCGGGGCCAGGAGCTCCACCAGGCACTTGACCCGCCCTCCGGCCACCGCTGGCGTGTCCGTGAGGCCGAACAGGTGCTGCACCTGCGCGGAGACGCGTGGCGGTCCGTCCTCCACGTACTTCACGCGCGCCGTGCGGCCGCTGGGCAACACGATGCGCTCCGGGGCGAGGGTCTCGAACCGCGCACGCTCCTTGTAAGACAGGGTGGCGGTCACCGCCTCGAGGAGGTCGGCCTCCTTTACCTCCTTGAACGAGACGAGGCCCTGGCACAGCTGGTCGAGCAGCGCGTCGAGCTCGGCTTGCCCGAAGGGCGGCAGCTCGCCGGACTGCGCCGCGATCCGGCGGCGCTGCATCAGCTTCTCCAGCGCCTCGGCGTCGGTGAAGCGCCCGAGACCTGTGCGGCGCACGGCCTCGCGCAAGCACGCGCCGGCCTCGTGCTGATCCCGCGGATCGAGGGCACGCCGCTGCAGCGTGAGGCCGCGATAACGGGTGCTCTCCGAGGCCTCGACCCGCTCCGTCCGGTCGTTCCAGCGGACGTCCACGGTCTCCGTGACGAGGCGCTCCGCGTCGGGGAGGCCGAAGATCCAGTCGGGCTCGATGGCGCTAGCGAGTCGGACCGTGGGGCGCGCTCCGCCGGCGCCGTCCACGGCCACGATGAAGTCCCCGTGGCGCACGGTGGAGGCGTCCGCCAGCGTCATGTCGCCGCCGCCGGCCAACATGAAGCGCTTCGGGTCGTTCTCCCGACGTCGCGCAACGCGGTCCGGGAACGCGTGCAGCAAGGCCTCCCGCACCACCGTGTGCGCCGCGTCGCCCTCGGGGTCCAGCTCCCGGCCTGCACCGCGTGACGTCGCCTGCGCTTGACCGGCGCGTCCGGAGCCGGCTGAGGGCGCCGCCAGCACCCGACTCAGGCTCTTCGCTACTTCGGCGACTCTGCGGTCCCCGCGCCGGCGGGCGAGGCGCACCAGCCGGGTGACATCCGAGTCGCCGTCTGGCTCACCGGGCGAGAGGCGCTGATCCTCCGACAACACGGCTGCCGCCCACGCGCCGGCCTCGGCTGCGCCGGCCTCCGCCGCGAAGGTGGCCAGGCGACCGAGCCGAGGAGGCACCGGCAGCGCGGCAAGCCGTCGGCCTA
This sequence comes from Pseudomonadota bacterium, assembly GCA_005776725.1. Classification (GTDB taxonomy): domain Bacteria; phylum Myxococcota_A; class UBA9042; genus SXOO01. Next base: position 16,654 of record SXOO01000156.1, on the reverse strand, counting down.
GAGGCGTGATCCGGCCGCTCGCGTCCAGGGCCCCGAGGCTCTCGAGGACCTCTAACGCCCGGCGCCACGCGTCGGCGGGTGGAGGGTCTAGCCAAGGCAGCGACGGCAGGCCGCCTCCCCCAGTCGGCGTACTCTGTTCGGCCGTGGTTGGGAGCGCCGGCGCCGGTCCCTCCGGCGCGCCTACTCCGCCCGAACGCACGGCGTCACTCAGCCCCGCCAACGTGAGCACGAGCTCCGCGAGGTCTGACCGGAGCAGCTCTGGATCGAGCTGCGCGGGCCGGCGCTGGGCGTCATGAAGCGAGTAGAGGCGGACGCAGCGCCCCGGCCCCTGGCGGCCTGCGCGGCCGGCCCGCTGATCGGCCGAGTCGCGCGGGATGGCTTCCTCCACCAGCGCGGTGAGGCCCGTCCACGGGTTCGCGCGGGCGACGTTGTGAAGGCCGCTGTCGATCACCGTCCTGACACCGTCGAGGGTGACTGAGCTCTCCGCGACGTTGGTGGAGAGGATCACCCGCCGGGTCCCGTCGGTGCGTCGCCGTAGCACGTCCCGGGTCTCGGCGGGTTCGAGCCCCGCGTGCAGCTTCAGCACGTCCACCTTCGACCCGCTCACTGCGTCTGCCACCGCGCGGGCGCAGCCGTCGATGGCGCGGAGGCCCGGGAGAAAGACGAGGATGTCTCCCCCATCCGGCCGCCCCAGCGCCTCCGTCACGGCGCCGCGAATCTCGAGCGCGAGGCTGCGGCCGTCGGCGTGCGCCACGTACGCAACCTCCACAGGGTATTGCCGTCCCAGGGACTCGACGAGCGGCAGCCCGAGGCGCGACGCGACCGAGCCGCCAGCGAGGGTGGCGGACATCACCGCGATTCGAGGGCCGCCCCCGGTCGCCCGAAGCCGCGAGATCCAGGCGAGCAAAGCGTCATCGACCGCATGCCGCTCGTGGAACTCGTCGAAGAGCACGGCGGCGACGCCCGTGAGCTCGGGGTCTTCGCGCAGGCGGCGCAGCAGCACCCCCCCCGTGAGATAGGTGAGCCGCGTCTCGGCGCTCCGGCGGGTGTCGAAACGCACGGCGTAGCCCACCGTCCGCCCGACCGGCTCCCCAAGGGTCTCCGCCACGTGCTCGGCAGCCAGCCGCGCCGCGAGCCTTCGGGGCTCCACGACGAGCACCTCGCCCCGGCCGCAGGGGGCGGGCTCTTCCACGAGGCGCAGCGGGAGGCGCGTGGTCTTTCCCGCGCCCGGGGGCGCGACCAGCACGGCGCCCCGGCTCGGGCCGACCAGCGCAGCGATCACACCGGGCACGGCCTCGTCGACAGGGAGGGGGGGGAGTGGTCTCACGAGCGCACGGTGCCGAAAGGTGGACGTGGACGCAACGCCGGCGCGAGATCGGGCTTTGCGCAGGGGTGCGCCTAGGATACAACCCGCGCCGGCCGGGCCCGGGCGACGGGCTCAGGGCCAGTTCCAGACGAGGTCCGGCGTTCGCCGGTCTCCGGATGTGGGAAGAGAACCCCACACTGCCGCTCGGAGGTCATCTGCATGGCGCGTCAGCTCCGCCCCGTCCCTCAGCCCGGGGCGGTTCTCCAGAGCCTCTCCGCGGACGAACGTGTCCTGGCGTACCGCGTGGGGCTGCGCGCTCGCGCTGCGATCTCCCAGTGCCTCACGGAGATGCGTAAGGGCGCAGTGCGGTTCTGGATCGGCGGGCCCGGGGAAGAGGTCCACGGCGCTGCCACTGCGCTCGCGATTCACCACTTCGATCGCGACTCAGGGGCGGGGGAGGGCTGGCACACCGCCGTGTTCCCCCACTATCGCAGCGACGCGCTCGTCACCCTGCTGGCCGAGCTCCGCGGGCACCCCGACTTCACGCTCGACTACTTCCGGCAGGGCCTCGGTCGGGCTACGGACGCGATGACCAGCGGTCGTCAGATGGTCATGCACGTCTCGCTGCCCGAGCGCGGGATCATGCCTGTCCAGAGCCCACTGGGGATGAACCTCGGCAAGGCAGCGGGCTGGGTGAGAGGCGAGGTCGCGCTGGGGCGCGACCGGGTCGGCGTGGCCATCTGCGGCGACGGCACCACTGCCACGAGCGACTTCCACGAGTGCTTCGTCGCTGCCGGCCTTTGGCGCCTCCCGCTGGTCGTCATCGTCACTGACAACGAGATCGCCATCAGCGTGTCCAAGGCCGAGGGCCGAGGGATCAGAGACTTCGGGGCGTACGCTCGGGCGTTCGGCGGCGCGTACTTCCGCCTCGACGGCACCGATCTCCAGGCGGTGTACTCGGGCACCCTCGGGGCCCTCGAGACCGCGCGAGAGACGCGCGCGCCGGTGATCCTGCACGTAGACGTGCCTCGACTCCGCGGTCACTCGTCCAGCGACGGGGCCGTCTTCTGCTACGACGCACAAGACCCCCTCCTGAACTTCGGTCAGGAGCTGGTCTCCCAGGGGATCCTCTCCGAGGACGACATCCTGCGGCGACGTCCGGACTGCGCGCAGCGCGACTACTTCGCGGACCACGTGATCGGGCGGCTCATGGAGGCCGAGATCCAGCGCATCCGCGAGACGCTCGAGCAGGTGCGGAGCGAGCCGGCCCCCGAGCCTGGGACCGAGTACGAGTTCGCGACGCCGCCGTTCCCTGAGGTCGAGGAGCCGGCCACTACCGGGGTCACCACGGTCCAGATCAACGAGGCCCTCAACCTGGCGCTGAGCCGCATGTGCGAGGAGGGCAACACGCTCATCTGGGGGCAGGACGTCGCGGGCGAGAAGGGCGGGGTCTTCAAGGTCACGCGCGGGCTCTCGCAGCGCTTCCCGCACCTCGTCCAGAACGCCCCGATCAACGAGCCGCTCATTGTCGGCACCGCCGTGGGCGCGGCGCACCACGCGGGGCTCCGCGCGGTCCCTGAGATCCAGTTCGGCGACTACTCGCTGAACACGCTGCACTGGCTCGTGCACGCCGGGAACATCTACTGGGGCAGCGGCGGTCGGATCCCGCTCAACGTCACCCTGCGGACCCCGGTCGATCCGGTCCCCGGTGGCGCGCTCTACCACTCGATGTCGGTCGAGGGGTACTTCAGCCCGGTGCAGGGCTGGGTCATATGCTGTCCCAGCACCACCTTCGACGCGTACGGGCTGCTCCGCACGGCGGGCGATTACGCCGGTCCGGTGCTCATGCTCGAGCCGAAGCTGCTCTACCGCCGCGCCATCGGTCCCTCGCTGCCGGGCGAGCCAGCCGGTGACGGCCTCAAGCTCGCCCGCCGCTCCCGGGGGGAGTCGCTGCTCGACGCAGAAGATCTCGCGGATGTCGCCGACTTCCGGGTGCCCTTCGGTCGCGCGGCGCTGCGCCGTCGCGGCGACGCAGCCACCGTTGTCACTTACGGCAACACTATGCTGCAAGCTCTCGAGGCCGCGGAGGCGCTCGACGCCGAGGGTCTGCCGGTGGACGTGCTCGACCTCCGCACCCTGTCCCCCTGGGATCAGGAGGCCGTCCTCGCGTCCGCCCGGCGCACCGGCCGGCTCGTCGTCGCCCACCAGGATCGCCCGTTCGCCGGCTTCGGCAGGGAGGTGCAGGGCACCTGCCACGAGCACATCTCGGGGCTCACGTCACTCGTGGTGGGCATGAGGAACGTGCCTGCCGTGGGCCAGGCCAAAGAGCTCGAGGAGCACACCGTGCTCAACCCGAGCCGCATCGCCGACGCGGTCCGAGAGGTCGTCCGGCGTTCGGCCGGCGCCTTCGCGGATCCCGAGGTCGGCCGGCTCCAATGGGCGCCTTCGCGCCGGAACCTCTGACGGTGTCCGGTCTTGCGCCCCTTTCGTCTTTCCATTGAGTGAGCCGCGGCTACGGTCCCGGGTTCAAGAGGTCATCTCCCAGTGCCAATGAAGTTCGAGGAAATGGAGCTCCGCCCCGAGATCTACAGGGGAATCGAAGAAGCGGGCTTCGTCACGTGTACCCCCGTCCAACAAGAGGCCCTGCCGTACTCGCTCGACGGCTACGACGTCGCCGCGCAAGCGCAGACGGGCACCGGCAAGACAGCCACCTTCCTCATCACCGTGTTCACGCGCCTCCTCGAGAACGGCTTCAAGCGTCGCCCGTTCCGGCCGCGTGCCATCTGCATCGCGCCCACGCGCGAGCTTGCGCTCCAGATCGCCAACGACACGGCCGTCCTCGGCAAGTACACGGGCCTCACCTTCGGGACCATCTACGGCGGCGTCGGCTTCGACCGCCAGCGGCACATGCTGGCGCAGGGCGTCGACATCGTGATCGCCACCCCCGGTCGGCTCATCGACTTCATGCAGCGCGGTGAGTGCAAGTTCGACGACATCGAGGTCGTCGTGGTGGACGAAGCGGATCGCCTGTTCGACATGGGCTTCTATCCGGATCTCCGCACGATCCTTCGGCGCTGCCCGTCGAAGAGCGAACGCCAGATGATGCTGTTCTCGGCCACCCTCAGCTTCCGAGTAATCGACCTCGGCTACGAGTTCATGCTCGACGCCAAGGAGATCACGGTCGAGCCCCAGCAGGTGGTCGCCGTGGAGATCGACGAGTGGATCTATCACCCGTCCACCCCCGAGAAGCTCCCGCTACTGCTCGGGCTCGTGCGTTCGCTCGGGGCGCAGAAGTCCATCGTGTTCTGCAACACGAAGGTCGCGGTGGAGATCGTCTCGAACGCGCTCACCCGGGCCGGCGTGCCCGCGGCGGGGCTCTCCGGCGACCTCGCTCAGGCCATGCGAGTCAAGGTCCTCGAGCAGTTCAAGGCGGGCGAGCTGCAGGTCCTGGTGGCGTCGGACGTCGCGAGTCGCGGGATTCACGTGGACGACGTGAGCCACGTCTTCAACTACGACGTCCCGCAGGACGCCGAGGACTACGTGCATCGTATCGGCCGTACTGGCCGAGCCGGGCACAAGGGCACCGCTATCACCCTCGCGTGCGACGAGCACGTGCTCAACCTCCCGGCCGTCGAGCGCTACGTCGGGCACAAGATCCCTGTCGGAAAGATCACCGACGACCTGCTCGCCAAGGACATCCGCGGTGAGTCGCCGCGGCGCCGCCGAAGCGGGCCCCCGCGGCCCGGTGCGCGCCCAAGCCCCCGGGGGCGGCGAGGGTGAGAGCCGCGCTGGCGCTGATGGCGGTCGTGCTGGGCTGCGCGAAGCCGGCGTGGCAGCTCCGCGAGGTCCCGCCACCGGGCGTCAGCATGCCCACGGGGCTCATCGTGGTGTCGGTTGACGCCGGCGACGCGCGCGACGCCGCGATCGTGGTCGAGTCCATCGGCTACGTTCCGCGTCGTAACCCCATCACCACCAGCGGGGTCTACGCCCTCCGCCTCACCCCCGGTGAGTGGCAGGTTTACGTCGAGGGATTGCCCGGGAAGACCGCCGCGCCAATCCGCTTCGGGGACACCACCAGCGAGAGCGCGAAGACCTCAGCCGACAAGCGGCGCTGGCCTGAGTCACCCCTCACGGTCGAGGTCAAACGCAACAAGCTGACCAACGCCGGGCAGCTGTGCCTCCACGCCGCGTGCTCTTCCGAGTGGTCGCCCTTCGATCACCCGCGCTTCGCGGAGTGGGAGAGCGAGGGCCGTTACGTCGAGGGCATCGGACCGGACGTCCCCTCCGGAGTCCCGGGAGACTCGCTCCCGCCGCCCGCAGAGAAGTGACCAACCAGCACCTCCGCGAGCGGCTTGGGCGCGTGGAGAGCCCAGGGATCACCACGGTGTCCGACGGGTGGCCGATCTTCTGGTCGCACGCCCATGGCTCGCTGGTCTTCGACGTGGAGGGGCGCGAGTTCATCGATCTCACCGCCGCGTTCGGGGTGGCAGCGCTCGGGCACGCCGATGCCGGCATCGCGGACGCCGTGGACCGCCAGGCGCGGCGGCTCCTTCACGGGATGGGCGACGTACACCCGCCGGCGCTCAAGGTCGACCTGATGGAGCGCCTCACCCGCTTCCTGGGGCATGGCCTCACCCGGGTGGCTTTTGGTCTCAACGGCGCGGACGCGGTCGAGACCGCCCTCAAGTGCGCGCAGCTCGTCACCGGCAAGCCCGGCGTGATCGCCTTCGAGGGCTCCTACCACGGTCTGTACGGCGCGGCCCTCGAGGTCACATCGCGGCGCGACTTCCGCGATCCGGTGGCCGGGCGCTTGAGCGGTCGGACGGCGTTCGCACCCTATCCTGTCACGCCGGCCGAGGGTGTGGCCGTGCTCGCAGAGCTCCGGCGGCGCCTCGGTGGACGCGCATCGGGGCTCCTCCCCACGGGCGCCGTTATCATCGAGCCGATCCAGGCCCGCGGCGGCGCACGCACGCCTCCGCCCGGCTTCCTCGGCGCGCTCGGCGCGCTCTGCGCGGAGTACGGCGTCATGCTCCTCGTGGACGAGATCTTCACGGGTTTCGGCCGCACCGGACATCGCCTGGCGATCGATCACCCGGACCACGCGGTCACACCCGACCTCCTTTGCGTGGGTAAGGCGCTTGGCGGCGGCATGCCGCTGTCGGCGGTGGTGGGCCACGAATCCAGCCTGGGGGCCTGGCCCAAGGCGCGCGGTGAGGCCCTCCACACCGCCACGTTCCTCGGTCACCCCGGCGCGTGCGCTGCGGCGCTGGCCTTCCTCGACGCGTTCGAGCGACAGGCGCTCGACCAGCTCGCCTTGGCGCGGGGCCACGAGGCGCGCGAGCAGCTCGAGGGGCTGGGCCACACCGTGCTCGGGCGTGGGCTCATGCTCGGGATCGCGCTCGGCGCGCCCGGGCACGGGGTCCGGGCCATGGAGCGCTGCCTCGAGCTTGGCGTGCTCACGCTCGTGGAGGGGCCGGAGGCCGAGGTGCTCGCGGTCACCCCGCCGCTGACCATCCCGCCCGAGCTCCTGCGGCTGGCCCTCAGTCGCGTGGATCGGGCGGTCCGCGAGACCGCTCCTTGAGCTCGGCGCTAGACGCCAGACTGATGGCGTTGCTTCGCGGCGCCGACGACCTCGACGAGGTCGCGGTGGCGCTCTTCAGGCACCAGGTTCAGGCTTGTCCGGCGTATCGGCGCCTCGTCGAGTCTCGCGCTGGAGGCCACCTCTCGCGCGCGCTCCACGAGGTCACTGGCTGGCGCTCCGTGCCATGGGCCCCGATCGAGGGCTTCCGCAACGGCCTGCTCTGCGCGGTCCGGCCGGAGGCTGCGGCCCACACGTTCGTCTCGTCCGGCACCACGGCCGCCGTGCGGGGGATCCACCGCCTCGACTCCGGCGCCCTCTATCGCGCGGGCGCCCTCCGGGCCTTCGAGCGGGCGCTCCTCCCCGCCGGAGCGCCGCGGCGGATCATCTCGCTGGTTCCGCAGGTAGCCGAGTCGTCCCTGGCCACCATGGTCGGCTGGGTGCTCGAGGCGTTCGCCGAGAGCGGCGGCCCGCCCACCGCGTGGACCTCGACGCTGCAGCAGGAGAGCCTTGGAGACCAGCCGGTTCTGGTGCTGGGTACAGCGCTCGGACTCCTCGCTGCGCTCGACGCGGCCCCGGACCTCCGCCTCCCCGCCGGCTCGGCGATCATGGAGACCGGAGGTTTCAAGGGGCAGCGCGCCGAGATCACGCGGGCGATGATGTTCGAGCGCTACGCGCGCGCCGGGGTCCCCGCCGAGCGCGTCGTGGGGGAGTACGGCATGGCCGAGCTCTCCAGCCAGTGGTACGACGGGATCGTCGGGTCGGCCTGCCCGGACCCCGACCAGCGGGTGTATTTCCCTCCGCCGTGGGCTCGGACGCGCGTCGTCGACCCGGTCAGCCTAATCGACGTCCCCTATGGCGGAGTGGGCCTCTTGCTTCACTTCGATCCGCTGAATCGCGGCTCCGTTTCGGCGATCCTCACTCAAGACCTGGGCGTTCGGCGACCCCCGCCCGTCTTCGGAGACGGCGAGCGCAGTGAAGCCCGGGACGGCTTCACCTACGTCGGTCGGGCATCCGGCGCGCCGCTCAAGGGGTGCTCCAGCATGGAGCTCGAGCAGGGGGAGTACCTCACGTGAGCCTGCAGCCCGACGTGCTGCGTGCCCGCGCTGAGCAGTTTTGCGCGGCCGTCGCTCGCTTCCTGCAAGACACCCCGGAGCGCGCGAGTTACTTCGCCCGCTGCGAGGTCTTCCACCCCGAGCTTCTGGACACGTCGCTCGAGTGCTCGCTGCGGCCCTGGACGGACCCGGCGCGCCTCGTCGCCGCGGCGCTCGACGACCTCGGACCCGAGCGCCCCGAGGTCGAGCTCATTCCACCACTGGTGGCCCACGTGGTGCTCGCAGGTGTGGTGCCTGCGTCGCACGTGCAGGCCATGGCCTATCCGTGGCTCCTCGGCGCGCACGTCCGCGTGAAAGCGCCCTCGATGGACCCTCACTTCCCCGCGCTGTTCGCGGCGGCGCTGGGAGCGCGGGTCGAGCCGGTCACGGGCCGCGGCACGTCCGGAGACGCCGTCGTCGTGGTGGGCGGAGACGGGGCGGTCGCCGCCGTCCGCGCACACGCGAGCGGCGGCGCGCCCGTCCTGGCCTTCGGGGACCGGATCTCCGTTGCGTGGCTCGGCGACTGCGCAGAGGTCGACTGGGCCGGCCTCGCCCTCGATGTGGGGCTCTACGATCAGCGCGGCTGCTTATCCGTCGTAGAGGTGCTGGTGGCGCCTGGCCACGCGGAGTCGTCCGCCGCGTCCCTGGGCCACGCGCTCGATCAGCTGCCACGTCGTCGGTTGGGCGACGACGAGGACGGCATCCGCCGCGCCCGCGACCTCTGGGTGCTGGAGGGCCGCCGCTGCCTCCGCTACCGGGACGCCACGCTCTTCGTCGTCGCCGGCGGCACCGTCGAGGCCGGGCCGCTCGGACGGACGGTGGTGGTGAGAGAGGTGGTGTCGCCGTTGGGCGCCCTCGAGACGCTGCGCGGGCGCCTTGGCACCGTCGTCGTCGCTCCGGGCGCTCGTCCCCCGCTCGGAGAGCTCGGTCGCCTCGGCGCGTCCCGCGTCGTGTTGCCAGGCCACGCCCAAGCCGCCGGCCCCGAGTGGCCGCACGACGGCGTCTCGCCGTTCGGGGGGCTCTGCCGCCGGCTCTGGCGCCACCCCCATCAGGCCGACTCCCGCGCCTGAAGCACGACCGCCGGCCCACGACCCGGCCCTCAGGGTTGTGCGACGTTCCAGCGATGCCATATACTCATCGGCCTCTCGGGATTCGCCCCGAGTACTCCTGCAGCGCTCGGCGTCTCGGTCGAGCCACGGAAGGGGAATGCTGAAGATCTCCGACGTGCTGAGGAAGGTTGAGGCCCGCGATCCCGAGGCCGACCTCGAGCTGATCAAGCGGACGTACGTCTATGCGTCCACGTGCCACGAGGGCCAAACCCGCAAGTCGGGCGAGCCCTACATCACCCATCCGCTCGCCGTCGCTGACCTCCTGGCCGATCTCAACACGGACGTGCCCACGATCTGTTCGGCGCTCCTTCACGACACCCTCGAGGACACCAACGCCACCTACGACGAGGTGAGCCGGCTCTTCTCCAAGGAGATCGCCGACATCGTCGAGGGGGTGACGAAGCTCGGGAAGCTGCGTTTCAGGAACAAGGAGGAGCGGCAGGCGGAGAGCTTCCGCAAGATGCTGCTCGCCATGAGCAACGACATCCGCGTGATCGTCGTGAAGCTCGCTGACCGGCTCCACAACATGCGCACACTCGGGCACATCCCGCCCGAGAAGGCCTTCGGCATCGCGTCCGAGACCCGGGACATCTTCGCGCCGCTGGCGAATCGCCTGGGCATCCAGTGGATGCGCGCAGAGCTCGAGGACTTGAGCTTCCGCTACCTCGACCCGGACTCGTACGCGTTGATCCGCGCAAAGGTCAACGAGCGTCGGGTCGAGCGCGAGGCCTACACCGAGATGGTGAAGGCCGAGCTCGCCGAGGTGATGGCGCGCTTCAAGCTGGATGTGCACATATCGGGGCGGCCCAAGCACTTCTACTCCATCTATCGAAAGATGAAGGAGAAGAACATCGAGTACGAGGGCGTTCACGACACGGTGGCCTTCCGCGTCATCGTAGAGGATCTCGGCGACTGTTACACGGCGCTCGGGTATGTGCACGCCTCGTACAAGCCCATGCCGGGCCGCTTCAAGGACTACATCGGGATCCCAAAGGCCAACCATTACCAGTCCATTCACACTACGGTGATTGGGCCAAGCGGTAAGCCGATGGAGGTGCAGATCCGTACCAAGGAGATGCACGAGGTCGCCGAGAACGGCATCGCCGCCCACTGGAAGTACAAAGAGCGCGGGCCCATGTCCGCCAAGGACGAGAAGCGCTTCGGTTGGCTCCGGCAGCTGCTCGAGTACCAGAGGGAGCTGGAAGACCCGACGGACTTCTTCGACGCGGTTAAGGACGACCTGTTCCTTCAGGAGATCTACGTCTTCACGCCGAAGGGCGACCTGCGCGTGCTACCCCAGGGCTCCACACCCGTGGACTTCGCCTACGCGATCCACACAGAGGTTGGCCACCGGTGCGCCGGCACGTTGGTCAACGGGACCATGGTCCCGCTCGACCACGTGCTCAAGAGTGGAGATACGTGCTCGATCATCACGCGTCCCGATCAGCGCCCCAACGCGGACTGGCTCAAGTTCGTGCGCTCTGGCCGAGCCAAGGCGCGTATCCGCAACACGGTCAGGCAGGAGGAGCGCACGCGGTCCCACGAGGTGGGCCACGAGCTGCTCGAGCGCAACCTCAGGCGGTTCAAGCGCTCGATCAAGGGTGAGCTCAAGTCCGGGACGCTGGAAGCCGCGGCGGCAGAGCTCAAGGCTTCGTCGGTGTCGGACCTCCTGGTGCAGCTCGGCTACGGGAAAGTGGCCGTCGAGGACGTCATCGAGCGGGTCGTGCCCGCGGAGGCTCGCGGGACGCCGGAACCGGAGAAGCCCGACGGCCTCATCAAGCGCATCATCAAGAACGTCACCGGCACACGCGACGGCATCCGGGTGGACGGCTCCGCCGATATCGTGATCGCGTTCGCGAAGTGCTGCGCGCCCATTCAGGGCGATCCGATCGTGGGCTTCGTCACCAACGGACGCGGGGTGGTCATCCACGTGGCCGACTGTCGCTTCGCTCGGGATCTCGACCCCGGGCGGCGTGTGGACGTCTTCTGGGACTCCAAGGCGCGTCAGGCGCGGCCCGTCCACATCACTGTCACGGCGTCGAACGTGCCCGGTATCTTGGCGTCCGTGTCCCAGGTATTCGGCGAGTACGGCATCAACATCACGGACGTGAGCTGCCGCGCCGACAACCTCCGCGCCCTCCTCAACTTCGTCGTCATGGCGGAGAACACCTCCCAGCTCGCCAGCGTCATTCGCGCCATCGAGCGCCTCAACGGCATCCACGCGGTCGACCGCCCGAGAAGCTGAGCTCCCATGCCCCCCGAAGTCCCTCCAGCCCCGTTCCGCGCCGCCGTGGAGCTCGGGATCATCGCGCTCCAGGCCGGGAGACCGCTCGTGGTCATCGACGCGATCGGGCACGGCGTCCTTGCGTGGCCCGCTCACGCCGCCGGCCCCGAGGTCGTGAACACCCTCGCCCTTCGCGCCCGCGGTATCGTCTCTATCGCCGTACCGGTGGAACGCGCGCTCGCGTTGGGGCTGTCCCCATCGGGCCAACGCAGCCCTGCGTCGTGGCAAGCGCCCTCTATCGAGGCCCGTCGGGGCGTCAGCACCGGGATCTCCGTCGCGGACCGCGCGCGCACGATAGCAGTCGTGGTGGATCCCGCTTCCGGGCCGGACGACATCGTCCTGCCGGGGCACATGTTCGTCGTGGCTGTCGAGGAATCCGGCGTGCTCGTGGGCCAGGGTCTGCCCGAGGCACTGGTGGACCTCGCCCGCATCGCTGGGCTCGCTGTCCCGGGGGTCGCGTACTCCCGGGTCCTCGACGACGCGGGCAACGAGGCGGGCGCGAACGTGCTGCGGGCGCTGGCCCTCGAGCTCGGAGCCCCGGTCCTCCACGTGCTGGACGTGGTGAGATACCGCACCGTCACCGACAACCTCGTCCGCTGCGTGGAGCGAGGACCGGTCAACACCCGTTGGGGTCCCTTCGAGCTCTCCGTGTGGCGAGAGGGAACATCCGTAGCGCGTCACGGGCGCTCGGACTCCCGGGCCGAAGCTCGGGAGCCGAGCACCGACAAGAATACCCACCTCCTGTTCACCGCCGGCGGGCCCGAGGCCATGCACGGCGACGACGACCGCCTTCCCCTGGTCCGTGTGCACTCGCAGTGCCTCACCGGAGACGCGTTTCGAAGTCACCGTTGCGACTGCGGATATCAACTCGAGGCCGCGATGGAGCTCATCGCGGGGGCGGGTCGCGGGGCGCTGTTGTACCTGCGGCAGGAAGGGCGGGGGATAGGGCTCCCAGCCAAGCTCCGGGCGTACGCCCTGCAGGACGAAGGTCGCGACACAGTCGAGGCGAACCTGGAGCTCGGCTACGAAGCTGACGCCCGCGACTACGGTGTCGGAGGGCGGATTCTGCTGGAGGCAGGGTTCCGGCAGGTCGCCTTGATCACCAACAATCCCCGGAAGATCTCGGGCCTAGAGGCGCTCGGGCTGCACGTCGCGCGCCGCGTGCCCGCCGAGTTGCCCCCATTGGCCGAGAACCTGCGCTACCTGAGAAGCAAGAAGGAGAAGCTGGGGCACATGCTTCAGGGCTTGGGTTAACGAGCCTGCACCGAGGGTTGCGGCGCCGCCATCTGACGCTCGCCGCGCGCGTACTTTGCAGGGCTCTGGACAGTTCCGCGCAACCGCTCTGAATCATTGGCAGGTCGCCGCTGACCGGCTCGGCCCGCTCGCGCCCGCGGGTAGCAGAGCCACTCGCTTTCTCCGTTCAGGTCGGTATTCTCGTGAGTCGGGCCCATCGGCGCTCCGCCGAATTCGAGTAGCACCCGGACCCTCGCCAGGCCGGGATGCTCTCTCCAGCGGAGAGCTCACGGGGTCTTAATGGGTGTTCGCCGATGCCCATTAGCTGTCTTGCGCCGGTGCGAAGGCCCCGGCCCGTCCACCCACGCCGGGTAGTGCACCCCGGCGCGAGCTCCGCAGCCAGCGCCAACTGCGGAACGAGGTCGACATGCTTTTTCGAGATCGTCTAGCCATCCTCATGACCCTCGTCGCCGCTGCGGGCGTCATGGGCTGCGCCGAGCCAACGGCCGCGCCCGACGTCCTGTCCGAGCTACCCGGCGAGATTCGCCAGCGGCAGTTCGCCAACGGGACGCCGCGGCTCGAGTGCCTCGAGTCCGCGATCGACGTCGCCGGGTCGGGTCCCAGTACACGTGTCGGCATCTCGTGGCGTGCAGACTCGCCGGACGCGTTGCGGGGCGGAAACTTCGCCGTTGTCGTCCTCGGCCCCCAGGGTGTCCTCGCGCAGGCAGCGGAGCCCGACGCGCCCATCGCGGTCGACCTGGCCGGCGGGCAACACCGCCTGGCGTTGCAGCTGCAAGACCGCAATGGTGCCAACGTGGACGCGGTCGGTGCGCGGTGCTCGGTGACGGTGGCGGTCTCCTTGCCCTGCGCCTCTGCGCAGGATTGTGCCGCGTCGGCGTGCGGAACGGTTGACTGCGCGGCGGGCGAGGACGGCCAGCTCCGCTGCCAGTACGGCGCGTGGCGGGAGCGCTGCTGCGCCACCACCAACGAGTGTGTGCTCGGGCAGACTTGCGATTCCGTGACCTCGCTGTGCGCAGAGTGTACGCTAAATCGCCACTGTGATGATGCATCGTCGTGCACTGTAGATAGCTGCGTCAATGGGTTGTGCCAGCGGAGTGCGGAACGTGCGGATTGCTGCGATTGCGGGGCGCTCGTCGAGCCGGCGCTGCAGTGTGACGATGGCGTTGCCGGCACCCCAGACTCCTGTAGCTGCGCATCGAAGACGTGCCTCCGGGCCGCAGCGGTCGCGATCCAGCCAGTCGCCGAGTGTGTCACGTCCGAGGACTGCGTCACGGGCGACCCGTGCTTCGTGGGAGCGTGCAGCGCAGCCACCGGGCGCTGTGAGCGCCGGGCGGTCCCCTGCGCTCGCGAGGTCGCCAAGACTGTCGCCGCACCTCTCCCGCTTCGCCCGGCCGAGGTTTCCCGCGGCAGCCTCGAGCTCGCGCTGCCTGAGCGCGTCCTCGCCGGTGAGGAGCTTGTCGTGCCCGTGTTCATCGGGGGAGACGACCGGCTCGCGGCGCTGGACCTTCGAGTGGACGTCGCCGCGGGGCATCGCCTCGTGTCGGTGCGCCCAGGCCTCCTCACCGCACCGGTGTTCGGTTCGCCGGCGGGCGGCGGGCTCGGCGCCACGAGCTACCGGGTCAACGGCGTCGAGCCGGAGGGCGTGAGCCTTGGCTCAGGCCCCGTCTTCTCGCTCGTGCTCGTTGCCGAGGCGCCTGCGCCGCAGGAGCTCAGCGTCTCGGCCGAGGTGGTCACCGCGCTGGACATCGACCGGAGGTCGCTCGTGTTCGAGCGGGCAGGGGCTCAGGCCACCGTTGCGCTCCCAGAGGTGACGCGGCTGGAGGTGCTGGCGCTCCCGGAGACGCTCGATGGGACGTCGGTGGTCGGGGTCGGCGGACTGGCAGGCGACGCGGCGCTTCGTCTCCGGGCCACGCTCGAGACCGGCCGCGTCGTGGAGTACGAGCGTGCGCTGGACCGCGCTCAGGTCATCTCGTTCGCAACCTGGCGAGCTGATGGCACTGAGGCCTCGGCGGTGGCGGCCGTGGCAGGCTGGCTGCCCGAGGGTGTCGCCCCGTCGTCCAGGCCGGAGATCGTCACCGAGGCCCCAGGGCTCACGGTGGTGCAGTACCTCAGCTCCCGCGCCGTGGCGTCCGTCGATCGGATGCTGGCGCTTCGGGGGACGGTGGGGCGCTTCGTGCCCGCTCGCCTCCAGCTGGTCTCTCAGTGGCGCGCCGAAGGGGGCGATGTCCTCGACGCGGCTCTCCCCGCTAGCCGGTGGAGCGCTCACCTCGTCAGCGGCGCGGCGGCCATCGAGGGCTCGCTGGTCGTTGCAGAGGCTTCCGGCGAGATCGCGGTCGAGATTCGCGCTGGGGGCGAGCGCTTCCCCGTTCGACTCGTGGCCGACGACGATGCCTCCACTGCGGTCAAGGTCGTGACCCTCGGCGCTCCGTGCGAGCGGCTCGAGGGCCCCGAGGGCTGCCGCGTGGCGCTCGACGCCACGACGGACTCTGGGCTGAAGTTCGAGGTGCCGAGCAGCTGGATCGCGGCGCGGGCTCCGCTCGCCGTCGCCGGCGGGGTGCTCTTCGCCACCGGGCGTGGCTCCATCACAGGCACCGTTGACGCGCTGGGGCACTCGCTCACCGTGAGCCCCACCGTCGACTTCGTGCCCGTGGAGATCGTGATCGAGGGGGCGCCTCGCATCGCATCCAGCCCACTCGATCCGCTCGTCCAGGGTGGCCACATGGCGGCGTCGGCCTCGTACTCGGCGTGGCTTGTCCTCGACGATGGTCGTCGAGTGCCTGGAGGCGCCTTCGTGGACTTCCCGGCGTCCGTGCTCGATTGCAACGGGACCCGTTGTGAAGTGGGCGCACGCCAGCTCGTCGCCCGCTCGCGCGTGCCAGGCCTCGCCGACGGGCGCCTGGATGTAGAGGTCGTGAACACGACAGGGCTGCGCGTCGACCTCCCGCGTGGGGGCGTTGGGGCGCGCACCGGCAAGGCGTGGCAGCCGCTGACCCCTCGCGTGAAGATGTTGTCCTCCGACGGCGGAGAGATCGACGTCACCGAGTCCGCCGAGCTTCGCCTGGTGACTCTCGACGGTGCCGCGCCCGTGCTGGACGGTGGTTCGGCCGTTCCCACGAGCGCGGGTCGCTTCACCGTGTCGGCCAAGGCTTTCGGAATCATCGCGGAGGCCACCGCCACTGCCACAGAAGACGTAGTCACCGTCACCTCCGTCGGCTCCGCCCTGGCCACCGGCAGCACGCTGACCGCCATCGCTGGCGAGCCGTCCTCGGAGTTCGGGCTCGAGGCGGTATACAGCGACGGGAGCGTCGCGGGCGTGGCCGCCAGCGCGGGCCTCTTGACCTACATGTCGAGCCGACCGGAGGTCGCCACGATCGATGGCGATGGAGTGATTACGCTGCACGGCAATGGGTCCGTGGTGTTCACGGCCTCCGTTGACGCCGCGGTGAACGGCGGACAAGCCGTCGAGCCGCACTCCGTCGCAGTCGAGGCCAACCTGGCGCCGGCGCTGGGTGACCTCGACCTGGGCGCGTCGCTCGGCCCTGCCTTCGCCGACCGGGCCCCGAACGAGATCTTCGAGGTCGACGGCCGGTTCGCTGTGGACCAGGAGCTCGGCGCCTTCGACATCGACCTGGCGTTCGACCCGGAGGTCGTCGAGGTGCTCGACGTGATGCCGGGCGACGCTTTCGCTGGGGGGACCTTCGCCTGGAACGACCGGGACGCTGCCGGGCGCCTTCGTATCAATGGCGCGGTGCGGCCCGGGGCCGCGAGTGACTTCGACGCGCCTGTCGTCGCCTTTACGCTCCGTCTGCGCGCGCTCAAGGGCGGCGACGGTGTCACCGAGATGGGCGGCGTGATCCACGGAATCTTCGCCGCGGATGGACGCACGGCCATCGGTCCCGCCACGCCGCGGGCCATCGTCGCTGGCGACGGTCGCTTCGACCCGAACTGCCCGGCTGAGCCGATCTACGGTGACGGCAACGACAGCTGCTCGTTCGGCGCGGAGGACGGCTTGTTCGTCCAGCGTTACCT